>CAYZXQ010000051.1:3086-17757 GCA_964482465.1 uncultured Nigerium sp. | reverse complement strand
TCCCCCCGGACAAACAACCGACAACTGACCCGCCACGCGGGTCACTTACCCCTTCCCCGCAACCCCTACGGTGGGCAGCCGCCCACTCGCGCGCCCGCGGCGTCCGCGGCGTCCGCGACCGCACGGAGCGCGAGCAGGGGCGTCCGGGCAATCCCCTCGCGGACGGCCAGCGCGTAGGCTCACCCCATGAGCAACGTCGCCCAGGATCGTCGTCTGTCCCATCGTCCCGGTGAGGCGGATTCGCCCCGGATCGAGCATGTCGACGGGGCGTGGCGTATCCGGTCGGCGCAGGCGGTCCGGCAGATTCTGCGCGACAGGGACGCGACCAAGCAGGCGGGCTTCAATATCGAGGCGATCCCGGACGGCGCGATGGAGCAGCGGCCGATCCTCTTCATGGACGGCGAGGACCACCGCCAGCAGCGCAGCAAGATCGCGCGCTACTTCGCGCCGAAGACGGTGTCGACCCGCTACCGCACGCTCATGGAGGAACGCGCGGACGGCCTCGTCGCCGAGATGGTGGACGCCCCGACGTTCCGGCTCGACGACGTGAGCCTGCGGTTCTCGACCGAGGTCGCCGCGCAGGTGATCGGCCTGACCAACAGCAACATCAAGGGCATGTCCCGGCGGCTGGAGCGGCTGTTCGACCAGCCCGCGTTCGACCCGCTGTCGGGGATGACCGAGAACAAGCTGCAGTGGACGATCCGCAACGTCCGCGCTCACGCGCCGATGGTGGCGTTCTACGTCGCGGACGTCCGCCCGGCCATCGCCGCCCGCCGCAAGAAGCCCGGCGAGGACGTCATCAGCCACCTGCTGGCCGAGGGCTACAAGGAGTGGGAGATTCTGATCGAGTGCGTCACCTACGGCGCCGCGGGCATGGTGACGACCCGCGAGTTCATTTCGATGGCGACGCTGCACCTGATAGCGGACGCCGACCTGCGCGCCCGCTATCTCGCCGGTGACGAGGCCGAACGCTACGACATCCTCCACGAGATCCTGCGGCTGGAGCCCATCGTCGGCCACCTCTACCGCCGCGCGCAGCGCGAGCTCACGTTCACCGACGGCGACCAGACCTACACGGTCGCGGCGGGCGAGTTCCTCGACCTGTTCATCCGGCAGGCGAACTCGGACGCCGACACCGTCGGCGAGTGCCCGCTCGACCTGCGTCCCGGACGGACCTTGCCGCGGGGCATCGGGCCCGAGGTGATGAGCTTCGGGGACGGCCCGCACAAGTGCCCCGGCAACTCGCTGGCGATCCAGGAGAGCGACATCCTGCTCAGCCGCCTACTGCGCCATGAGTTGGTGGTCGCCCAGGCCCCCACCCTCGGCTGGGACGACATCATCGCCGGCTACTCCCTGCGCGGGTTCCTGCTGACGGTTCCGAAGTCGCCGTTGCCCGGTCTGGCATAGGTCGCGGACGCCCGTCCGAGGCAGGGACGGTCCACTAGCCTGCTGTTCATGGCATGGGCGTGGGTGGCGCTCGCGGCGGGAATCGGGCTGGTGGTGGCCGTCGCGTACGCCCTGGCATGCCGACGCCGATCGAGCCTGCTGCACGCCGAGACCCTCCGCTGGCGCGAGGTCGCCCGCCAGCGCGCGGACCGGGTGGGCGTGCTGAGCCACGAGGTCCGGACGCCCCTGGCGCTCGTCTCGGGGGCCTGCGAGCTGCTCGAGCACGAGACGGTCGGCGTCCTCAACGAGCGGCAACGCGCGCTCGTCGAGACCATCAGCGTCACGAGCAGCGAGATGATCCAGCTCGCCGAGGACCTGCTCGCGGACGTCCGGATCGACGCCCAGCTCTTCACCCTGCACCTGGAGAACGCCGACGTCCGGCGCATCGCCCTGGACGTCGTCACCGACCTGAGACGCCTCTACCCCGGACGTATCACCTTGTCGGCCCGCGGTGCCCCGCCGCGCATCCAGGGCGATCCGGCGCTGTTGCGGCAGGCGCTCATCAACCTGGTGACCAACGCGGTCCGGCACAGCGGGGACGACTCCCAGGTGCAGGTGACGGTCCGCAAAGCCGATCAGGGGGTCCTGATCGTCGTGAGCGACGACGGCGGGGGCATGACCGGGGCCCAGAAACGCGACCTGTTCCGCCGCACCCTGGATGGCAAGTCCGTCAGCGGCCACGGCCTCGGCATGCTCATCACCAAACGCATCATCGAACTCCACGGCGGCACCTGCCTCGTGGACACCATCAGCGAACGCGGCACCGCCGTCCTCGCCAGCCTGCCGGCGCGCGCGGGGGCATCCGAGAGGGAGGAGCGGCCATGACCGCCCATCGCATCTTGTTGGTCGACGACGAGCCCCGGATGGTCGAACTCCTGACCTTCGCCCTCGACGCCGCGGGCTACGCCGTGGCCTCGGCCCCGGACGCCGAGCGCGCATGGACGGTCCTGGGATCCGAACCGATCCACCTCGTCGTGCTGGACGTCATGCTGCCGGGGGCGAGCGGCGTCGAGCTGTGCCGGCGCATCCGCGAGCACTCGTCGCTGCCGATCATCCTGCTGACCGCGCTGGGCGCCGACGTCGATCGCGTCGCCGGCCTGGAGGCGGGCGCGGACGACTACGTCGTCAAGCCGTTCAGCCCACGAGAGCTGGTCCTGCGCGTCGGGGCAGTCCTGCGGCGTGCCGACGCAGCCGCACCGCCCGCGGCGGCGACGGTCCGGGATGTCGGCGACCTGCAACTCGACGCGGCGACCGGCCAGGCCCGGCGCGACGGACGGGATCTCCACCTGTCGCCCTCGGAGTTCCGGTTGCTGTGGGCGCTGGCCGAGCAGCCCGGTCAGACCGTCGCGTGGGACGTGTTGTTGCGGGCGCTGGGCCAGTCCACCGGTCAGTGGGGCGGGCGCGAGGCGGTCCGAACCGCGATGTACCGCCTCCGGGGGAAGCTCGGCGACGAACACCACGATCCGCGGCGGATCCTGAGCGATCACGGCCGCGGATACCGGCTGGTCGTGCGTCCGTAGGGACGGTTACCGGCAATCGCCCGACCCGTCCTCGCCAAGAACAGCATTCATCAGCGGTTCCCTAGCCGGGGCCACTTTGTGATGTCCCGTCACAACATCACGGAACCGTGACGAATCGTGGTGAAGCCGTGATCGCGGCGTCCGAACCCGCGTACTTAGGCTCACGACCAAGGGGGCGAGACTGCCCCGTTGGCAAAGGAGGCACGAACATGAAGCGACGGCTAGCGGCGGGCCTGGCGGTCCTCGCGTCCATGTCAATGGTGACGACGGCGGGCTGCGCGGTCGACTCCGCGACCCAGACCAACGCCACGGCGAACCAGAAGGTCACGGTCGCCTGCGGCGCGATGGAAGAGGTCTGCGACGCCTGGACGAAGGCGTTCACGGCCAAGACGGGCATCCCGGCGACGTTCGTCCGGCTGAGCTCCGGCGAGACCGTCGCGCGTCTCGCGGCGGCCAAGGCGGCGCCCGAGTTCGACGTGTGGCAGGGCGGCCCGGCCGACGGCTACGGCGCCGCAGCGAAGCAGGATCTGCTCGAGAAGTACGTCCCGGAGAACGCAGCCAAGATCCCCGCCAAGTACAAGGACCCCGAGGGCTACTGGGCCGGCATCTACGTCGGCGCACTCGGATTCTGCTCCAACCAGAAGGTGCTCAACCAGCTCGGCGTCGAGGTGCCGAAGTCGTGGGAGGACCTGCTCAACCCGAAGCTGAAGTCCCAGGTGTCGACGGCGCACCCGTCCACGTCGGGCACCGCCTTCACCACGCTGTGGACCCAGGTCACCCTGCGCGGCGGCGACGACGCCGGCCTGGCCTGGATGAAGAAGATGCACAGCAATGTCCTGCAGTACACCAAGTCGGGCACGGCGCCCGGTCAGGTGGCCGGACGCGGCGAGGTCGCGGTCGGCATCGTGTTCAGCCACGACTGCGTCTTGTACAAGGAGCGGGGCATGACCGACCTCGTCGTGTCGTTCCCGTCCGAGGGCACCGGCTACGAGATCGGCGGCGTCGCCGTCATCAAGGGCAGCAAGAACGCCGAGGCTGCCAAGAAGTACGTGAACTGGGCACTGTCCGCCGAAGCCCAGGAAGTCGGCCCGACGGTCGGTTCCTACCAGGTGCACACCAACCCCGAGGCCAAGACCGACTCGCGCATGGTCAAGCTCGAGGACGTCAAGCTCATCGACTACGACTTCGCCAAGGCCGCGGCGTCCAAGAAGGCGCTCACCACGCGCTTCGACGCCGAGATCGCCGCTCAGCCCAAGGAATGAGCCATGTCCCTCGCCAGCGTGCCGGCCGTCGCTGAGGCGGCCGGCACCCCGCCCCGGGCGGCGTCCAAGCGGCGTCGCTCGGTCTCGGGGCGGGCCGGCCACGACTGGTCAACCACCGTGATCGTCGTGGTCGTCGTCGCGATCCTCAGCCTGCTGGTGCTGTACCCGCTCGCCACGATCTTCGTGCAGGCGTTCAGCCCCAGCGGCTGGCACGTCGTGTCCTCGCTGTTCACCTCGCGGGTGAACCAGGGCATCGTCCTCAACACCCTCGTCCTCGGGACCGTCGTCGGCGTCCTCGGGACGGTTCTGGGGTTCCTGCTGGCCTATGTCCAGGTGATGGTGAAGTTCTCCGGCAAGCGCTGGATGCATCTGATCTGCCTGCTGCCTGTCGTGTCGCCGCCGTTCGCGGTCGCGACCGCCGTCATCACCCTCCTCGGACGCCGCGGCATCATCACCTACGGACTCCTCGGCACCCAAGCCAACATCTACGGCCTGCCCGGACTGACGCTCGTGCTGGTCCTGTCGTTCTTCCCCGTGGCCTACATGAACTTCAAGGGGCTGCTGGAGAACCTCGATCCGGCGCTCGACGAGGCGTCCGAAAACCTCGGCGGCTCCAAGTGGACCACCTTCTGGCGGGTCACCGTCCCGATGCTCGTCCCGGGGTTCGCGGCGTCCTTCCTGCTGCTGTTCGTCGAGGCCATCGCCGACCTGGCCAACCCGCTCGTCATCGGCGGCGACTACACCGTCTTGGCGTCGCGCGCCTACATCGCCATCACCGGCGAGTACGACGTGGCTGCCGGCTCGGCCTACTCGCTGGTGCTGCTCATGCCCGCCGTGCTGGTGTTCGTGATTCAGCAGTACTGGGTGAGCCGCCGCAGCGTCGTCAGCGTCACCGGCAAGCCGGCCGGCGCCCGTCGCCTGCTCACCAACGCGAGCGGACGCGTCCCGCTGCTGGCCTTCGCTCTGCTGGTGGCGCTGTTCATCATCAGCATCTACGCGACGGTTCTCGTCGGTGGGGTCGTGAAGATCCTCGGCGTGAACAACGAGTTCACGCTCGACAACTTCCGCTACGTGCTGTCCGGGATCGGCAACAAGTCGATCACCGACACCACCCTGCTCGCCCTCATCGCCACCCCGATCGCCGGCCTGCTCGGCATGCTGATCGCGTGGCTGGTGGTCCGGCGGCTCCGCCGCGGCTCGGGTCTGCTCGACTTCCTCGGCATGCTCGGCCTGGCCGTCCCCGGGACCGTCCTCGGCATCGGCTACGCCATCGCCTTCAACACCCCGCTGATCGTCGGCAACCGCATGTTCCTGCCCGCGCTGGGCGGCGGAGCGGCGATGTTCGGCGGCGCCATCGCGATCGTCATGGTCTACACCATCCGCTCGCTGCCGTCCGGGCAGCGCTCGGGCATCGCGGCGCTGCGGCAGATCGACCCGTCGATCGACGAGGCGTCCGCGTCGCTGGGGGCGTCCGGAGTCACCACCTTCCGGACCATCACCCTGCCGCTCATCCGGCCGGCGTTCCTCTCGGGCCTCATCTATGCGTTCGCGCGGTCGATGACGACCCTGTCCCCGATCATCTTCATCACCACGCCCCAGACCCGCATCATGACCAAGCAGATCCTCGCCGAGGTGGACGCCGGACGTTTCGGCAACGCGTTCGCCTTCTGCACCCTGCTGCTCGCCATCGTGCTCGCCGTCATGGGGCTGCTCAGCCTGATCGTCCGCGGCAACCCGGCCGCACGTACCGGAGTAGGAGGCGGGTTGTGAACCCGAGCGAGCCCCAGTCGGGGCGCATCAAGATCACCGACCTCGTCAAGGAGTTCACCACGCGCGAGGGCACCACGGTCGCGGTCGACCACGTCAACTTGGAGACCACCGCGGGCGAGTTCGTCACCCTGCTCGGACCGTCCGGATGCGGCAAGACCACCACGCTCCGTATGGTGGCCGGCTTCGAGACCCCGTCGTCCGGGTCGATCACGCTCGACGGCGCCGACATGTTGCGGCTGTCGCCGGACAAGCGGCCGATGTCGATGGTGTTCCAGAGCTACGCGCTGTTCCCCCACATGAACGTCGCCGACAACGTCTCCTACGGGCTGCGGCTGAAGCGGCTGCCCAAGGAGGAGATCGCCGACCAGGTGGACGCCGCCCTCACCTCCATGGATCTGGTCCATCTCAAGCACCGCGCGCCCAGCCAGCTCTCCGGCGGACAGCAGCAGCGCGTGGCGCTCGCCCGCGCCATGGTCATGCGGCCGAAGGTGCTGCTGTTCGATGAGCCGCTGTCCAACCTGGACGCCAAGCTGCGCGTCCAGATGCGGACCGAGATTCGCGGGCTGCAACAGCGCCTCGGCATCACCGCCCTCTATGTGACGCACGACCAGGACGAGGCCATGAGCCTGTCCGACCGCATCATCGTCATGAACAAGGGCCGCATCGAGCAGATGGGCACCCCCGAGGAGATCTACCGGCATCCCGCGACGGTGTTCGTCGCCGACTTCATCGGCAGCGCGAACTTCCTGGAATGCCGGCTGCTCTCGCAAGAGGACAACCAGGCGACCGTCGAGGTGCTCGGCGGCGAGCGGGTCATCCCGGCCGCGGCGGGCATCGGCGAGGCCGACCATCACGTCGTGCTGGTCCGTCCGGAGTCCGTGTCCATCTCGGCGCTTCGGGACGCCCCCGCCGAGGGCGAGTCGGTGTCCGGGAACCACGGCCGCGTCCTGCGGGCGGTGTTCTACGGCGAGACCGTCGAGTACGAAGTCGACACCGCCGCCGGTCCGGTGGTGGCCGTCGTCAGCGACCCCGATCCGTCCGCGATCTTCGCGGTCGGCGACATCGTCGAAGTCGACTTCCCCCGCTCCCGTGGGTGGGTGTTGGCAGGCTGATCGAGTCTCGGACGCCCCGGCGCCGGTCCTTCCGGTGTCCGGGGCGTCCGTCACTTTCTGTTCGGGGGGCGGGATCCCCAGCGGTGCCGGACGCCCTCGGACCAGGTCATGCCCCTCATGGTCGTCCTCATGCTCCAGCTCGTGCTCTGCGGCGGCGTCATCGGCAGCACCGGTCCGGTCGTCAAGGACCGCCCCCAGCCGGTGGGGTTTCGCCGCCGGAGCCTCGTGGCGATGTTCCTTGCCTTCGCCTCGGGCACCTACGCAGCGCTGAGAAAGACCGCTCGGCGCCGGTAGCTGGTGGCGCTGCGGCGTCCGCCCCTTACCGGAAGCCGAACACCAGCGGGAAGACGAACACGACCACTGCGGCCCACGCGCCGACGACCAGCAGGTAGCGGCTCTGCCAGCGTTCCAGAGAGCGCCACCCGCGGCGTCCGCGCAGGAAACCGACGAACAGCCACAAACTGCCGGCCAGGCTCACCAGCAGGACCACGTTCTCGCCGAGCGCGGCCAGCTTGTTGGGACTGGCGCCGAACTCGCCGACGCGTTCGGCGAGGGCGGCCAGGACCACAACGTCCACGACCAGCGCGCTCGCCATGAGAGCCACCAGCAGCCAATCGGAGAGCCGCGGCGGCACGTCCGGGCGGGCGGACACCGTGAACAGCACGAGCCCCCACACGACCACCAACACCAGATCGATCACGATGAGCACGTGGCGGTTGGCGCCGGTGCTGCCGGTCGCCGCCATGGCGACGAGGAACCCGAGCATCAGCAGGGTGAACAGGGGCGTAAAGACGGCCGTGAGCACAGGGGCCATGTTCTCCACCACACTCTGTTTCGCCTCGACCAGCCACGCGGCGACGATCAGGGCACCCCCGGCCCCGATGGGCAAGCCCCACTCGTACAGCAGGCCCCAGTCGAGGTCAAGGATCGTGGCCAACTCGGCGGCCAGCCCCATGAGGACGGAGCCCCCCAGCGCGATGAGCGTGTAGTAGATCAGGAGTTCACCGAGGAACCGGACGTAGTCCTGCCACCGGTCCACGTCACGCCAGGCGTGCCCGAGGTAGGCCACGCCGAGCACGATCCCCACCAGGATCGGCAGGTGCAGGACCCCGAGAGTCCGGGTGTCGGACGCCTCGGCGAACGGGAAGAGCGCTTGGCTGAGCCCACCCACGGCGATGGACACCGCGACCAGGGCCGACACTCCCACGACCCGCGGGCGGTGCCGCCAGGCCCACCACGCGACGAATACGAACCCGAGCGCGCAGATCGCCACGAGGAGCCCCAACCACGGCGGCTGCGACGCCGTCAGGGCAGGACCGAGCGGGATCCGGACGGCCAGTCCTGCGGCGGCCGCGAACGCGAGCATGATCGCCACGTCCCGCCCGGCGACGGACGCCGCCGTTCCGGTTCCGGCGCCGAGGAACTGCTTCCACAACCGATCGGTGTGCTCAAAGGCGAGCTCGCGCGCCACGGCGTCCTGCTGTCCGATGCGGCGGACGGCGATCAGGAACGCCTCGTCGCGCGTGAGTCCCACGGCGGTGAGTGAATCCACGACGCCGAGGAGGTGGTCGGTGAGCTCGTCGACGTCGGCGTCCGAGACCCCCGGACGAGCACGCAGGGCGGCTCGCCAAGAATCGAGTTCGGGGAGCGTGTGGTCGATCATGTCAGGCCGCCCATCCGGTCGCGGAGAGGAGCGCTGGGATCCGGAGCGTCGGCCGTCCGGGCAACGGTTTGGGGGCAACGATCATGGGAGTGGGTCCGGGCCGCCACACCGAGGAAAGCGCGGCGTGAACGGTCGTCCATTGGGCGCGTTGGTCGACGAGCGCGGTGCGTCCGGCGTCGGTCAGGCGGTAGTACTTGCGGCGGCGTCCAGAGTCGCCTGCGACCCACGACGCCTCCACGTGCCCGAGCCGCTCGAGGCGATGGAGGAGGGGATAGAGGAGGCCTTCGCTCCAGTCGAGCCTTCCGCCGGAGAGTTCGGCGATGCGTTGGAGGATGGCGTATCCGTAGTTGTCGCCCTCGGCGAGAATGCCGAGGACCAGCGGCGCAGCGGAGGCGGCTACGAGGTCCTTGCCGATCTGCATGGGGGGTCCTTGTCGTTGCGGTGGGCTCTTGGCAGCGACATTACCTTGTAGCTCTAGGTATACAAGAGGTTGATCCGGAAGGCCGAGTACGCGCAAGTGATGAATCCTCACTAGACTGTCGGGCATGCCGCGCACCGACCGAGCCCCCCGCCGCCGCCTCGACCCCGACGCACGACGCGCGACGATCCTGGCGACGGCGGCCGACGCGTTCGCCGAGCAGCCGTACGCCGACGTGTCGCTGGCGGCCATCGCCCGGACAGCCGAGGCGTCCGAATCGTTGATCCACAAGTACTTCGGGACCAAGCCCGAGCTCTACACCCGCGTCGTCGAAGCGGCCATCGACGACCTGCGGACCCGGCAAGAGGAGGCGGACGCCGCGCTCCCCGCGAACTCGCCTGCGCGCGACCGCGTCCGGACTTCCCTGCTGGTCTACCTCGACCACATCGCCGATCACCCCACGGGCTGGGCGACTCCGTTCCTGATCTCGGGCAACGAGCCGGAGCAGGCGCTGGCGGTCCGGCGGGCGGCGCGGGCGGCGTATGTGGATTCGCTCGCGGCGCTGTTGATCCCCGATCCGACGCCGCGGCGCCGCTACGCGCTGTGGGGGTACTACGGGTTCCTGGACGCGGCCTGCCTGGCGTGGGTGGAGTCCGGGTGTCCGGACGCCGACCGTCACCCCCTGGTCAACGCCGCCCTGGGGGCCCTCGAGGGGGCCATCGGGGACTGGGGCCGCTGATCGTCCGGGACGGGCGCCCGACCCTCCTGGCCTCGCGGCTTCCCTCCCTGGAGCCTGCGCCAGGTGCGCTCTCCCGACCAGATCCAAGGCGGATCGTGGTTTCTCGCCACCACGGGACCCTCACCCCCCACCACAAGCCCATTTCCTCCCGCCGACTTGCCCCCGGACTATTAGTGAGGTACGCTCACTAGCGTTAGTGACGCATCCTCACTAGGAGCAACCATGAGCTGGACCGACCACGCACTCTTCTGGCACGTGTACCCCCTTGGGTTCACGGGCGCACCGATCCGCGAGGGCGACCACTCCCCCGCACACCGACTGGGCCACCTCCAGGCGTGGCTGCCCTACGCCGTCGAGCTGGGCACGAACGGGCTCCTCCTCGGACCCATCTTCGCCTCCGCCACCCACGGCTACGACACCCTCGACCACTACCGGATCGATCCTCGCCTGGGCGACGACGCGGACTTCGACGCCCTCGTCGCGGACGCCCGCGCCCGCGGCGTCCGGATCGTCCTGGACGGCGTCTTCAACCATGTCGGCGAGCACCATCCGGCGTTCCAGCAGGCCCTCGCGCAGGGTCCGCACTCGCACGAGGCGGGTCTGTTCCGGATCGACTGGTCGTCCGGGACGCCGCGGGCGCAGGTGTTCGAGGGGCACGGCGGGCTGCCGGTCCTGAACCACGACAACCCCGCGGTCGTCGACTGGGTCGCGGACGTCATGCTGCACTGGATGCGCCGCGGCGTGGACGGGTGGCGGCTCGACGCCGCGTACGCCGTCCGGCCGGAGTTCTGGCGCGAGGTCGTGGCGAGGGTCCGCGCGGAGTTCCCCGAGGCGTGGATCGTCGGCGAGGTCATCCATGGCGACTACGCGGGATACGTGGCGGCGTCCGGGATCGACTCGGTCACCCAGTACGAGCTGTGGAAGGCGACGTGGAGCGGCCTCGCCGACGCCAACTTCTTCGAACTCGCGCATGCCCTGGAGCGCCACAACGGTTTCCTCGACACCTTCACGCCGCAGACATTCGTCGGCAACCACGACGTCAACCGCATCGCGACCGTGGTGGGCGACGACCTCGCCGCGCTGGCGACGGTCGTCCTGTTGACGACGGGCGGGGTGCCGAGCATCTACTACGGCGACGAGCAGGGCTACCGCGGCGCCAAGCGCGACGGCTGGGGCGGCGACGACGAGGTGCGGCCGCTGTTCCCCGCGGATCCGTCGGAGCTGTCCGGCTTCGGCGCGCGTGCTCACCACGTCCACCAGGAGCTCATCGGCCTGCGCCGCCGTCACCCCTGGCTGCAGCACGCCCGGACGGAGAAGGTGTCCCTGACCAACCGCGCCTTCGCCTACGACGCGGTCGGACGGCACGGCCAGCGGCTGCGCGTGTCCCTGTCGCTCGATCCGACGCCGCGCGCGAGCGTGTCCGGCGAGGGAGATCACTGGGAATTCGTCGCCTAAGGCCATCGGCCGCTTCTCGTTGCGCTCCAGCCCCGTTTTCGGGGCGATGTCGCGATCGAGAAGCGGCCAATGGCCTCTTTCGGCGGGAGACCCCCTCCGAAACGGCCCTACAGGACCTCCGCATCGGGCTCCGTGTCGACAATCGGACCGTCACCGTCCGTCGTGGGGCGCCTCGCGGGATACTGGAGGCCCGACCAGAGAGGACGCCGCCGTGCCCGGACCCAGACGTGCCCTGGAGGAGACGTTCGACGCCAGCCGCCTCGCCCCCATCCTCACCGAACTCGAGGTGAATTTCGGCACGGACGACGAAGGCGACCTGTACGCCGACTGGGACGGGCTGCGCCTGTGGTTCTTGGCCCGCGGCGACCGGCAGGAGGTGTTGGCCCTCCAGATGCTCTGGGACATCCGGCCGCCCGCGGACCAGTTCCCCCTGGTGTTGGCGGTCCTCAACGAGTGGAACCGCACGCGCCGGATCCCCAAGGCGTACGCCGCCACCGAGTCGGACGGGACCTTCGCCGTCGGCGGGACGATGGGTATCGACCTGGAGACCGGCGCGTCCGACGCCTTCCTGCGCCAGCAACTGGGCGCGTTCATCGGCACCTCGCTCAGCTTCCAGGAATACCTCGCCGAGAAGCTTCCCGAGTCCGTCACCTGGCTCGACACCGGAGTGCCGCCGTCGGAGGAGTGACCCGCCCCCGCCAGGGGGGCGTCGGGGCCCGCTTCGCGCTAGGGTGGCGAGGCCGGACCACCGCAGGGCCGGTGTGTTCGTCCCAGCGAAGTCGGTGCGATCCCGACGCTGTCTCGCAACGGTGATGCCCCTCGTGGGATGAGCCCGGTCGCCTGGATCGAACGCCTGACCACGTGCTCTCGCAGAGGGGCAGGGCCGGACGCCCTCCCACCCCTCGGCGGCGGCGAGGAGACACCATGGCGCATCCCCCGCGACGGCTGGTCGGCGTCGGCATCGGACCCGGCGACCCCGAGCTGGTCACCCTCAAGGCGCAACGCGTGCTGACAAGCGCCGATGTCGTGCTGGTGCCGAGCACCGAAGCCTCCGGCGACGGTCCGGGACGCGCCGAGACCGTTGTCCGGCAGGCGTGTCCGGACGCCGCGGGCATCCGCCGCGTGCCCTTCGTGATGGGCGACCGGACCGGCGTCACCCGCCGGCGCGCCGCCGCGTGGGAGACCGGGGCGTCCGAGGCCGTCGCGGCGTTCGAGGCCGGCGCGACCACCGTGGCCTTCGCCACCATCGGCGACCCCAGCGTGTATTCGACGTTCAGCTACCTCGCGGCATCGGTCCGCACGCGCGTCCCGGACGTGACCGTCGAGATCGTCCCGGGGATCACCGCCATGCAGGCGCTCGCCGCGGCGTCCGGAACCCCCCTCGTCGAAGGCGACGAGGTCCTCGCGCTCGTGCCGCTGAAGGATCCGGCACGGCTGGCGTCCGTCGCCGCCGTCGCGGATACCTGCGTGGTCTACAAGGCCGGACGCCACCTCGCAGAATTGTCGGAGGTCTTCGCCACCATGGGACGTGACGCGGTGGTGGGCACCGACGTCGGCCTTCCCGGCGAGCGCATCGCGCCGCTGGCCGAGGTCGACGCCGCGCCCTACATGAGCACCGTGCTCAGCGTCCCGGCGCGGGACGAGATCGGAGGTCGGTTGTGAGCGTCGTCGTCGAGGGTGCGGACGCCGTGGGTGCGGCGGGGTGCCGAGCGGGAGCGTCCGGGGGCGTGGGGCGTCCGGGTCGCGGTCCGGCGTCGAGCGGAGTCCGGCCGTGAGCGGCAAGGTCGTATTCGTGGGAGCCGGGCCGGGGGCGTCCGACCTCATCACCGTCCGCGGGGCCCGCGCGATCGCGCAGGCCGACATCATCATCTGGGCATCGTCCCTGGTCAGCCCCGAGTTGGTGGCCGACCATCGTCCGGACGCCGTGCTGGTCGATTCGGCGTCCGCCTCGTTGGAGGACATCACCCCGCTCTACGAACGCGCCCGCGACGAGGGGCTGCTGGTGGCGCGCGTCCACACCGGCGACCCGGCGATCTACGGGGCGACGGCCGAGCAGCGGGCGATCCTCGACCGGCTGGGAGTGGCGCACGAGACGATCCCGGGGGTGTCGGCATTCTCGGCCGCGGCGGCCGCGGCGGGCGTCGAGCTGACGCTGCCGGAGGTGGCGCAGTCGCTGGTCCTGACGCGGCTGGAGGGGGGCCGGACGCCGATGCCGCCGCGCGAGCGGGTCCGGGAGTTCGCGCGCCACGGCACGACGATGGCGCTGTATCTGTCCGCCGCGCGCAACCGTGTGTTGCAGGAGGAGTTGCTCGCCGGCGGCTACCCGCCCGAGACGCCCGTGATCCTCGGTCACAAGGTGAGTTGGCCCGACCAGGAGCTCGTCCGCACGACACTGGGGGAACTGTCCGCCGCGATGCGCGACCGGCACTGGTGGAAGCACACGGTGATCCTGGTCGGTCCGGCGCTGGTGGCCGCACCGCCCGAGCGGCGCAGCCACCTCTACCACCCGGGGTTCCGCCACGAGTTCCGCGCCGCCGAGCCTGGCGCCGCCCGCGACCTGCGCGAGCGCGGCGCCGAGTCCGACACGACAAGGGGAGACGCATGATCGTCGTCTATGGACTGCTGGGACTTCCCAGCCCCGAGCTCACGGATGCCGCGGCGTCCGCCACCCTCGTCGTGGGCGGGGCGCGACACCTCGACGCGCTCGGGGTGCCGGCGGAACGGCGGGTGGTGCTGGGTCGGATCGACCCGGCCATCGAGGCACTGCGCGCCCTGCCCGCGGACGCGGACGCCGTGGTCGTCGCGTCGGGCGATCCCCTGTTCTACGGGGTGGTTCGGCGGATGCGGGCGTCCGGGCTGCGTGTGCGCGTGGTCCCGGCGGTGGGGTCGCTGCAGGCGGCGTTCGCGGCCGTCGCGCTCCCCTGGGACGATGCCCTGCTCGTCTCCGCGCACGGCAACGACCCCACGGACGCGCTGCGGGCGTGCCGCGAGCACCCGAAGGTGGGGGTCCTGACCGACCCGCGCGTCGGGTTGCCGCAACTCCTGGCGGCGACGCGTGGGCTCGGGCGGACGTACGTCCTGGCCGAACGCCTCGGCGAGTCCGACGAGTGCGTCCGGGTGCTGTCGGAAGCGGACGCCGCCCGCATCGACGCGCCGGCGCAGCCGCACGTGGTGTTGGTCCTGGCGCACCACCCCGACGATCCGGCCGCGTGGGGGGTCCAGCGTGGCATCGCCGGGGGCGTCCGGGAATGGGCGGACCCACCCGCCCCGACCGCCGCGCCCGATC
>CAYZXQ010000051.1:0-2986 GCA_964482465.1 uncultured Nigerium sp. | reverse complement strand
GGACCCGCCCCTCGCGGCAGGCTCACCGGACCGGACGCACACCCCCGACGCGACGCCCGATCCCCACCGGAGCGGAGCGACGCGGTGATCATCGGGCAGCTCACCAACTCCGCGGCGGCCCGGGCGCACGCGGACACGATCGACGGCATCGTCGGTCCCACCAGGCGTTTCGACGGTCCGGCTGCGGCCCACCTCGCGGAGGCGTGGGCGTCCTGCGACCTCATCGTCAGCCACCTCGCGCTCGGCGCGACGACGCGGTTGATCGCGCCGCTGCTGGCGTCGAAGAAGAGCGATCCGGGGGTGGTGGTCGTCGACGAGGCGGCGCGGTTCTGCGTGCCGCTGGTCGGCGGACACGTCGGCGGCGCCAACGAGCTCGCCCGGCGGTTGGCCGAGGGGCTTGGGGCGACGGCGGTGGTGACCACCGCGACGGACGCGACGGACGTCCCCGGTCTGGACACCCTCGGCTGGGCCACCTCCGGCGATCTCGCCCGGGTGACCCGGGCGATGCTCGACGGACACCCCGTAGAGCTGGTCCGCGACCAGCCGTGGCCGCTGCCGGCGTTGCCGACGAACGTCCGCGAGCCGGGCGTCGAGCGCCTGGAGCGCCGCGGGACGCACGTGACGGTCCTGCCCGAGCTGGGTCCGCCGGCCGCGCGGATCGTCGTGACCGATCGGGTGCCGGACGCCGACGCCCTGCCCACCGTTCACCTCCACCCCCGCAGCCTGGTGATCGGCGTCGGCTGCAACCGGGGGACGTCGGCGGATGCGGTGGCGGAGCTCATCGAGCGGACCCTTGCCGAGACCGGGTGGGCGCGGGCGTCCGTTGCCGCGTTGACCAGCGTGGACGCCAAAGCCGACGAACCGGGGCTTTTGGAGTTGGCGGAGCGGTGGAAGGTCCCGCTGGTCACGTACCCGGCCCAGCGGTTGGCGGAGGTGCCGGTCCCCAACCCGAGCGCTGCCCCGGCTGCGGCGGTCGGGACGCCGAGCGTCGCCGAGGCGTCCGTCGTGGCGCACGGGGCGACGCTGGTGGTCGAGAAGCGCAAGACCCCGGACGCCACGTGCGCCGTCGGACGGCTGGCACCGCGGGGGCGGCTGGCGATCGTGGGCCTGGGTCCGGGCGCGGACGATCTGCTCACGCCGCGGGCGCGGGCGGCGCTGCGGGAGGCATCGCTGGTGATCGGCTACCGGCCCTACGTCGCGCAGGTCCGCGGGCTGCTGCGTCCGGGTACCGAGGTGTCGGCGACCGGCATGGGCACCGAGGAGGCCCGGACCAAGCTCGCGATCGAGGCGGCGCGGTCGGGGCGGAGCGTCGCGCTGGTCGCGGGGGGCGATCCGGCGATCTACGCGATGGCGTCGCCGACGCTCGAACAGGGCACCGAAGGGATCGACGTCGAGGTGATTCCGGGGGTGACGGCCGAGCTGGCGGCGTCCGCGATTCTGGGCGCGCCCCTCGGACACGACCACGTCACCATCTCGCTGTCCGACCTGCACACCGACTGGGAGACCATCGAGCGGCGGCTGCGTGCGGCGGCCGAGGGCGATTTCGTGGTGGCGCTGTACAACCCGCGGAGCCGGACGCGGACGCGGCACCTGCCGCGCGCGCTGGAGATCCTCGGGGAGCATCGGCCGCCGTCGACGCCGGTGGCGGTGGTTCAGGACGCGAGTCGTCCCGGGGAGAACCATCGGGTCGCGGCGTTGTCGGAGTTCGATCCGACGTGGGTGGACATGCACGCCCTCGTGATCGTGGGGTCGTCCACGACGCGCCTGGTGCCGACAGGAGTGAAGGAGACGTTCATGGTGACCCCACGCGATTACCGCTGGATGGCGGGCCGATGACCACCCCCGCGTTGCTCATCGCCGCCCACGGCACGCGCGTGCCGGAGGGCCAGGACGCCGCGCGCGCCCTCGCTGCGCGGGTGGCGCGGCTACTGCCGGAGGTGACGGTCCGGGATTCGTATGTCGAGTTGACCGATCCGCCGATTCCGGACGCCCTCGCGGAGCTGGCCGCGTCGGGGCCGGTGGTGGTGGTCCCGCTGATGGTGGGCGCAGGCGGTCACGTGCTGGAGGACATCCCGGAGGCGATCGGGTCGGTCCCGGGGGCGGTGGTGGCGCGTGCGGAGCACTTGGGCCCCGATCCGCGGCTGCGGGCGGCGGCGCGCGCGCGGATCGCGGCGGCGTCCGAGGCCTGGGCGGCGGACGAGGTGGCGGTGGTGTTCCTCGGCCGCGGGTGTTCGGTCGCGGACGCCAACGCAGACCACGTCCGACTAGGCAGGATGCTCTGGGAGGAGGGCGGCTACGCGCACGTGACCGCCGCGTTCATCCAGGTGACCCACCCGACCTTGGCCGAGGGGCTGGACGCCGCGTACGCCACCGGCGCGCGCCGCGTCGTGGTCTCGCCGCACTTCCTGTTCCCCGGGCGGCTCGAGCGCTGGGCGCACCAGCAGGTCGCCGCGTGGAGCGCCTCTCACCCCGATTGCGAGGTCCGCGTCGCGGCGGTGATCGGCGACTGCGACGACCTGGCGCACGTGGTGATCGACCGGTATCGCGCAGCCGCACGCGTCGTGCGCCGGACGCCCGCGCCCGACTCCACCGCCGTCTACCTGTCCGGGTTGCGCCTGCGGGGACGCCGCGTGTTGGTCGCCGGTGCGGGGTCCGTGGCGACGCGGCGGCTCCCGGCCCTGGTGGCGTCCGGGGCGGTGGTGACGGTGGTCGCGCCGGTCGCGACGCCGCAGATCGCGGCATGGGCGGAGTCAAGAACGTTGCGCTGGGAGGAGCGTGAGGTCGCGGACGCCGACGTCCACGCCGCGTGGTACGTCCTGGCGGCCACGGATTCCCCGGAGGTCAACGCCCGCCTCGCGGCGGTGGCGGAGTCCCAGCACACGTTCTGCGTCCGGGCCGATCGTGCTGACGGAGGCAGCGCCTGGACCCCAGCCACCGGCGTCGTCGGAGACCTCACCGTCGGGGTGGTGGGCCAAGGAGTCCCCCG
>CAYZXQ010000050.1:17198-18400 GCA_964482465.1 uncultured Nigerium sp. | reverse complement strand
TCGTGAGGTGAGGGCGCGAGTGCCCGATGCGCCCGCCCTTGCCCCCACACCCCCGGCCGTGAGACCTTGGTCGGCTATGGAATGTCGCATTCACCCGATCCCGGACGACGCGTCGCACCCGCTTCTGGCCGCCCTCGTGGCGGCGGACCGGGCGGTGACGCTGTCGCTGTTCGATCACGACGACTTCCACGCGGATCTGGCCACGTGGCGGGTGCGCCTCTTCGTCAACCGCGACACGCTCACCCGCGCGTGGGT
The DNA here is from genome assembly GCA_964482465.1 of uncultured Nigerium sp. Classification (GTDB taxonomy): domain Bacteria; phylum Actinomycetota; class Actinomycetes; order Propionibacteriales; family Propionibacteriaceae; genus Propioniciclava. The sequence continues at coordinate 18,145 of CAYZXQ010000050.1, read as the reverse complement.
CGCGCTACCCGCCGACGTCGAGCCGGATCGCTGCGAGCCCACCGACGCCCTCGGCTACGCCTCCGCGGAGTTCCCGCTCCGCGAGGACACCGCGACCCTGGCCTGCTATGTGGGCGTCCGCCCCGATGCGCGCTGCCGCGGGGTGGGCGCCGCCCTGTTCGAGACGATCCTCGCCGCCCGCGGCGAGCGCACGATCCTGCAAGCCTGGACACCCAGCCCCGCCGTCGCCCCGAACGATCCTCGCGCGACGATCGCCACCTCCGGCGGCGCGATCGATGGGCAGGACGCCGCCGCGCGGTGGCTGGTGGCCCGCGGGTTCGTCCTGGAGCAGATCGAGCGCTACTCGTGTCTCGACCTGGATCGCCCCGGGCTCGCCGAACTCCTCGCCGCTTTTGCCTCCTCGGCCGCGGACGCCGCGGGTGTGGACTATGCGCTGGTCCAGTGGCACGGCGCCACCCCGGACGGGCTCCGCGCCGATGTCGCCGCCGCCACCCGCCGCTTCACCACGGACGTCCCCAGCGGCGGGCTGGAGGTCGAAGAGGGCGACTGGGACGCCGAACGCGTCGCCGACGTCGATGCCCGCGTGGAGGCCAGTGGCCGGGACGCCGTGAGCGCCGCCGTGCGACACCTGCCGTCGGGGCAGTTGGTTGCGCTGACGCAGCTCGCGTGGTCACGCCGCAACCCCGCGGGAATCTCCCAGTGGATCACGGTGGTCCAGCCCGCGCACCGCGGCCACCGGTTGGGGCAATGGGTCAAGGCGGCCAACCTGCTGCAGGCGCTGCACGCGAATCCGGACGCCGCCCGCGTCCACACCTGGAACGCGCTGGAGAACACCCACATGCTCGCGATCAACGACCGGCTGGGGTTCGTGGTCCTCGGCATGGAGGGCGCCTGGCAACTGCGCTTGTGACGCAGCGTCCGCAACCCGAACCGCCCGCACAAGAACC
>CAYZXQ010000050.1:0-17098 GCA_964482465.1 uncultured Nigerium sp. | reverse complement strand
TGGCAACTGCGCTTGTGACGCAGCGTCCGCAACCCGAACCGCCCGCACAAGAACCACAGCCCACTCGACGGCAGCCCAGAAGTCGGCGTATCCGCTGTCCTGCAACCCGAACCACCCGCACAAGAACCGCAGCTCACGGCGTCCGCAACCCGAACCGCCCGGACAAGGACCTCAGCCCACGGCGTCCGCAACCCCCTCGTGGACACACGGAACCCCTCCCCGGCAGGGAGTCCGCTCCGGTGGGGAGCGAACGGCGTCCGCGGGAAGGGGTTCCGTGGGTCGGACCGTCAGCCCTTCAGCCGCACCGGGACCGTCACCGTCGTGCCGGTCTGGTCGCTGACGACCTGCAAGTAGACGGTGCGGGGACGATCGTCGGGCAGGTACTTGCCGATGAGCTTGAACGACACCTGGGCCACGCCGTCGAGCGAGGGGAGGCCATCCACGTGTACGGACGAGATGCCGACCGGGTAGAAGCCCCGTCCGCCCGGCGTGATGGACAGCTTGGCCGAGGTGTTGGCCGGCGAGCCGAGGCTCGTCATGTCCCAGCCGGTGATGGTGAACGTCGTGGTCTTGCCGTAGTTGATGACCGTCGGCGCGTTCGTGACCTGGACCCCCCGCTTGCGGAAGTCGGGTGCGAGCGGCTTGGACGCCGACGTGTTCTGGATCAGCCAGGTGACGAAGGCGTCCATGTCGACCAGACCGGAGTCCGTGGTGTTCGTGCCGCCGGCCAGCGCGCCGAAGTTGTCGCCGCCGCTCGCCAGGTACGAGTTCGTGGCGACCCGGTAGGTGGCCGTGGAGTCCAGGGGCTTGTCGTTGACGAAGACGCCCGTGACCTTGGACCCCGCGGGCTTGGACTCGTCGAAGGTCCAGCGCACGTTCTTGCTCAGGCCGAGCTGGAGGAACGGCCGCGACGAGCCCGCGGGCTGCCACTGCTGTTCGAGGAGCGTCTTGACCTGCGCGCCGGTGATGGTGGTCGTCATGAGGGTGTTCGCGAACGGGTTGATCGCCGCAGCCTCGGCGTAGGTGACGTTGCCGTCGCCCTCGGTGCCCGACTGGGCGTACTTGAGGTCGGCGCGGACGCCGCCGGGGTTTTGGACGCCGAGGTCCGCACCCGGGCGTCCGGGGACGTTCATGGCCTCCAGCCACACCTGGGCCTCGAGGTTGCTGAGGGTGGACTCGCGTCCGCGGTCGTCCGGGACGGTGGCGGTGTAGCGGCCGTTGACCCACGAGCCGCCGCTGTAGGCGCGGGTGATGTCGGCGGAGACGTGGCCGATGACGCGCGACCCGAGCGCCTTGGCGGTCGCCACGGCGTCCGTCACGATCTTCGCTGCGGCGTCGTACTGCGGATCGCCCACGCACGCGGCGAGGTTGGCGGTCTTGGTGGCGACGTTGGCTGCGACGTACTGCTTCACGGTCTTGGTGGCCGGGTCGTAGCCGAGCTGGATCTGTCCGACGTAGGCGCCGTAGGACGCCGACTCGCTGACGGAGCGGGTTCCGGACGCCGTCGCGCCGTCCCACGCGTAGAGCGCGTGGGTGTGGCCGTTGAAGATGACCGACACCTTCGCCGACGTGTCGGTGACGATGTGGGCGAACACCGGGTTCGCGGCCATTTCGCTGCTCAGGCCGGAGCTGGAGGCGGCGCCCTCGTGGTACTCAGCCACCAGGATGTCGGCCTCGCCGTTGGCTTCGTTGCCGTCCGTGAGCTGGTCGGCGACGCGGTTGACCGCGGCCACGGGGTCGCCGAAGTCGAGGCCCGACACTCCGGTCGGGGAGACCATGTGGGGGGCCTGCTGCGTGACGGCGCCGATCACTCCGACCTTGACGCCGTTGACGGTGACGACCTTGAACTCGGGCAGCGCGGGCGTCGTGGTGCCCCGCTGGTAGACGTTCGCGCCTAGGTAGGTCCAGGTGGCGTGGGGGATCACGCGGCTGGTGAGATCGCCGAAGCCCTGGTCGAACTCGTGGTTGCCGACCGCGGAGGCCTTGAGCTGGAGGGCGTTGAGGTAGGCGATGGTGGGCTCATCCTGGGCGATGGAGGACGCGAACGTCGACGCGCCCACGCTGTCGCCGGCGGACAGGAAGATCGTCTTGTCGTCGCCGAGGTTCTTCTTCGCCGTCTCGATCGTGCAGGCGACCTGCTTGCCGAGGACGCCGTCCAGGCTGCCGCCGTCGAGGCGGCCGTGGAAGTCGTTGATGTTGAGCAGGTTGACCTGCGTGAGGCTGGGATCGATGGCCGTGACCTTCTGCGCGGCCAGGGCCTGGCCGGAGAGCGCGATCGGTCCGAGCAGTCCCAGGGCGGCCGCCGCCGCCCACGTGCGCCGAATCGTCGGCATGGGGGATCCTCCCGTCGTCGGGTTTGGTAGTCCGCACCCTAGTGACGGCTCGATTGCGCCGCGAGCCCACGGCGGAAAATCCCCGCGACCCTCCTTTTCACTTCCAGCCTCGGGACGCCGCAGGCATGGCGCGGGCTCGGCGTCCGGCCTACTCTGACGGCATGTTCCCCGGGTTCGCCGGCCAGTGGACCCCGCTCGCGCCCGCGGCGTCCGTCACCGCCACACCACGGCGCCACGTCATCGCGTCCGAGCCCTTGGTGGCCTGGCGCGACGGCCACGGACGGGCATCCGTCCTCCTGGACCGGTGCCCGCACCGGTCGGTGTCGCTCGCGCTCGGACGCCGCACCGGCGACGGACGCCTCGCCTGCGCGTTCCACGGGTGGGAGTTCGGCGGCGACGGGACCTGCGCGCACGTGCCCTTCAATCCGGACGCCCCGCGCCACCGGTTGGGCGCGACAGCGTTGCCGGTCCGGGAGGTCGGCGGGCTGGTCTGGGTGTTCACGGGGCTGGAGCCGTCCGGGGAGCCGATGTACCCCGAGTCCTTGGACGACCCGTCGCTCGCGCGCTTCGACCACGTCGAGGAGTGGTCGGCGCACTGGACACGGGCGATGGAGAACATGCTCGACTTCCCGCACCTGCCGTACGTGCACCGGACGACCATCGGGCGGTTCGTCCGCCAGAAAATGCACCGGGACAGCGCGCTCGCCTACGACCTGGAGGACACCGACTACGGGTTCCGGTTCGCGTCGCGATTGGACGGCCAAGCGCCCGCCGCGTGGCTGCGGTGGTACCGGCCGAACTCGATGGTTCTGGACGTGGCGCCCGAGCCCAGGATGATGCGGATCCAGATCTACTGCATCCCCACCGAGACCGACCGCGTCCGGATGCTGCTGATCACGACGCGCAACTTCGCCAAAGACCCCGTGACGTCGGCGGCGACCAACCGGTTCAACGTGCACGTCCTGCACCAGGACCGCGCGGTCGTCGAATCGTCCGACCCCGTGGAGGTGCCGGATCGCGGTGTGGAACGCTCCGTCCCGAGTGACCGCCCGACCCTGACGTTCCGGACCTGGTACCTGCGCCACCTCCGGGACTGATCCGGACGCCACCCCCAGGCATGGACACCCCACCCGACCCGGACGCCACCCCCAGGCATGGTCGCCACCCCCAGGCATGGACACCCCACCCGGACGCCGCCCGGGGGCGCTCCGGGCGGGGGCAAGAACTCCCCCAGCATGCCCACGTCGGGAGCTGCCGGGGATGCGGGGACCGACTAGCCCGGATACCCGTAGGCGACGGTCCTCGGCGGGGCGCGGGGGGCGTCGTACCAGGCGTGCCAGAAGTCGCGGAGGTCACGTCCGGACCGCTGCTCGACCAACTGCTGGAAGTCGGTGAGGGTCCGCGCGCCGCCCAACTGCGCCCACTCGCGCGCGATCGCGAAGAACATCTGGTCACCCAGGACGTTTCGCAGCGCGTGCAGCGCCAGCCCGCCGCGGGAGTACGTGGTGCCGAACATGTTGTCGATCCCGGGATCGGCGATCGACATCTCCCACTCGCCCGGACCCAGCCGATCCCAGTCCCGGAGCATCCCCTCCCTCGGCGACTCGCCCCAGCGCCGCCTGGCGTCGTCCTGCTGGACGAACGTCGCCCACCCCTCGTTGTTCACCACGTCGCGCCAGCGCGCCACCGCCGTGTGGTTGCCGAACCACATGTGCGACTGCTCGTGGACCAACAGCTCCCGCGGCCACCCGCCGTAGGCCGCCAGCGAGCTGTCGTACACGGGACGCGTCGCGCACTCCAGACCGCCAAACCACGTGCGGACGCCGACGACGACGCCACCCAGTTCCCCGTAGGGGTAGGGGCCGTACCGGGACTCCAACTCCCGCACCACCGCGCCCGTCGTGCGGAGCTGGGCGAGGGCTCGGGCGCGGGCGTCCGGAGCCAACAGCTCGCTCACCGCATAGACATACGGACGACCCTCGTCGACGCCCTCGACCACCTCGAACTCCCCGAGGGCAAGGAACGTCAGGTACGTCGCCGCGGGACGCTCCGTCGTCCAGTGCCACGTCGCCGTGGCGGGATCGACGTCCTCGTCGCGGGAGACGAGCCGCCCCGTCGAGAGGACCTCGCGCCCGCTCGGCACCCGTACGCGCAGGTCGAAGGTCGCCGGATCGGATGGGTGGTCGTTCGACGCGAACCACGCCGCGGCGCCCTCGGGCTCTCCCGCGACGACCAGCTCCGTGCCGGTGCGGAACACCGCCGGCTGCTCAGGCGACAAGCCCAAACGCTCCGGATCGCCGGCGTAGGAGAGGCGCGCCGTGAAGGTCTCCCCCGCCTGGATCGGCCGCGCGGGGGTGATCGCGACATCGGTACCGGGACCGTCCTTCACGACGGCCGACACGCCCCCCACCTCCGCCGTGGCGCCGCGGTAGGCGAGATCGACGTGGAACGTCGTCAGTTCGCGCGTCGCCCGCGCCGTCAGGGTGGTGGTGCCGGACAGCACCCCGGCAGCCTCGTCCCACACCAGGTCGATCGCATAGTGCTCTGCGTCGTAGCCCCCGCCGCCGGCCGACGGGAAGTAGGGGTCGCCCACGCCGTCGCCACCGTCGGTCGGTGAGGTCTGGGATCCGGACGCCCCGGGTGCCGCAGGCGGGCGTCCGGCCACCATCGCGGCCACGAGACCGGCGATGAGCAGCACGGGCAGCAACCAGACGACCAACCACCCACGCGTGCTGAAGGTACGTCCTTGACTCATGCCGCGAGACTACGGGGCCCCACCGACATTCCGTGCGGAGGGCGTCCGCGAACGCACCCACCGAGCCCCGACGACTCGACCTCCCGACAACCCGCGCGCACGGCGTCCGCCGAGCACGTCATAGGCGTCTGACACCCCAGGCACGACAACGCGCGCACGGCGTCCGCGACAGCCAGCGCTCAGGCCGCGCGCACCCGTCGCGGACGCCGAAGCCGCCGGACCAACGCCATCAGAGGCGAACGACGCGAGAAGAACGCCACGATCAAGGTCGCGAGCGCGACCAGGCCGGGCAGCCAGAGGCGGGCGTAGTAGACGACCCAGGCGAGGGTGTCCCAGCGCGCGAACTCACCCGAGCGCGGCCCGACCCGCACGCCCGTCTGGAGCGGCGGAACCCACAGATAGGCGCCCACGAGCACGCCGAGCAGCAGGCCACCCCAGGCGAACACCGCGGGTCCATAGGGCAGCCGACCGCGACCGAACCGCGTCATCGACCACACGAACACCCGGTGCGCCAGCCACGCCAGGACCAACCCGATCGGGATCACCCACGGCTGCGGCAGGCGGCCGGTGTCCCAGGCGAACTCGCTGTTCATGGGGATCCGCCGCACCACGCCGAGCGATCCCATGACCCCCAGCGCCGTCACCAGCCACGCGCCGCCGACGAACGCGTGCGCCACGAGACCGAGGAGCAGGTACCCGAAGCGGGCAGCCGTCCAGCGGCGGGTCTGGCGTCGGGGGGCCGAATCGTCCGTGGTCACCTCGTCATGCTACCGGGCGGGGTGCGGCAGCTAGCGGACGCCGCCCGCTGCGTCGGTCGCCGACGCGGAGGGCTGCATCGGGCAGGACAAAACCGTCCACCCGAGAATCGGGACGCCCCCGCTCTCCTCAGCGATGGCCGAAGGTAGCGGACGCCGCCGGGCAGGACCGGACCGTCCCCCCCGAGACTGCGAACGCCCCCGCTCTCGCCCGGCGATGGCCGAAGGTAGCGGACGCCGCCCGCTGCGTCGGCCGCCGACGCGGAGGGCTGCATCGGGCAGGACCGGACCATCCCTCCGAGAGTCCGGACGCCCCCGCTCTCCTCAGCGATGGCCGCGCGGAGGACAGTCACGGCGGCGCACTCGGCCGAGGCGCGGACGTCCAACGATGGCCGCGGGCGGGCGGGACGCGGCGCCCCCGACTGGGGCGAGCGCATCCGTCGCCAGGCGGGCGTCCGGATGGCGCGAACCCACCCATCCGGGCATCGCGGCGGGCCCGGTTGGGTTCACGCGGGCGCCCTCGTCGCGCCAGTGGGCGGACCGGCGTCCCGAGGGTCGGGAAGCCCACGCTGCCGGTCGGCGCACATCCAGCCACGCTCCCGCGGATCGGCGCCGGCGCGGCGGGACGAGACTCGCAGGAAACCCCAACCATTCCCAAGGGCGGGCGCCGCACGGCGTCCGAATCCCCGAGCGGACAAGGGCATCTGTTTCGCGGTTCTCCTGCGGACGCGGGGCCGGGAGGCGATGATGGCGGGGTGCAACCAGGCGAGAACCAGCCCCCGGAGGAGCCCGTCTTCTTCGACCGGGCGGGAGGCCACGACACGTTCGCGCGGATGATCCGGACCTTCTTCGCGGGCGTCCGCGACGACCCCGTCCTGCTGCCCATGTACGCCCACGACCTGGAGGGCTCCGAGCAGCGGCTGCTGGCGTTCATGGAGCAGTACTGGGGCGGTCCGGACACGTACTCGCGCACGCGCGGCGCCCCCATGCTGCGGATGCGACACATGTCGTTCAAGGTGACACCCACCGCCCGCGAGCACTGGGTGGGCCGGATGGGCGCGGCCATCGCGACCCTCGGTCTCGACTCCGCGGACGAGGCTCTCCTGCACGACTACGTCGAGCGTGCCGCGACCTACCTCGTCAACGCCGACGACTGAAACCGCCGGGACCCTCTCCGTTTCGTATCCTCCCTCCCCCTGTCACGACGTCCCTGCCGAAACCCACTCACCCTTCCGTCAGAAGGGACGGTCGAGAGATCCAAGGAGGGACGACACACCCCGGGAGGGACATCACACCCGAGGAGGGACGACACACCCCGGGAGGGACATCACACCCGAGGAGGGACGACACACCCCGGGAGGGACATCACACCCGAGGAGGGACATCACACCCGAGGAGGGACGTCGCGACACGGGGGCTGACGCGCTGGGCACGGGAGGGGCGATCCCCGGCGCAGGTCCGCCCATCCTGCGGAACGAACCCCTTCGGGGAGGAGCGGATCACTCGTTCGGCGAACCCCGGCGCAGGTCCGCCCACCCTACGGAACCGAACCCCTTCGGGGAGGCGCGGATCACTCGTTTGGCGATCCCCGGCGCAGGTCCGCCTATCCAGTGGAACCTCGTCTTGTTCGCCGCGGTCGAGGTGACCCACCTGCCCGAGGCTCGGTCGCCGCGGACGCCGCGGGCCGGACCGCTCAGGGAGCGGTGGTGGACGCGGAGGTCGGCTTGGGGGTCGGCGCCTGGGTGGCCGCCGAGGTGGACGCCGACGTCGGCTGGCCAGTGGTCGTCTCGACCGGGACCGACGGGGTCGCGGCCACCGACGGCGCGGGGGTGACGGACGCGGACGCCTGCGCGGACGGGGTAACCGAGGTCACGGGGGCGGACGGGGTGGACGAGGCGGGCACCGGGGCCGCGGAGGTCCGGGGGCCGCTGGCGGGCGCGATGCGCGAGACGGTGGTGCCCTGCTCGCCGGACAGGGACCGTCCGGCGCTGGCCTCGAAACCCGTCACGACCAGCATCGTGATGCCGAAGGTCGCCACCGCCGCCACCAGGGCGCTCACGATGCCGACGCGACGGCGTCCGAACCCCGACCGCACCGGCTCGACCTCGGCCAGGGTCGGCGCGTGGCCGTCGGAACCCGCGGCGTCGGAACCCGCGGCGTCCGGACCCGACCCGCCGGCACCCGGACGACGCGTCACGATGAAGCGCAACCCGGCGTGCGTCTGCCGCAGCCCGGCGGCGTACAGGGCGCTCGCGACGGTCGCGACCACCGACGTCACGGCCGCGCCGATCAGGGTCCCGGCGACGCCGAGTCGCGAGCCCAGGACCGCCGCGGTGACGGACGCCAGCGCGCCGGCCATGATGGACGGCAGCGACAGCCCGAGAGCCGGCGTGCGCTCCTCGGTGGCCGCGGACGCCGTTCGATCCTTTGTCGCGTCGGACGCCGACCGCCGATCGAGGCTCGCGGACGCGGGCCGCTCGCGGCGGATCTCGGTGGTCGGATCGGTCTTCTGGTCAGTCAAACTCATGGCGCGCCCAAAGGTCGGGGGGAAAGGGATTCGCCCCTATTTTAGTCGAACCTACTTATTTTCGCGACCTCGGCGCCACGCCTGGAGTTCCGATTCGACGTCCAGCAGTCGCACCACGATCGGAGGTCCGCTCAGACCTTGGGCGTAGTGATCGCGGATCCGGCGGTTCAGGTCCTCGCAGATCTCCCGAGCATCGGCCTCCCGCGCGACGGACGCCAGCGTGGTCTGGATGTCCGCCACCTCGCGGCGCAGCGCCAGCGGACCGGGCAACACCGCAGCGAGGTTCTCCCGCGCGAGCTTGGCCTTGATCCACCAGTCCTCGGACGGATCGAGGTCGAGGGGTTTCCCCGCCCCGGGCAGGTTGTCGAACTCCCCGCGCTCCATCGCCTCGCGCACCTGGCGGTCGATCCACGACTCGAATTGCACCCCTCCAGTGTGGCCCACGCTCCGGCGGGTTCGGCGGCTGTTGGCCTGCGGCAACCGGTCGGACATGATGGGATGGACACCGCACGGACGCAACGAAGGGGACAGCCGTGAAGTTTCGTTACCTCGGCAACTCGGGCCTGAAGATCTCCGAGATCATCTACGGCAACTGGCTCACCCACGGCTCGCAGGTCGAAAACGACACGGCGTTCGCGTGCGTCCGGGCGGCACTGGACGCTGGTATCACCACCTTCGACACCGCGGACGTCTACGCCAACACCGTGGCCGAGTCGGTCCTCGGCGAGGCGCTCAAGGACGAACGCCGCGAGTCCCTGGAGATCTTCACCAAGGTCTACTGGCCCACCGGCCCGCGCGGCCACAACGACACCGGCCTGTCGCGCAAGCACATCATGGAGTCCATCAACGGCTCCCTGAAGCGGCTCCGGACCGACTACGTCGACCTCTACCAGGCCCACCGCTACGACACGGAGACGCCGCTGGAGGAGACCATGCAGGCGTTCGCGGATGTCGTCCGGCAGGGCAAGGCGCTCTACATCGGCGTGAGCGAGTGGACCGCCGACCAGATCCGCGCCGGCCACGCGCTCGCCCGGGAGCTCGGCGTCCAGCTCATCAGCAACCAGCCGCAGTACTCGATGCTGTGGCGCGTCATCGAGGGCGAGATCGAGCCCGCCAGCCGCGAGTTGGGCGTCAGCCAGATCGTGTGGTCGCCGGTAGCCCAGGGCGTGCTCACGGGCAAGTACGTCCCCGGACAGGCGCTGCCGGAGGGCTCCCGCGCGACCGACACCAAGGGCGGCGCGCAGATGATCGGCCGCTTCATGAACGACGCGGTGCTGACCCGGGTGCAGGAGCTGCGGCCCATTGCCGACGAACTCGGCATCACCATGGCGCAGCTCGCCGTGGCGTGGGTGCTCGCCAACGACAACGTCGCGGGCGCGATCATCGGGGCGTCCCGGCCGGAGCAGGTCGTCGAGAATGTGGCGGCCTCGGGCGTCGAGCTGTCCGCGGACGTGCTGGCGCGCATCGACGCCGCCCTGGGAGACGTGGTGGTCAGCGACCCGGGCATGACCGCCCGGACCGCGCCGCAGGGCCGACTCACCTAGTCCCATGAACCGTTCGCTGGGGTGGGGAATCGCCGGCGGCGTCGTCACCGGCCTGATCGTGCTCGCCGTTCTCTACGTCGCCGTCTGGGCGCCCGGACGGACCGGCACCACCCTGACTCCCCCCTCGCGGACGCCGATCGTCGCGACCCCCTCGACCTCGCCCACCACGCTCCCCAGCGCGTCGTCGACGCGGACGCCGACGCCCACGTTCGTGCCCAAGCCGGCCTCAAGCACCGCCCCGGCATCGTCCGGGAAGCTGCCCAACGGGTTCCGGCTGCTGCACGAGGGCGTCGGACCCGAGGGGGACACCTCGGCGTGGCAGCCTGCCACGTGGCAGTTCGACTGCGGCACCGGCCCGCACGTGTTCAAGGCGTTCTCCTCCTTGGAGGCCAGCCGCCATATCCGGGCCGAGGGGCCCGAGTGGGTGGGGACCGAAACGGTGCTCGTGTTCGCGACCGAGTCCGCCGCGACCGCGTTCGTCAACGAGCTGCGGACCGTCCACGAGTCCTGCGACATGACCGCCTACGACGCGACCAGCCGGATGCGGACGGCGTCCGCGGCCTTCTCCGGCTCCTGGGACACCGGGTTCGGCCTCACCTCCTGGGACGAGGCCGTCCAGGACGGCAAGACCTGGGCCACCGTGCCGGGAGGGTCCCTCGACCTGGTCGTGCGGCGCGGCCGGGCCGTGGCGATGGCGAGCCAGGCCGGCGAGATCATGGGCGACGCCATGCAGACGCCCACCCTGGTGTCGGACACCCGCCAGGCCATCGATCACGCGGTTCCGCTGCTCTGCTCGTACACCTCGCGGGGGTGCTGAGGCACTGAAACCCCAGGTGGGAGATGGGGAGTGGTCCCCCTGGGGTGGGCCGTTCTTCTGTCCGTTGCTGTCGCTAGACTCGGGCGCGCCCGGTCATCCGCAGCAGTGAGGAGCACCCCATGGCCGCCTGGGTTCGCCAGCAGTTTCGCGGTGCCGCCGCACTCGCGGCGGTCACGCTCGTGCTGGGCGTCGTGGCGGTCGTACACCCCGGCGTGGCGGCTACCCGGGCGACGCTCCACGACGGCGGCGTGTGGGTGACGAACTCCTCCCTGCGGCTCGCGGGCCACCTCAACTACCCCTCGCGCACCCTCGACGGCGGCCTGCGTGCCCCATCCGCCGACTTCGACGTCGCCCAGAGCGCCGCCCATCTGGTCTTCACCGACCGGGGTACCGGGGCGGTCGCGCCCGTCGACCCCGCGCTTGTCGCGCTGGGGACGACCGCGGGCCTGCCGGGCGGCATCGAGGTCTCTGCGGGTGCCGACCGCGTCGCGTTCGCGGACGCCGCGACCGGGCGCGTGTGGGTCACCTCGGCGTCCGAGGTCGGCTCGTTCAGCCCGGACGCCCACCCGACGCTCGAGGGCCTGCCGGGGGCCCGCGTGGTCGCCGCCACCGACGGCACCGTCCTGATCGTCACCCCCGACGGCGCCGTCCGGTCGCTGGGGGCGCGCGGGGTGTCGGACGCCGGACGTCTCGACGGCCTGTCCGATCTCGCCGCCGCGCGCCTGTCCGCCGTGGGCACGACGCTGGTCGCCCTCGACGGCCGCATGCTCCGGACGCCGCGGCTGGCGGTCGAACTCGCCGATGCGGATGCCGTCGTGCAGCTTCCGGGTGCGGACGCCGACCGCGTCCTGCTCGCCACCCCCGCCGGGTTGGTGTGGCAGCCGCTGTCCGGGGGCGCCGCGACCCAGGTCGCGGCCGATCCGGTGGGCGGGCGTCCGGTGCGTCCGGTGGTGCTGGGCGGCTGCGGCTACGGCGCCTGGAGCGGCTCGGGCGCGTTCGTGCGCGACTGCCCCGGCGACGCCGACGACGTCCACCTCGCGGTCGAGCGGATCGCGTCGAGCAAGTCGCCGGTGTTCCGCACCAACCGCGACGTGATCGTCCTCAACGACACCGCGACGGGGTTGGTCCTGCTCGTCAACGCCGGCATGGTCGCCGTCGAGAACTGGCAGCCCGTCGAGACCCAGGTGAAGGACGAGCGCACCAAGCAGGACGACACCACCACCCCCGACGACGCGCTGCAGCAGAAGGCCGACCGCAGCCAGCAGCGTCCGCCCGAGGCCGTGGACGACGAGTTCGGCGTCCGTCCCGGCCGGCAGACGACCCTGAACGTTCTCGCCAACGACACCGACCCCGACGGCGACGTGCTGACCGCCACCGTGAAGGACGCCCCGGGCGCCGGCAGCGTCGCCCGCGTGCGCGGCGGCGAGGCGCTGGCCTACACCGCGCCCGAGGGCGCGACCGCGCCGGTCACGTTCACCTACACCGCCGACGACGGACGGGGCGGCAAGGCGTCCGCGACCGTGAAGGTCGCCGTCAAGCCGGCGTCGGTCCAGACCGAGCCCCAGCAGACGCGGCCGTCCTCGCTCACCGTGGGCCGCGGCGGGCAGGCCTCGACCTGGCTGCTGCCCGACTGGCGCGACCCCGAGGGCGACGACCTCGTGCTCACCAGCGTCGGCGACGCGGCCGGCCTGGAGGTGACCTACCGCCGCGACGGGACGGTCGGCGTCCGCGACCTCGGCACGGCACCCGTCGGTACCCACGAACTGCCCGTCGTCGTGACGGACGGCGCGAAGGAGGGTCACGGCACGCTGCGCGTCGTGGTGAAGGACGGCGACTCCCTGGAGCCCGTCGCCAACGCCGACCACGTGATCGCCGTGACGGGCCGCGAGACGGTCGTCGCGCCGCTGCGCAACGATGTCGACCCCCTGGGCGGCACGCTTCGGCTCGCGGACGTGGCCCGTCCGGGGCCCGGCGAGCGCATCCTGCCGCGCTACGCCAACGACACGTTCACCTACACCGCGGACGCGGCGGGCGTCCGCTACGTCGGCTACACCGTGTCCAACGGTGGCGCGCAGGCGACCGGTGTCGTCCGGATCGACGTCGTCGACCCCAGCAACGACGCCGCGCCTGTCGCCGACCGCGACCTCGCGCTCGTCCCGCAGGGCGGCTCGGTGGTCGCCGACGTGCTGGCCAACGACTCCGACCCCGGCGGCGGCGTCCTGGTGGTGCAGTCCGCGCAGGTGCCGCCGGAGGCGTCCGGGCTGACGGTCGAGGTGATCCAGCACGGCCTGCTGCGTATCAGCGCGCGGGCGGGGCTGAGCGAGCCCGTCCAGATCGGCTACACGGTCAGCAACGGCGTCGCGCAGACCGAGGGGGCCGTCACCGTGGTGCCGATCCCCGCGGGCGGGGTGCGTCCGCCGGTGGCGCGCGACGACACGGCGACGGTCCGGGCGGGCGACCTGGTGACCCTGCCGGTGCTCGACAACGACCTGTCGCCCACGGGCCTGCCCATCACCCTCGATCCGACGGTCCGGGTGGAGGCGGACGCCGGCGGCGTCGCCTTCGCGTCCGAGGATCGGCTGCGCTACAAGGCCGGGGAGCGTCCCGGCCGCGTCCGGATCGCCTACACGGTCCGCGACTCGCTGGGCAACTACCAGTCGGCGCACGCGCTGATCGACGTGGTCGCGGCGTCCGACGTCAACACCCCGGCTCAGCCCGTGCCGCTGACGGGCCGGGTGCTGGCGGGCGGGACGGTCCGGATCCCGGTCCAGCTCGACCGCATCGACGCCGAGGGCGACTCGGTGACGGTGCTCGGCGTGGACACCCCGGCGCAGAAGGGCACCGTCCAGGCGCTCCCCGACGCGCTGGAATACACCGCGCCCGCGGACGCCCGCGGCACCGACACGTTCACCTACGCGGTCGTCGACCACGCGGGCGTCCGGTCCACGGGGTCGGTCAGCGTGGGCATCGCCCCGCCGCCGGCGGTCAACCTGCCTCCCGTGGCGATCCCGGACGATGTTTCCGTCCGGCCCTCGCGACAGCTCAGCCTGCCCGTCCGTGCCAACGACCTCGATCCCGACGGCGACCCGCTCGCCCTGGTGGAGGGTCCGTTGACGCCCGCGGACGACGAGACGACCGTCCCGGCCGAGGTGTCCGGCGACCGGGTGCGGCTGGAGTCCCCCGACCGTCCCGGCCGGTTGCGCTACTACTACGAGGTCACCGACCGGCGCAGCGAGCCGGTCCGGGGCGTGGTCACCATCGACGTCCGCCCCGACGCGCCCCTGTACCCGCCGACGGCCCGCGACGATGTCCTGACGGCGGCCACCGCGGCGTCCGTCGCCCGCACCGACGCCACCGGACGTCCGGTGGTCGACGTCGACGTGCTCGCCAACGACAGCGACTGGGACGGCCTCCTCAGCGACCTGCGCGTCACCCCGCCGGACGGCACCGAACTCGTCGAAGGCCGCGTCCGCGTGCCCGTCGCCGCCACGCGCCAGATCGTCCTGTACACGGTGACGGACGCCGACGGGCAGATCGGCCGCGCCGCCATCGTCGTGCCGGGCAGCGACGAGCGGCTGCCCTACCTGCGGGCCGACCGCATTCCGGTCCGGATGCGGGCCGACGAGACCGTGACGCTGGCGCTGGCCGACTACGTGGTCGTCCGGGAGGGACGCCACCCGCGCCTGACATTCGCCGCGGACGTCCGCTCCGGTCCCGGACGCGGCTCCACCGAGGTGGTCCGCGACGCCACCACGCTCGCGTTCACCGCGGACGCCGGCTTCTCCGGGGACACCTTCCTCACCGCGCGCGTCACCGACGGCGCCGAGGACGATCCCACGGCGTTGGCCGCGACCCTGACCTGGCCGATCATCGTCGAGGGGTCGGTCAACCGTCCGCCGGTCCTGCGTCCCACCGTGGTCGAGGCGGCCGTCGGCGAGGCGGCGCGCGGCGTCGACCTGGCGCCGATGGCGTCCGACCCCGATGCCGCGGACGCCGGCCACCTCACCTTCGCAGGCGGCGCGGTCTCTGGGCCCTTCGATGCCCGCGTGGAGGGCTCGCGTGTGGTGGTCGCTGCCACGGCGTCGGCGGCACCCGGGGCGTCCGGATCCATCCGCGTCACCGTGACCGACCCGCACGGGGCGGCCACGACGGCCGACGTCCCGCTGCGCGCGTCGGCGTCCACGCGCCCGCTCATCTCCGCGACGACCGCGGTCGTTCAGGCGGACGCCGGCACCCCCGTCACGGTGGATCTCGCCCGCTACCTGACCAACCCGTTCGCCGCCGAGGGCAAGCCGCTGACGGTTTCGAGCGCCGCCGTCACGGCCGGCGCGGCCGGGGCTCCTTCGGTCCGGGGCCTCGCCGTCACCGTCACCCCGACGGTGGGCACGCACGGCGAAGTGACCCTGACGTACGCCGCGATGGACGCGACCAACGATCCATCCCGGCGGGTTCAGGGGCTGATCCGGCTCACGGTGCGCGGGGTGCCGGACGCGCCCACGGGGGTCCGGGCGGACACGACCGCGTCCTCCAGCGCCACCGTCTCGTGGTCGGCCGGGGCGAACAACGGCGCGCCCATCACGGGGTTCACCGTGGCGTGGAAGGGCGGTTCGCGGGACTG
Organism: uncultured Nigerium sp.; assembly: GCA_964482465.1. GTDB lineage: Bacteria > Actinomycetota > Actinomycetes > Propionibacteriales > Propionibacteriaceae > Propioniciclava. The sequence continues at coordinate 1,749 of CAYZXQ010000050.1, read as the reverse complement.
TGGCGCCGCCACGACGTGCGCCATCACCGGGCTCACCAACGGCACGAGCTACACCTTCACGGTGCGTGCGCTCAACGCCGTGGGTCCGTCCGCGGACTCCGCCGCCAGCAACCCGGTGACGCCTAACCAGCGACCCGATCAGCCGTCCGCGCCGTCGGCGCAGTCCGGGGACAAGCAGCTCGTCGTCACCTGGCCCGCCGGCACCACGAGCGGCACGCCGATCACCGACTACGAGGTCCGCATCTCGCCTGGAGGCACGGTCCGCAATGTCGGCAACGTCACTACCACGACGTGGCCGGGCCTCACCAACGGCACGAGCTACACCTTCGCCGTGCGGGCCATCTCGGCCGGCGGCGTGTCGGACTGGTCGCCGTCCTCGGGCCCGGCCGTCCCGGTGGGCGTCCCCCTGGCACCGCTCGCCCCGAGCATGGCGATGGACGCCCCGAGCGTCACCCCCAGCGGCACCCTGACCTGGCAGGCACCCAACGGCAACGGCGACTCCAACCTCAGCTACACCGTCGAGCGCGTCGGTGGCGGCACCGTCTACACCGGCACCGCCGTCAGCACTCGGGTCACCATGTCGGTCTCGACCTCCGACCAGACGTTCCGGGTGCGCGCGAGCAACCGTGCGGGCGACGGGGCCTGGTCGCCGGCGTCCAACCCCGTGCGCGCCTTCGCGGCCCCCGGTGCGGTGACGGGCCTGTCCGCCACCGCGACCGGCGTCAGCAGCCAGGTCAAGGTGACCTTCTCTCCCGCCCCCGGCAACGGCGCGACCCCCTCCGAGATCGCCTACTTCTGGCGGGCGAACGGCCGCGGGGGACAGCTCACGTCCGGGACTCTCCTGACCGACGCCAAGGCGTTCCCGAACGGCTCGGACGTCTCGCTCAGCGTCTACGCTGTGAGCACGGTGGGGGGTCGCACGGCCCAGGGCCCGGTGTCGTCCACGAACGTCAACGCCTACGGTCCACCGGTATCCCCAACCATCTCGTGCACCGGCGGCGCCCAGTCCGTCACCTGTTCATGGGACGCAGGCATGCCGAACGGTCGCCCGACCACCTACTCGCTGACCGGTGACTACAGCAGCGCTTCGGCCTCGGCGCCCGGAAGCTACACGTTCTCCGGGATCGGCTACTCGGCAACCAAGACGCTGTGCATTCAGGCCCAGCAAGCAGGCGGACTGGCCGGCCCGAAGAACTGCGCCTCTGCGACTAGCGCCGCAGCACCCCCTCCCAGGCCGCCGTCGATCACCTTGGCGAAGGGGTCCAGCGCTCAAGGTCAGATCACGTGGAACGGAACCCCCTGCGGTTCGGCCTGTTACTACCTCAAGGTGACGACCGTGAACTTCTCGAGCAATGTCACCTGCAAGATCACCAGTGACAGCAGCGCCCGCTCCTGGACGCAAGGCCCCAGCACCACCATCCAGACAAGCTACTTCTTCGGCTACCCGGGACAAACGGTCAGCGCACAGTGCACCAACGGTTCGCAGACCGCCAACGGCTCGATCACCTGGTAGCGAGCACGAGAAACTCAACGAAAGGCAACTCCACACGATGTCCCTCACACCCGAGAACGCCACCTGGTTCGCGGACACATTCGCTCGCCTCGTCGACAACGTCGGCCAGGCCGTCCTTGGCAAGGCGCCCGTGATCCGCCTGGCGCTCACGTGCCTGCTCAGCGAGGGTCACCTCCTGCTGGAGGACGCCCCGGGCACGGGCAAGACGGCGCTGGCGCGGGCCATCGCGGCGACGG
>CAYZXQ010000049.1:0-19963 GCA_964482465.1 uncultured Nigerium sp. | reverse complement strand
ACGAGAGGCGGCAAACGGCCTTCTGCGCTCTTAGGGAAACGCTGATCAATCATGTCCTGGCTGCGGCGGCCCGGATCGAGCGATCCGAACCCCCTCGATCTGGGCCCGTATGCTCGATACGAGCCCAAGATCGAGTGGTTCCGGCTCATCTCGCCCGACCCGTCCTCGCCAAGAACAGCATTAATCAGCGGTTCCTTAGACCGCGCTCGGAGGGGTGTTTCGCGCGGCAGAATCGGGGCATGCCCGAGGGAGACACCGTCGCGCGGACCGCCCGCCGCCTGCACGAGGTGTTCGCCGGGCACGTCCTGACCCGGACGGACCTCCGCTGGGGCGACCTCGCCACCGTCGACCTCACCGGGCGCCGCACGCTCGGCGTGGTCCCGCGTGGCAAGCACCTGCTCCACCGCATCGAGGACGGCTACACGCTCCACTCCCACCTCCGCATGGAGGGGTCCTGGCGCATCGAACGCACCGCCACGCCGCCGGCACCGCTGCGCGCTCCGAAGATCCGGGCGGTGCTCGCGACCGCGGACTACACCGCCGTCGGGTGGAGCCTCGGCCTGCTCGACCTCGTTCGCACCTGCGACGAGGACACCCTCGTCGGCCACCTCGGCCCCGACCTGCTCGACCCCGAGTGGTCCGACGCCCACCTCGCTACCGCCGTCGCCCACCTCAAGGCCGCGGACACCGACATCGCCGCCGCCCTACTCGACCAGCGCAATCTCGCCGGGTGCGGCACCGTGTGGACCGCCGAGCCCCTCTTCGCCCAGCGCCTCGACCCCTGGACACCGACGTCCGAGCTCACCGACGCCCACCTCACGGCGCTCGTGGAACGGGCCCGCGCGATGCTGCTGCGCTCGGTGCGACTGCCGCCCGGACGCGAGGAAACCTACGTCCACGGACGCCACCACAAGCCGTGCGTCCGCTGCGGGACCCTCATCGCCCTGGGACACACCGGTCCCCCCACCCAGGAGCGCGTCATCTATTACTGTCCGCGCTGCCAAGGTGTGACGTCGCCGCCCGAGCCGCGTCCGCGCACCCCTGGCGCTGACATCCCGCCCGCGCGGCCTCACTCCCCCTGGCGCCAACTCCCGCCCGCACTCGTGTTGCACCGGGGTGGACAGTCGACGCTGCAGGTAACCGCACGCCCCCTGGCGCCATTCCCCCAGTCCGCGCTGCCGAACCACAGCCGTGCCGAGTCCGGACCCCAGACCCCCAGACGAGCCACTCACCCGCAAACCTCGCGCTGAGCGCGTCGCGACCGTCCGCACCCCAGACCCCGCGAGCGCGTCCCGACCCCCCCGGACCGTCACCCTTCCGGACGCTCGAACCGAGCGCGGATGGCGGCGAGGTCGGCGTCCGCAACCCCCTCGTCCCGCAACAGTTCGGCGGCATCCAGATCGGCCAAGAACGCGAACAACGCCGTGACCCGCTCGCCGAGCCATGCGTCCCACTCCGCCCCGGACAGGTGAGGTTCCCGCGGCCGTGGACGCAGCAAGTGATGGTCGTTCACGGCGGTCGCGGACGCGACGTAGCCGGCGACGATGTCGGCGTCCGACCACCCGGCGAGCTTCTGCCCCAACGCGACGACCAAGCCGGTGCGGTCGCGTCCGGCGGCGCAGTGGACGATCACGGGACCGTCCGCGCGGGCGAGGGCGACGAGCGCGGCGGCAACCCGGTCGCCGAACAGCAACACGTAGTCGGGGTAGGCGCGCGGGTGGTCCAAGTACGGACCCAGCACCCGCTCGAACTCGGGGTGCTCCGGATCCTCCGTCGGTGCGTTCACGACGACCACACCGGCGCGGGCGGCGTCCGACACCTCGGGATCGCCCGGCAGCGGCATCCGCGCCAACTCCCACGGGCAGCGCAGGTCGACGACCGTCCGGTAGCCGGCGGCGGTCGCGGCCCGCCACCCGGCGTCGGTCAGCCACTCGCGCCGGGCCATGCGCACGAGCCCGGGGACGACCTCGAACGCGTTCACGGAACCATCCCATGCAACCGCCACGGGAGTCAGGCTAGCGGCCTAGGGTGGGTCCATGACTCCGGTCGCCTACGAGGATGTGGTCGTGCGCAAGCACGCGCTCCCGGGCGCCCGGACCGACCTCGTGGCGCGACTCGTGCTCGCCCGCCGCGAGCCCTGGCGGACCGTGCTCGTCTCCCCGCTCTCGGACGCCCCCACCCCGGCCCCCGACGGCCGCTTCCTCACCCTCTGGCCGCGCCTCGACCGCCTCTCCCCCGACGAGCCCCCGCCGTGGTGGGACGCCGGCGCGCTGCTCGGTCGGTTGCACGCGATGCCGGTCCCGGACGACCTGCCCCCCTGCGGCGCCCAGCGGCTCGTCCTCGCCGCCCGCGACCTCGCCGCCACGCTGAGGCCCGGCGGCACCACCGACGTGCTCCGCATCCTCGCCAACGAACTCCTGGATTCCTGGCCCGCCCCGGGGCGGCACGCGGTCGTCCACGGCGACTGGAACCTCGGACAGCTCGGCCGGGTCCCCGGCGTCGGGACGCTCCTTCTTGGCCAGCCCGAGTCGGGGGCCCTGGACGCCCTCGGCGTCGGCGATCCGTCGTGGGATCTGGCCCGTCCCGCCGCGCTGTGGGCCATCGGCCTCCTGGACGACGCCAGTTGGCGCGCCTTCCTCGCCGGCTACGACTCCGCCGGGGGCCGGGCGCCCGCCTGGGGACGCCCCTGGGAAGCCCTCGAACACCCCGCCCGGTGCCTGGTGTTCCGCATGGCCGTCGAGGAGTCGGTCCACGCCGGCGACGAGCGCAGCGAACTCGCCGACACCCTCGTGGCTGCCGCCGCGAAGATGGTCGGGTGGCGCCGGTGATCGACTCGCTGCGCTGCCCCGCGTGCGGCGGCTCGATGCATGCCGACACCCGGGCGGGCGTCGGGTTCCACCGCTGCCTGGCCTGCGGGGCGGCGCTGTTGGCGTCCACGGGCCTGGACGCCGTCCTGCCGCCCCCGCCCCGCCCCTCGCTCGAGCCGTCCGAGCACGACTACCCGGTCCACTATCCCCAGGACGACCGCGGCCACGCCGCCTCCCGTCCCCAGCCGGCCTTCGCGCCGGGGTGGTCCTCGGCGCGGCCGCTGGCCGACCCCGACGGTGCGGACGCCCGCCGCCTGCTCTTCGGCGAGTGACGGACGCCGCGCCTCGCGGTGGACGTGGGTCCGGACGCCTCTCGTCTTGTCCGACGCACATCCCCCCGCGCGCACCGTGGCCGACGGTCCGGTCCGGACGCCCGCTCGTGGGCAGGTGACGAACGCCGCGGCGTCCGGCTGGAGAATGCGTCAGGCGTAGTGACGCGGCAGTTCGCCGCGGAAGGGCAGAACCGGCAGGCCGGCGACGCCCGGCTCGACGGCCCAGATGGCGCCGGCGGCGGGCTGCTCGTCGTCGGGGACTTTCTCGCGGGAGACGGTGATGAAGAGCGTCTTGAGGTCGGGACCGCCGAACGTGCACGACGTCACGCGGGTGACGCCGGGGAGCTGGATCACCTGCGTGAGGCGTCCGGTGTCGTCGTAGCGGACGAGGCGTCCGGTGCCTTTGAGGGCCAGCCAGACGCCGCCCTCGGCGTCCACGGTGAGACCGTCGGGGCGTCCGGACTCCAGCGGGGTCTTCACGAAGACGCGCTGGTTGCGGATCGACTGGTCGGGGCTGTAGTCGAACGCGTAGGTGACCGCCGGGCCGGAGTCGGTGAGGTAGAAGGTCGAGCCGTCGGGGGACCACCCGAGCCCGTTGCTGGCCGTCAACCCCGTGAGCACGGGGCGTCCGGTCGCCTCGCCGGAGTCGATCCGGTAGAGCATGGCGATGCCCTCGTCGTCGCGGTAGCCGCGCGTGCCGGCGTAGAGGTGTCCGGCCGGCGAGCAGCCGCCGTCGTTGAAGCGCTGGCGAGCGTCCGCGAACAGGGCACCCCAGGGCTGAAGGTCGGCCAGATCGTCCCGGGACGCCACGGCGAGCCCGCGTTCGGTGGCCACCACGGCACCGCCTTCCGCGCGGGGGCGCAGGAAGGCGGCGATGCTGGAGCCGGTGGCCTTGCGGGTGACCCGGCCGTGGCGGTCGAGGGTGCAGATGACGCCCGCGTACATGTCGACGAAGCGGAGCGCTCCCAACCGGGGCCACCACACCGGACCCTCCAGGTGGTGGCCTACCCGATCCGTGACCTGCCGGGGAAGCACCCCCCATCCATACCAAGGACGCCGTCCGGATGGAAAGCCGGTGGGGCGGGGTTGCCACGCGCGTTGCCATCGAGTTGCCACGGGCGGGTGTTAGCGTCAGGTCATGCCCAGCCCCCGCAGGTACGCGGCAGCGGCGTTGGCGCTGGTCGCGCTCGCCGGCTGCGCGAAGGACCCGGCCACTGGCGCGGCGTCCGACGCCCCTACCCCTGTCCCCGCCCCGACGACCGTCCTGGGCGTGGTGGACACCGGCGCCGGTCAGCAGCCGCTGACCCTGCGCAACCTCGCGTCGTCCTCGGGGACGGCCATCGCCCAGATCCCCAACCGCGCGAACATCACCCTTGAGTGCACGGTCAAGGGCACCACCATCTCGGGGACGCAGGGATCGACACCCCTGTGGGACCGCGTCACCTACGAGGGCAAGAGCGGCTACGTGGCCGCGGCGTACGTCCAGCACGGGGCCGACCCGCAGCTACCCACGTGCGCCGTGAAGCCGCAGGCGGCGGTGAGCCCGCTGCCCGTCCCGTCCGCGGGAGGCGAGCTGGAGGCCAGAATCGTCAGCATCGCCCGCAGCCAGCTCGGGGTCGCCGAACGCGCGGGCAACTGCAACCCGTACGGTCCGTGCGAGGAGTGGTGCGGCGACTTCGCCTCCTGGGTGTGGCAGCAGGCGGGCATTCAGGTGCCGCGCTACGCGTTCACCGGCGACTTCGCCGCGTGGGGCACGAAGAACGGCCGGACGCATCAGGGCACCGACGGGGTCGGTCCGGGCGACCTGGTGCTGTACGGCAGTGGACCGAAAACGGTGAAGACGTCGGTCCACGTCGACATCGTGGTGGAAGTGCTCGGCGACCAGTTGCGCGTCATCGGCGGCAACGTCGACGACGCGGTGGCGGAGCGGGTGGTGCCGCGCACGGGGATCTACGCCTGGGTGGACGCCAAGCAACCGTAGCTACACGAACTCCAAGACCAGCGGCCCGACGGCCATGGCGACGACGAGGACGATTCCGATCAGCGTGATGAACATGCGTCCATCCTGTCGAGCGCCCCTCGCGATCACATCGGCGCCGGATGTGAATCTCCTGTCACCCTGCGGTCGTAGGGGGGAGCACGCACCTGGCGTTAGGGTGCGGCCATGGCGCTGAGCGTCTTCGACTTGTTCACCATCGGTATCGGACCGTCGTCGTCCCACACCGTCGGTCCCATGCGCGCGGCGGCGCGGTTCGTCGCCGACGTTCGTGCGGTGGCGGACGCCGTGGCGCGCGTCCGCGTGGACCTCTATGGCTCCCTCGCCGCCACGGGCCGCGGGCACGGGACGGACGCTGCGGTGATCCTCGGGCTACTCGGCGAGCGCGCCGAGACCGTGGACCCGCCGGCGGGCGCGCGGCGGGTGGCGGGCGTCCGCAGCACCCACCGACTGGACCTGCCCGGCCTCGCGACCATCGCCTTCGATCCCGCCACCGACCTCGGCTGGCACCCGGGCGAGGAGCTGCCGCGGCACCCCAACGGGCTGACGTTCCAGGCGTTGGACGCCGCGGGTGCGGTCCTGCTGGAGCGGACGTACTACTCGGTCGGCGGCGGGTTCGTCGTGGACGCCGACGCGCCGCTGACCCCGCCGGAGGTGAGCGTCCCGCACCCCTTCACGACGGCCGCCGATCTGCTGGCGATCTGCGAGGAGACCGGGCTGTCGATCGCGCGGGTGGTCCGCGAGAACGAGGCGGCGTGGCGTCCGGACGACGAGGTCCGCAGGGGGCTGGACGCGATCTGGGCGGCGATGCGCGCCTGCATCGCCACCGGCCTGGAAACCGAGGGCCGGCTGCCGGGCGGCCTCGGCGTCCGCCGCCGCGCCCCCGAGCTGCACGCCCGGCTGCTCGTCGAGCAGAGCTCCACCGACCCGCTCCGCGGCATGGACTGGATCACCCTCTACGCGCTCGCCGTCAACGAGGAGAACGCCGCCGGTGGGCGGGTCGTGACGGCGCCGACGAACGGTGCGGCCGGGATCATCCCGGCGGTGCTGCACTACTACTGGAGTTTCGTCCCGGGGGCTTCGGACGCCGGCGTCCGCCGCTTCCTGCTCACCGCCGGGGCCATCGGGATGATCGTCAAGCAGACCGCGTCCATCTCGGGGGCCGAGGTGGGCTGCCAGGGCGAGGTCGGGGCCGCGTGCTCGATGGCGGCGGCGGGCATGGCGGCGGTGCTGGGCGGCACGCCGATGCAGGTCGAGAACGCCGCCGAGATCGGTATGGAACACAACCTCGGGCTCACCTGCGACCCCGTCGGGGGGCTCGTCCAGATCCCGTGCATCGAGCGGAACGCGGTGGCGTCCGTCAAGGCGATCACCGCCGCCCGGACCGCCCTCCGCGGCGACGGACGCCACGTCGTCAGCCTCGACAAGGTCATTCAGACGATGCGCGAGACCGGACGCGACATGCAGGCCAAGTACAAGGAGACCGCGCTCGGCGGCCTCGCGGTGAACGTCATCGAATGCTGACCCAACGGCCGAGGACCCCAGGGAAGCCCTCCCCATGTCCAACGGGGGGCGCATCGGGCACAATGCCAGCCGTGAGTCGAGTGATCGAGGGGGCCCCGGGCGAAGAAGCCGAGGTCTGGGTCCAGGATCGTGGGGGCGCGTGTCCGCGCCTGCGCACCACGGTCGTCATCGAGGATCTGGACGATGTGCTCACCACCATCGCGGCGCGGTCGGGGGCGAACGGACCCCAGAATCCCGTCACGCAGTACATCCTGGCCGAGGCCGCGAGCTACCTCGCCGACCGCCTCATGGACGACGCGGTCAGTGGCGACCGCGACTCCGTGCCGCGGATCCTGTCGAGCGCGCTGGGCCACCAGCCGTTCATCGAGCAGGTGCTCGGCATGAGCCAGCACCAGATGCTGCGCCGGTGGCCGCTCGCCGCCGACTGGTACACCGACGTCGTCAACTACGTCATGCGTCCGCAGCGCTTCGACACGCTGCACGCGGCGGCGGTCGAGCAGATGGTGTTGTGGACCAGCGGCCCGTTCGGTGAATTCCTCCGCCAGTTCGGGGACGCCGTGGTGCAGACGAGCCAGCCCGAGAAGATCGTCCGGGTGGCCGAGGCCTTGCAGTGCCTGTGGCCCGAGTACGCGCCGGTCCGCGAGGCGCTCGACCTCTACCGCCGCCAGGTCCGCGACCTGTGGGTGCCGCTGTGGCTGTCGAGCGCGGCGCGCTACGGCCTGAAGGTCCGTCCGGGCGTCGACCCCGACGACATCGCCTGGGCGTTCAACAGCCTCCAGGCGCGCGAGACCCTCGAACGGTTGGGCAACGGCGCGCACGGGCGTCCGATGACGCCCGACGGCCCGCCCTGGACGAACACCGCCCGCGCCGCCCTGCTGCTCGTCGCGGGGGCGGTGACGGACGCCGCGGGCCACATGGTCCCGCCGGAGGAGCTGGTCGACCGGATGCCCACCGCGTCCATCGCGCGAGGAAGGTAGTCGCCATGAAGAGCACGCTCGAGGTCGGGGCCACCGCGTCGGTGTCGGTCGTCGTGGACGATGCGTTGACCGTCCCGGCGGTGTCGGACGCCTACCCGGGCTTCGCCGACATGCCCCGGGTGTTCGCGACGGCCTACATGGTCGGGTTCGCCGAGTGCGCCGCCATGGCCGTCCTGCACCCGCACCTCGATGAGGGCGAGAGCAGCGTCGGCGTGGACGTCCGCTTCGACCACACCGCCGCGACGCCGGTCGGGCTGACCGTGACCGCGGACGCCGAGGTGACCGCCGTCAACGGGCGGCTCGTGTCGTTCACGGTGGTGCTGCGCGACGAGGTGGACGTCATCGGGTCCGGGACGCACGTCCGCGCGGTCATCGACCGCGCCAAATTCGACGCGCGCGTCGAGACCAAGCGCCGGTCCGTGCTGGGGTAGGCGCCGTCCCGTCCACGTGACCCCGACCGGCGTGCTCCCTCCGGACGCAGCGCCCGAACCCCTTGGGCACCGCTGATTGATTCAGCGTTTCCCTGGCCCCGCCCAACCGACGCCGACGGCGTCCGAGGGCACGCCCACCAGGTGGCCGTGCGGCGTCCGGATGCGTCGGCGGACTACCGTGACGGGCGTGACCGACATCACCTCCAACGTCACGGACACCGCACTCGTGTTCGAAGGTGGCGGCATGCGCGCGGCGTACACCGCCGCGGTCGTGGCGGCCCTGCTGAACGGCGGCGTCCACCTGAACTGGGTGGGCGGCATCTCGGCGGGGTCCTCGAACACCTGCAACTACCTCTCCCGCGACGGCGCGCGGGCCGAGCGGTCGTTCACCGACTTCGCCGCGGACCCCCGCTTCGGCAACTGGCGAACGTTCGTCCAGGGGCAGGGACTGTTCAACGCCGAGTACATCTACGAGCGGACATCCGGCCCGGGCGAGGCGCTGCCGTTCGACTGGGCGACGTTCACGGCGAACCCCGCGCGGTTCCGGATCGGCGCGTTCGACTGCCTCAGCGGCGAGCACGTGTACTGGGGCCGCGACGACATCGGGAGCCTGCGCGATCTCATGGTGCGGGTGCGGGCGTCGTCCACGATGCCGGTCATCATGCCGCCGGTCCACATCGGGGATCGGGTGTACGTCGACGGCGCGCTGGGACCGTCCGGGGGGATACCGCTCGACGCCGCCCAAGCGGACGGCTTCGACCGGTTCTTGGTGGTGCTGACGCAGAAGCGCGACTATGTGAAGAAGCCCGTCGGGCAGGAGTGGTTCTACCGGCGTCACTTCCGCGAGTACCCGGCGGTTGCGGACGCCCTCCGCCGCCGGTCCGATGCGTACAACGCCACCCGCGAGGAACTCTTCGCGCTGGAGCGCGCCGGGAAGGCGTACCTGTTCGTCCCGGAGGTCATGCCCATCGGCAACGGCGAACGCGACCTCGCCCGCCTGCGGACCACCTTCCGTCTCGGCGCCGACCAAGCCCGCCGCGAACTGCCGGCGATCCGGGAGTTCCTGGGGCTGGACGCCGCGTAAGTTCGCAGCGTCCGGCCGACGAATCCCCCGGATCGGGCGTCCGCGACCGGCCCGCGAATCCCCCGGACCGGGCGTCCGCGACCGGCCCGCGCCCAACCCCCGGACCGGCGAGCTACACCACCGCGGCCAGCGAGGTCGTCCGGGACCGTGCGACGGCGAGGTAGGACGCCCCCAGGCCCGCGAGGAGCCAGGCGGCCAGGGCCAACGCGGGGAGGGTCGCGGAGTGTCCGGTCATCATCATCCGGACGGCCTCCAGGGCAGGGGTGAGCGGCGACAACGGCTTGAGGGCGTCGAACACCCCCGGCGCGGAGTACGCGATCGCGGACACCACGGTCACCAGCAGCAGCACGAGCGACGCCACCCGCCCCTTGACGCCGAACCACGCGGCGAGGGCGTGGTTGACCGCCACGAACGCTGCGGCGGCGACCAGGGCGATCCCCGCGACGCCGAGCGCCCGGGGCGCATCCAGCCCCAGCACCCCGACGCTCAGCGCCGTCAGCAGCAGCCCCTGCGAGGCGACGATCCCCAGCCCGGGGACCAACGACCGCCACAGCAGCGTCCCGTTCGCAGCGCTGGACAGCAGGTTGCGCGGATCCACGGCCCGGAACACCGCGTAGGCGGCCAGCGCGCCGATCCACAGCGCCATCACCAGCAGCAGCGACGCCCACGAGACGGTCGGCATCACGAGTTCGTCCAGGCCGGCGGTATCGATGGGCGAGGCGACGACCTTGGCCAGGTTGTCGCGCTGGCCGTCGGAGTACTTCGGGATCTTCCCGGCGCCCTCGGCCACGCCGTTCGCGAGCTGCCGGGTGCCGTCGGCGAGGTCGGCCGCTCCGCCGTCGAGTTTGCCCATCCCGTCGGCCAGCGCCCGGGCCCCGGACGCCGCCTTGCTGATGCCGCGGGTGTATTCGTCCACGCCGTCATCGAGCAGGGACGCCCCACCCGCGAGTTGGCGGGCTCCCCCGGCGAGCGCGGACGCCCCGTCCGCGAGCTGGTCCGCGCCGGCGGCGAGCTTGGTGCCGCCGATGGTGAGTTCGTCGGCGCCGGTCATCAACTGGTATCCGCCGTCGATGAACTGGTCGAGCAGGTTCAAGACGTCGGCCTTGGTGAGGGTCTTGGTGGGGAGTTGGGCCTTGAACTCCTCCCACTTCGCGGCCGCGGCGGGCGCCCACGCCGCGAACTTCTTCGACATCGTCGAGAGCTGGGCGGCAGCCTCGCGGATGCGCTTGGTCCAGGCGAGGATCGTCGCGGCGTCGGCGTCCAGGGGTGCGGCCTTGGCGTCCACCACCTTCCACTGCGCGGCGGCGGCGTCCTTCGCCTTCTCCACGCCGCGGGCGAACGCCTCGCAGGCGCCGTCGGTGGCGGCGAGGTCGGCCGGGCACGGGATCGTGGTCGCGGAGAGCTTGGACCCGTACGCGTCGACGGCTCGCGCCACGGACTGTCCGCTGGTCACGTAGGCGTCGACCTTGTCGAGGAACGCCCGCAGGTCGGCGACGAACTCCTGCACCTGTGGGTCGATCTTGGCCGCCCACTCGGGCAGCGCCTTCATGATGGGGTCGAGGATGACGATGAGGTCGCCCCAGTCCGGCAGCTTCGCCACGAGGTCGCGCACCTGCTCGACCACGGGATTGACGAAGCCGACGTACCGCTTGACGCCCGCGGCGTACTTCGCGACCCCGTCGGTGTACTGCCGGACGCCGCCCGCCAGTTGCCGCGTCCCGCCCGCGAGGGTGCCGGCACCGTTGGCGAGGTCGCCGGCACCGGTGGCGAGCTTGTGCGCGCCGTCGCGCAACTGGACCCCGCCGTCGGACGCCAGCCCGAGGCCGTCCGCGAGCTGACTCGTGCCGTCGGAGGCCTGGTGGGCGCCGTCGGAGAGCTTCCCGGCGCCGTCCGCGAGCTTGGCGGTGCCGTCCTTGAGCTCGTTGAACTGGTCGCCCATCTGGTTGAAGCCGAGGTAGATGTTCTTGAGGTACTCCCCGGTCAAGAACCGGTTGAGGGCGTTGGACGCGGCGTCCGCGATGTGCTTGCCCAGCGCGGTCTCGGACACCCCCGTGACCGGCGAGGTGTCGACGCGGATCGTGGCTTGGACGGCCTCGTCCGGGCCCTTGCTGAACGAGGTGGCCGCGGCCGAGAACTCCTTCGGGATGGTGACGACGGCGGCGTACGTGCCGTTCGCGAGGCCCTTCTGGGCGTGCGTGGCGTCCGCGAGGACCCACGTCAGGTTCTGCTCCCGCTCGCTGTCGATGAGTTCGGCGGCGAGCTGGCGGCCGAGCGGCATCATCTGCCCGTTCACCTCGACCATCTCGTCGAGGTTGACCACGGCCGCCTGGACGGTCCGCAGCCGCGGGTTGGCGTTCCACGTGCCCCACAGGAACCCGCCGGCGACCAGGAGCGGCACCAGCAGCAGGGCCAGGATCGACGTCCACGAGGGACGTGTGGGCAGCGCGTTCATCGCACACCTCCGGGGACGACGACCGGCCCGGCGACGCCGAGCGCGGTGGACTGGGACGGGAGCAGAACCGCGACGCTGCGGGCGTCCGGGGCTCCGAGGATGACGGTGGTGACGCCGGGCTTCGCGCCTCGGCGGCGGCGTCCGGACGCCGCGGGTTCGCCGGAGGTGCCGGGGTCGGACGCCGCGTCCGGACCCGACCAGTTGTCGATCCGGGGGACGGGACCCCGGTGCGCCGGACCCAGCCGGTCGAGCAGGGCGGCCCGGGCGGCGGCGTCGAGGCGGTCGGCGTCGTTGATCGCGATCAGCTCGGGGGCGGCGGCGATGCGGGCGGCGGCGTCCGGGGCCGCGCCGTCGAGGTAGACCGACCGGCGGCGCAGGCGTCCGGCCTCTTCGGGCAGGGCCAACCGCAACACGCGCAGCTCGCCCGAGGTCAGGCGGGCGCGGCCGGTGAGGGCGAGCAGCAGGGCCGTCCGCGCCGGCGAGCCGCCGGTGACGAGCAGGGTCTTGCCGGGCGCGACGTCGAGGTCGACGCCCTCGAACAGGACGGTCCCCTCCACGACCGCGCCGAGCCCCTCGGCGTAGACGACCTGGTCGGCGTCCGGGGACGGCCACGACTCGATGGCGAGCTGGTGGGCGAGCGCCTCGCCCTCGACGTCCATGACGGGCAGCTTCGCGTCGAGCCGCCGGGGGAGCCACCAGGCGGCCCCGTGCAGCAGCTTCATGATCGCCGGACCCAGCGTCATGCGCACCAGGAACGCGTCGATCGCGACGCCCACGGCGAGGCCGAACGCGATCGGCTTGATGACGCCCTCACCGGCGGGCACGAAGAACGCGAAGACGGCGAACATGATGAGCGCGGCGGCGACGACGACCTTGGCGGAGTGGACGAACCCCTCCTCGGTCGGGTTTGCGCGGTTGCCGTGGACCCACTCCTCGCGCATGCGGGAGGTGAGGAAGACCTCGTAGTCCATGGCCAGGCCGAACAGGATGCCCATGAGGATGATCGGCAGGAAGGAGATGACGGGCAGTGCCTCGGGCAGGTTGATGATCTCCTTGCCGATGCCTTGGTTGAACATGAGCGTGACCGCCCCGAACGCACCGCCCACGCTGAGCAGGTAGCCGAGCGCGGCCTTGACCGGCACCCAGATCGACCGGAACACCATCGTCAGCAGCACCAACGACAGACCCACGACGAAGACCCCGAAGGGCAACAGCGCTTGTCCGAGGCGCGCGGAGACGTCGATGGCGGCGGCGGTGAAGCCGGTCACCGAGGTTTGGACGCCGTAGCGGTCCTTCCACTGCGGGGCCAGGTCGCGGAGGCGGCGGACGAGGTCGGCGGTCGCGGGATCGTCCGGGCCGGTGGTGGGGATGATCTGGACGAGCATGGTGTCCGCGTTCTGGTTCGGGACCGCCATCGCGACGAGCTTCACCCCCGGCAGCTTCTCGACGTCGGCCTTGACGCCGTTGACGATGCCCAGGGGGTCGTTGGACTCGACGATGGTCCCGGTGATGACCAGCGGACCGTTGTAGCCGACGCCGAACCGCTCGCTGATGAGGTCGAACGTGATGCGGTCGGCCGCCCCCGGGACGTTGCGCCCCGAGTTCGGCAGGGCCAGGGCGAGGTCCTTGGCCGGGAAGCTCAGCGCCCCCAGCGTGGCGACGACCAGCACGATGGTCAGGATCGGCACCTTGGTCACGACCCCGACCCACCACGTCGAGGGTCCGCCGCCGCCGATGGCGCGGACGCGCTTGCTCGGCTTGGGCCGCAGCCGCTCGCCGGCGAAGCCCATCATGGCGGGCAGAAGGGTGAGCGCGAGCAGCACTTCGATGGCGACGGCGACCGCCGCGAAGGCACCCATGATCGTGATGAACGGCAGCCCGGCGACGGCCAGGCCGACCAGCGCAACGATGACCGTGAGCCCCGCGAAGACGACCGCCGACCCCGCGGTGGCGGTCGCGCGCGCGGCGGACTCCTCGACGTCCAGGCCCGTGCCGAGCTGGTCGCGATGTCGGGAGACGATGAAGAGGGAGTAGTCGATGCCGACGGCGAGCGCGAGCATGAGCGCCAGGATCATCGTCGTCGAGTTGACCGGCGTGATTCCCGCCGCCGTCACGATGAGCATGATGGACGCCGCGGCCCCGATCCCCGCGGCGACGATGGGCATGATGGCCGCCCACACCGAGCCCAGGACGACGATCAGCACGATGACC
Source organism: uncultured Nigerium sp. (assembly GCA_964482465.1). Taxonomy (GTDB): domain Bacteria; phylum Actinomycetota; class Actinomycetes; order Propionibacteriales; family Propionibacteriaceae; genus Propioniciclava. Next base: position 6,149 of record CAYZXQ010000049.1, on the reverse strand, counting down.
GCCACCCCGACGCCGAGGAGTTCGACCACCGTCACCTTCGGCATGCTGACCGAGAACAGCTCGCCGCCGACGTGTATCTCGCCGGCCGGGAGCGCCCGCTGCAGTTCGTGGGCACGCTGGACGAGTTGCTCGCGCTGGGCCTCGGTCATGGTGGAGACGCTGATGCCGTCCTTGGCGCGGACGCTCAGGATCCCGGCCGTCCCGTCGTCGGAGATCATCCCGAGGATGTGCTCGTTGTAGGGCAGCATCACGTACGACACCCAGGGCAGCTTCTCGATCTGGGACGCCTCGGCCTCGAGGACCGACCGGATCGCGGTGTCCGTCACCTTGGTCCCCGCGGGCGCCAGGACGACGATGGTCGCCGACGACTGCGCGGCTTGGGGGAACGTCATCTTGAGTTGGTCCAGCGCGATCTGCGAACTCGCCCCGGGGATCTTGAACTCGTCGTCGAACCGTCCGCCGACCGCGGCCGTGAGGCCGCCGAGCGCGCCGAGCACCAGGACCCACGTCACCACCACGAGCATGCGGTGCCGGAAGCAGGCTCGGGCGAGCCGATAGATCAGGGACGACACGGCGACGACTCCCATCGATACGTTTCTGTATCGAATACGGTAGCGCATCGGATGCACTAGTGTATCCGGTATCACCCCGATGCTCGTGAGGAGAACGCCCGTGACCGAGTTGAGTGCCCGGCGCACCCAGACCCGCGACCGGCTCATCGACGCAGCCCTGACGGTGTTCGCCGAGAAGGGCGTCGGAGGGGCGTCCGTCGAGGTCATCTGCGACGCGGCCGGCTTCACCCGCGGCGCCTTCTACAGCAACTTCGACACCAAGGACGCGCTCTGCCTCGCCGTCCTGGAGCGTCAGGCCGACGAGAACCTCGCCGCCGCGCACGAGGCGGTCTCGGCGCTCCCCTCGCTCATGCAGGGCACCTTCGACGAACTGGTGAGCGCGGCCATCGCCATGTTCCTGAGCGCGCAGCGTCCGGACCGCACCTGGATTCTCGCCACGTCCGAACTCCGGCTCCACGCCGTGCGGGAGCCCACGCTGGCCGCGGTGTATCGGGATTTCGCCGGGCGGGTCAACTCCACCTTCGCGACCCTCATCACCGAGACCGCCCACTCCCTCGGCTACGAGCTCACCCTGCCCGGGGAGGAGGCCATCGCCGCCCTCCACGCCGTCTTCGAGCACGGGGCCATCACCGCGCTGATCGCCGGCCAGGACATCGCCGACCCGGACCGCGCCACCCAGCTCGGCGCCGTCCTGCGCTCGATGCTCCGCCCGATCGGAGCGTAGGCTCGACCCGTGCGCCTCAAGGCCGTCCTGGTGTCCTGCCTGCTGCTGGCCGGCTGCACGGTGCCCTCACTGCCCTGGACCGGCCCGACGCCGACCTCCGCGCCCGCCACGACGTCCCCTCCGATGTCTCCGACGGCGGCTCCGGACGCCACGGCGTCCGCCACCGTCGTCCCCGGGCAGGCCACCACCCCCTCGCCCAGCCCGTCGGGGGCCGCCGGCTCGCTCGCCGGACGGACCGTCGTGATCGATCCCGGCCACAACGGCGGGTCCGCGGCGCACCCCGAGATCATCAACAAGCAGGTGGACGCGGGCAACGGCGTCCGGAAGGCCTGCAACACCACCGGCACGGAATCGCGCTCCGGCTACGCCGAACACGCCTACAACTTCGATGTCGCGCGGCGGCTGGCCGCCGAGCTCACCCAGCGCGGCGCCCGGGTGGTGCTCACCCGTCCAGACGATGCGGGGGTCGGCCCGTGCATCACCGAGCGGGCGGCCGTCGGCAACCGCGAGCGCGCGGACGCCGTCGTGTCGATCCACGCCGACGGCAACGACGCGGCCTCCGCGCGAGGGTTCCACGTGATCGTGAGCACGTCGATGACGGGCGGCCCGGGCGTCGTGCGGTCGTCGCGGACGCTCGCGGACGCCGTGATCGCCCGGTTCGGCACCACCGGCATGCCGCGGTCGACCTACATCGGCGGCGGGACGGCGCTGTCCCCCCGCGCCGACATCGGTGGCCTCAACCTCTCCGAGCGTCCGGCGGTCATGGTCGAGACCGGCAATATGCGCAACGCCGCGGACGCCGCGCTCCTCGCCGACCCGGGGTTCCGCCAGCGCGCGGCCAGGGCGTTGGCGGACGCCGTCGCGGCGTTCCTGTCCCTGCGCTGAGGCTCAGCTCGCCCAGCGGCCGGTGAAGTAGAGCCACGCCCACGTGCCCTGGAGGGCCAAGGCGGCGACCGCCACGACCCACCCGAGCACGACCCACCCGCGGGACCGGCGCGACCGCGCCGCCTCGCCCACCAGCAGCCACAGCGGGAACCACAGCAGGACGGCCCGGTTCACCGACATGAACCAGTACGACAGCGAGAACGCCACGACCTGGACGCCGACCCAGGACGACTCCGCGACCCGGCGCCGGGCGAGCAGGACGACCGTCGTCACCACCCCGACGACCCACGACACCATCTCTCCCCGGAACACCCACACCCACTCGGGGTGGCTGGGGTTGACCGCGAACATGGCATCCCATGCGTGGGCGAACGCCTCCCAGGGCCAGTGGAAGCCGCGCTGCCAGCCGGCGGCCTGCGCGGTGAACCACGCGGTCCACGAGCCGGTGAGTTCGTGCAGGTAGACGACGTACCCGGCCAGGACCGCGACCGGCAGCAACAACGCGACCGCGGCGACCCAGCCGTGGCGGGCGGCTCGGGGCACGGACGCCGACCGGCTCCCCCGCCGGGGCAAGGCGCGCCGTCCGCCGGACCGGAGCCCGCGGCGTCCGCGCCACGCCTGTTCGACGGCCAGGACCGCCAGGGCCCCCACCAGGAACAGCCCGGACACCCGCAGGGTGCAGGCCAGCGCCGCGAGCACCCCGGCCTGTCCCCACCTGTGCGCACAGGCCCGCTCCCACGCCCAGAACGCCGCGGCGCAGAAGGGGGCCTCGGTGTAGGGGACGGCGGTGAAGACCCCGGTCGGAGCGAGGAGCCAGGCGACCGCGGCCCAGGTCCCGCCCAGCCGGCCCAGCGCGAGGGCGGCGGCCAGCGAGCAGGCCAGGGCCAGGACGGTCCCGGTGACGACCATGGGCAGGCCGACGAGGGTGGCGGCGCGCAGGACGAGCGGCAGCCCGGGGAAGAACGCCATCTCCTGGGGGTTGGCGTAGCCGTCGCGGGCGATGAGGGCGAAGTGCAGGACGTCCCACTGGGCGACGACCGTGTCGAGCCCGCGACGTCCAACCACCGCCACGGCGACGGCGACGAGGGCGAACAGCAGGCGGGTCCCCAGCCAGACCTGGACGACGAGTCGGACGTCTGGGCGCGGCGTCCGGACCCTCACGGTCTCCTCCGGGGCAGCCAGGCGACGTCCGGGACCTGGTCGAGGACGCCGCCGCCCGGGTCGTCGACGTAGCCGCGCCGGACGGGGTCGTCCCACGGGCGCAGGATGTCCCGGACGACCCGTCCGGCGACCCACAGCTCCACGCCCACCCGGATGAGCGTGGCGGCCCAGTAGAGGCGGGGCTGTCCGTTGCCGGCGTAGAGGCTGCCGTCGAGGTAGAGCCAGATGGCGAGGTAGTAGACGAGTTCGCCGGCGGTGAAGACCGCCCAGTCCACCCACGACGGGCGCGCGAGCACGACCAGCGGCAGGAGCCACAGCACGTATTGCGGGGAGTACACCTTGTTGACGACGACGAACAGGACCACGAGCAGGAGGACCGCCTGCGCCACCCGCGGACGCCGCGGCGCGATCAGCCACAGCACGCACAGGGCGGCGGTGCCCACGACCATCAGCCCTGCGACGAGGGTGGACAGCCCATCGAGGGTCCAGCCGGCGGTCGTCAGGACGTACCACAGCGAGCCGAGGTCGGCGCCGCGGTCGGCGTTGAAGCTCCAGAAGTTCCACCAGCCGTGCGGCGAGGCGAGGTAGACCGGCAGGTTGGCGGCGATCCAGGCAACCGCCGCGCCCGCCACGGCCTGCGCGGCCGCGCGCGGGCGTCCGGCCCGCAGCGACAACACGACCAACGGGACGAGCAGGAGCGCGGGATAGAGCTTGGCGGCCGTCCCGAGCCCGATGAGAACGCCGGCGAGGGTCGGACGCCGGCGCGACCACGCCAGCAGGGCGGCGGAGGTGAGGGCGACGACGAAGAGGTCCCAGTTGATGAGGCCGTTCGTGGCGACCAGCGGGCTGGCGGCGATCATGAGGGCACTCCAGCCGTCCCCGAGGCGGAGATGCACCCACAGCAGCCCGAGGAAGCAGCAGAAGAGGGCGACGGCGGTGAGGCCCAGGAAGGCGAGATCGGGTCGGTCGGTCGGGATCAGGCCCGACAGCAGCCGCGTGACATAGATGAACCCGCCGGTGAGGACCGGGTATTCGAGGTCGACCTGGACATACGGCACGAGGGCGTCCGCGATGCCGCGCGGACCCCACAGGGCGACGACGTCGCTGTAGCACAGGCGCCGGTACTGCTCGTCGCCGTGGCCGATGCACCCGGATTGGCGCCACATCAGCAGCACCCAGCACAGCGTGCCGAACCAGTAGACCCACGGTCCGGGACGGAACCACGGGCCCGCATGTGCGGCGTGGCGTCCGACCGGACCGCCCACGAGCGCGTCCAGGTCGGCCTTCATGGGCGTCAGGCTACGGCGTCTTGCCCCCGGCCGGAGGGTTGGTCGGTTTCGTGTTGCCGTTGCCGTTCCCATTGCCGTTGCCCGGCTGGTCGGTCGGCGCGGTCGTCGGGTCCACCGTGGGCGGCGCGCTCGTCGCGACCGAGGTGGGCGCCACGCTCGTCGCGGCCTGGGTGGGCTTCTGCTTCGGCTGCTCCTCGGGCGGGGCGGTCGGCGGGAGCACCGACGGCGTCTGCGAGCTCACCCGATTGGTCGGAGGCGCGAAGTCGGTCTTGGGCAGCCCCTGCATGGCGAGCTTCATGTAGGCCAGCCACGTCTGGGCCGGGTAGCCCGAGCCGTAGAAGCCCGAGCTGTAGACGTCGAGGTTGGCGTTGCCGTCGTCGCCCGCGACGAACATGACGGCCGTCGAGATCTGTTGGGTGAAGCCGACGAACCAGGACGCCGTGGTCCCGGTCTTGGCGTCGATGTAGCGGGTGCCGGTCTTGCCCGCGACGGGGTAGCCGAGGCCGGACACGACGCGTCCGGTGCCCTCGTTGGCGACGTGGGTCAGCGCATAGACGGTGTCGTTGGCGATGTCGGGCTCGATCGTCTGGGGGGTGGCGACGGCCGGCTTGTAGATGACGGCGCCCTGGGCGTCCCGGACCTCGGCGACGATGAACGGCTTGATCTGCTTGCCGCGGTTGGCGAGCGTCCCGTAGGCGGCGGCCGCGTTGACCGGCGACACTTCACTGAAGCCCAGCGCGATGGATGCCTGCGGGTCGAAGCTGCTGTTCTTCGGCAGCCCCGCGTCGAGGGCGGCCTTGACCACCTGGTTCGGTCCGTCCGGGATTGCCTTGGTGAGTTCGAGGAAGGAGGGGTTGACCGAGTTGGTCGTCGCCGAGAGGAGGGTCCGTCCGGCGAAGGTGTCGTTGAGGGTGATGCCGTTGCGCAGGGCGGCCACGACCGCCCAGGTCTTGAACGTGGATCCGGTGGGACGCTGCGTGGTCGCCCAGTTGCGCTGGTTCTCGACGTAGTTGGGGCCGCCGTACAGGGACAAGATGGCGCCGCTGGTGGTGTCCACCGAGGCGATGGCGGGGTGCAGCGACGCCGGGTCCTGCTTGCCCGCCGCGCGCTGCTGCGCGTCCTGAGCGGTCTTCACGACCGCTTCCTGCATGCGGGAGTCGATCGTCGTGACGATCTGCAACCCGCCGCCGTTGATCTGACCCTCGGTGAACCCGGCGGCCTTCAACTCGTCCGACGCCATCCGCATGAGGAAGCCCGTGGGCCCGGCGAAACGGGAGTCGCGGTTGATCTTCGGGAATACCGGGAGCGCCGTGTACATCGTGGCCTTCTCGGCCTCGGTGAGCTTGCCGACCTTGACGAGCTGGTTGAGCGAGTACTGGTAGCGCTCGAGGAGGTCCGCCTTCTGCTTCTCGCCGGTGTTGGGGTCGAGGCGTCCGGGATCGTTGATCATCGCGACGAGGGCCACCGACTGGGCCGTCGACATGTTCTTGGCGTCGATGTCGAAGAACGCCTTGGACG
>CAYZXQ010000048.1:4162-19967 GCA_964482465.1 uncultured Nigerium sp. | reverse complement strand
GGCAGATCACCACGACCCAAGGAGGGTCCCCACGACCAAGGCAGATCACCACGACCCAAGGAGGGTCCCCACGACCCGGGGCGGATCCCCACGACCCGGGGAGGGGTCGGCCCCAACCCCCTGACCCGGACCGGACCACCACACCGTCAGCGATCCCCGCGGCGTCCGCCGCACGCCCGGCGTCCGCCGCTTGACCCTCACACGGTGTCAGGGCGCAGGCTGGAGCCATGACAGCCGACCGACACATCCCCGCCCCACTCCTCATCGGGCAGTTCTCCCGCGTCACGTGCCTGAGCGTGCGGATGCTCCGGTACTACGACGAACACGGCATCCTCACGCCCGCTGTCGTGGACCCGGAGACGGGGTACCGCCTGTACGCCGCCAGCCAACTCCGAGACGCCCACCGCGTCCGGACGCTGCGCGACTTGGGCTTCGGGGTGGCCGCGATCGCCGGCCTGCTGTCCGCGGACACCGAGACGCTCACCCGCGCCCTCGCCGCCCATCGCACCGACCTCGAATCGACCGCCCGCGACGCCGCCGCGCGCCTCGCCGCGCTCGACGGCCTGTTGTCCAGCCTCAAGGAGCACCCCATGTCCCTCGATGTCAGCCGCACCACCCATCCGGCCCAGACGGTCGTCGCCCTGCGCCGCACGATCCCCTCCTACGCCGCCGAGGGCGCCCTCTGGGACGACCTGATGGCCGCCCTCCCGCCGGGCGTCTTCGCGCTGCTCGTCGGCCCGGGCCTCGCGATCTTCCACGACGCCGAGTACCGCGAGGCCGACGTGGACGTGGAGATCGCCCTCCCGCTCAGCCGCCCCATCGACGTCACGCCGCCGCTGACGTGCGGCGAGCGCCCGGCGCAGGACGTCGTCGTCGCCACCATGGTCGGGCCGTACGACCAGATCGGCGAGGTCACCGCGGCGTCCGCTGCCTGGATCGCCGCGCACGGGCTGACCATGACGGGCGGTATGTACAACCGCTACCTCGTCGGCCCGGCCCAGTCCCCCGACCCCCAGACGTGGGTGACACAGGTGTGCATCAACGTCGCGTGACGCCCGGGGGTCCCGCCCGTCGCAGCGGCGTGGCATGCTCACGGACAAGCACCAGGAGGCACCCGTGACCGACCGCATCCACGCCCTGCTCGCCGGCTTCCCGCACGAGCTCTACCTCGCCGGACGCTGGCGTCCGGCCGCCGACGGAGCCACGTTCGCCGTGGACGATCCCGCGACCGGCACGACCCTCGCCGAGGTGGCGGACGCCGCCCCGTCCGATGGGCTGCTGGCGCTGGACGCGGCGTCCGCGGCCCAGGCGGACTGGGCAGCCACCGCGCCGCGGGTCCGGGCGGACCTGTTGCGGGCGCTCTACGACGCCGTCCTCGACCGGATCGACGACCTCGCCCTCGTCATGACCCACGAGATGGGCAAGTCGCTCGCGGAGTCCCGGGGCGAGGTCGCCTACGCCGCCGAGTTCCTGCGCTGGTTCTCCGAGGAGGCCGTCCGGCCCCGCGGCGACTACCGGCTCGCCCCGGACGGCCGCAAACGCATCCTCGTGACGAGCCGTCCGGTGGGGCCGTGCCTCCTCATCACCCCGTGGAACTTCCCGCTCGCCATGGCCACCCGCAAGCTCGCGCCGGCGCTCGCCGCCGGATGCACGACGGTCCTGAAGCCGGCGGCGCTCACGCCCCTCACCTCGCTGCTGCTCACCCAACTCGCGCACGAGGTGGGCGTCCCGGCCGGGGTCGTCAACGTCGTCCCGACCGGCCGCGCGGGCGCGCTCACCACCCCGCTGCTGGCCGATGCGCGCCTGCGCAAGCTGTCGTTCACCGGCTCCACCGAGGTGGGTCGCGTCCTGCTGCGGCAGGCGGCCGAGCATGTGCTGCGCACGTCGATGGAGTTGGGCGGCAACGCGCCGTTCCTCGTGTTCGCGGACGCCGACCTGGACGCCGCCGTCGACGGCGCGCTCGCGGCGAAGTTCCGCAACATCGGCGAGGCCTGCACCGCGGCGAATCGGTTCCTGGTCGAGGCGTCCGTCGCCGAGGAGTTCACCCGCCGCATGACCGAACGCGCGGCGCGGCTGCGGGTGGGTCACGGCGCGGACGCCGGCGTCGACCTCGGTCCGCTGGTGGACGCCAAGGCCCGGACCGGCGTACACGCCCTGGTGGCGGACGCCGTCGCCCACGGCGCCACCGTGGCGACCGGTGGCGCGATCCCGGACGGTCCGGGGTTCTTCTACCCGCCCACCGTGCTGACGGGCGCGGACGCCGCCGCGGCGATCCACACGGAGGAGATCTTCGGCCCGGTGGTCTCGATCCGGACGTTCGCCGACGAGGACGAGGCCGTGACGCTCGCCAACGACTCCGCCTCCGGGCTGGCGTCCTATGTCTACACCGGCGACCTCACCCGCGCCCTGCGGCTGGTCGACCGGCTGCACTACGGCATGGTGGGTCTCAACGCGGGAGTGATCTCGGACGCCGCCGCCCCGTTCGGCGGCGTGAAGGAGTCGGGGCTCGGCCGCGAGGGCTCCCACGAGGGGCTGCTGGAGTACCTCGACACCGTCTACGTGGGCATCGGCGGCGCGACCGGGTGAAGCGCGCTCAGCGCGTGTGGTCGTCGGTGACGCGCGCGACGTGCAGCGTCAGGTAGGAGACCTCGTCGTCGGTCAGCGTGGCCCCCAGGCGCAACTCGATGACGGCCCCCAGCCGCAGCGCGCACTCGAGCGCACGCGGGTAGGCCTCGCGGATGGTCCGGCCGACCGCCGAAATCTCCTGGTCGAGCTGGGAGTGCTGGTGGATCCGGACGAACAGGTAGCGCAGGTGGGTAATGAGGCGTCCGACGCTCACGGATCCGACGTCCAGTTGGACCGAGTAGGACTCCTGGATCACCGCGATCATCTGCTGGATCACGCCGGTCATCGTGTAGGTGTACGACAGGTCGCCGGTCGACAGGCCGGTGTTGACGATGTGCAGCGCGAGCGCCACGGCCTCGGAGGCCGGAAGCGGGTCGGGCAGCCGGGAGTTGACGGCACCCAACAGCGCAACCGCTTGCGCGTACTCGCTGGCGTAGAGGTGCTGCACCTCCGCCAGGAGCGGGTACTCGATGACCATGCCGGCCGAGTTGCGGCGTAGGGCGAAGCTGATGTGGTCGGCGAGCGCGATGACGAGGGTGGGGCTCGCGGACGCCCGCGCCTCCAGCCCGGTCTCGGCGAGGGCGGCGCCGACGAGTTGGATGTGCTCGGGCGCGATGCCGGCGAGCAGTTCGGCCAAGTGGTCGGGATCGCGGCCGTCGGACGGCACGAAGCGACGGACGACCTTGGCGTCGTCCACGTCCTGGCCGACGCGCGCCTGGAACCCCAGCCCACGCCCGGTCAGGATGACCTCGACCCCAGCCCCGTCCCGTGCCAGGACGAGGTTGTTGTTGAAGACACGCAGAATCTTCATCTCGTAGCTCTCGGATGCGGCGGGGGTGGTTGGCGGCACGATACCGCCAACCACCCCCGCTCGCGTCGGAACGTCAGCGCTGGACGTCGATGACCGGGTCGCCGGCGGCGACCTCCTTGCCGGGCAGCGGCTTGACGGCGGCCATGGCCTTGGTGTTGGTCACCGTGACGACCGTGGTGGTGTCGAAGCCGGCCTTGCGGATGGCGTCCAGGTCGACCTGGGCGAGCTCGTCGCCGACGTCGACCCGCTGGCGGCGGGCCACCGCGACCTTGAAGCCCTCGCCCTGCATCTGGACCGTGTCGATGCCGACGTGCACGAGCACCTCGACGCCGTCGTCGGTCTTGATGCCGAACGCGTGGCCGGTCTTGGCGACGGTCAGCAGCGTGCCCGCGACGGGCGCGACCACACGGCCGGACGTCGGCTGGATGCCGACCCCGTCACCCAGAGCGCGGGAGGCGAACACCTTGTCCTCGACATCGTCCAGGGAGACGACCTTGCCGGGCATCGGAGCGGCCACGAACGTGGTCGGCGCGACCGGAGCGGCCGGCGCGGCGGCAGCAGCGGCGGCACCCGCAGTGGCGGCGGCGGGAGCGGCGGACGCCGCCTCGAGCGCGAGGTCGGCCTCAGCCTGGGCGAGCTCGGCCTCTTCCTCGGCCTTCTGCTCCGGCGTGCGGTAGTCGGAGATGATGACGAGGGCCATGGCGGTGAAGAACGCCGCAGCGATGGCGATGACGTACACCCACATCGGGTTGAACACCGGGATGGTGAGCAGCGAGGTGAACGCGAAGGCGCCGGTCTTGACGCCGCCGGAGGTCCAGCCCAGGATGCCCGTGACCAGGCCACCGACGAGGCAGCCGACCAGCATGCGCGGGTAGATCCGCTTGTAGCGCAGGTGGATGCCGTAGAGGCTCGGCTCGGAAATACCGCCGAGGAGGCCGGCGGCCAGCGCGCCGATGGCCGTCTGCTGCAGCTCGTGGTTCTTGTTGCGCGTCGTCAGGACGAGGACACCGGCGGTGGCGCCGAAGCACGCGAAGTTCCACGAACCCATCGGGCCCTGGATGAAGTCGTAGCCCAGGGTGCTGATGTTGGCCAGCATGAGGGCGTTCAGCGGCCAGTGCAGGCCCAGCGGCACGAGGAACGGGTAGAGCAGCGGGATGATGATCGCGAAGACGATCGGGGCGTTGCCGTTCAGCCACGCCAGACCGTTGCCGAGGCCGGTGCCGAGCCAGATGCCGAGCGGGCCGATGAGGAACGCGGTGATCGGGATCATGATGAGCATCGAGAAGAACGGCACGAACACCATCTGGATGTTCTCGGGGAAGATCTTCTTGAGCAGGCGGTAGACCAGGGCGAGCACCGCGACCATGATGAGCGGCACGAACACCTGGCCGCCGTAGCCGTTGAGCTGCATGGGCAGACCGAAGATGTTGGCGACGCAGGACTCGGTGCCGAGGGTCGGGTTCTTCGTGCAGACGGTGTCGGCGAAGACCTGGACCTGGGTGTAGAGCCCGCTGCCCTTGGCCGTCTCGACGTACTTGGTGCCGCCGAGGCTGATGAAGTCGGGCGTGAACAGGGCGGCCATGACGGTAGCGCCGAGCCACGGGTCAACGTTGAGCTTCTTGGCCGCGTTGTAGGCGACCATGATCGGCAGGAAGTACAGGACGGCCTTCCACATCGCGTCCCAGAACACCCAGCTCGCGCCGGCGGCCGCAGCGCGGTCGACGCCCTGGAACGGGACGATGTGCAGCGCGTCGAGGACGGCCGCGATCGCGATGATCAGCGAGCCGCCGAGCAGGACGCCGAGCAGCGGCCGGAACGAATCCGACAGGTACTCGAAGAAGTTGTCCAGCCAGGCGTACTTGCCGCGGGGGCCGCCCGCGCGCGCGGCGGCCTTGATGTCGGCGTCGGACGTGGCGGCGGCCTTGCCGATGCCCTTCATCTCGGGGAGGTTCATGATGTCGGTGAAGACGCTCTGGACGGCGCCGCCGATGACGACCTGGTAGCGGTTTCCGGTCTGGGGCACAGCGCCCATCACGCCGGGGATCTTGTCCACCTGGGCGGCGTTGACGCCGGAGGCGTCCTTGAGTTCGAAGCGGAGCCGGGTCGCGCAGTGCGTGAGGCTCACGATGTTGTTCGGACCGCCCAAGCTCTGCACGATGCTCGACGCGGTGGTCTGTGTGGATGACACGTTGGTTCCTGTCTGTCGGCCGTCGGGTTAAACACATAAGACCTGGGCAAGCACCTGCGTGCCTTCCCAGGTCTTGCCCCAAACGGGTAACAACCCTGCGAGCTGTCTCCAGCTCGGGTGAACACTAACACGGCTCGGCGGCCTGCGCGCACATTCGGAGAAAACCCGGTGGCGAGGGCGTCCGCACGCTGGTGTCCGGACGCGGACCTGCTCCTCCTCCCCCTCGCCGTCCTGAGCGTCGTCGCCGAGATCGGACTGCTGCCAACTTGGCCTGGCCCAACCCCCAACGCTCCCATGACGCGTGGTCGTCAAGCAGAGCGCGGCGTCGCTCCTGGCCCTCCTGTCCGGTGTCCTCCTCGTGCTCGGCGTGGCGGCCGGGTGCGCTGGCCCTCGCCCGGCGCTCGGTGGAACGGCGTCCTCGTCGTGATGACGCTCGCCGTTCTCGCGCTCGCGCTGCTGCTGGCGACCTGGGTGTCGCCACCTTCCACGCCCTCACCTGAACTCGTCCGAATCGTCGCAGTGGACATGCAAGCGTCCCGGCAAGATCCCGGGCCGGAGCCCCTGACGAACGACCGAGCCATGTCCTAGGGCGAGGCCCAACGACACCCGGGAGGCGGTTCGACATGGCCCCGTCGGGACAGCGCGTGAGCCGCCGGACGATCGCTGCGGGGGCGGCCTGGAGCGTCCCGGTCTTGACCGTCGCCTCGGCGGCGCCGGCGTTCGCGGTCTCGGGCTGCCCCGTCATCACGGCTCAGGAGTTGGCCGTGGGTTCCGATGCGGACCGTATCAGCCTGACCAACGTCGGACCGCAGACCATCCCCAGCGGGACCACGATCGCCTGGGCGATCAGGAACATGACCGGCAGCGACCGAACGATCACGGTGTCGTCAGTCCTCGGGCTGAACTTCCCGTCCACGAGCTTCCTGCTGAAAGCGTATGAGACCGTCACGACGATGATCTCCGTGCAGACTGGGCTGTGGGAACGACGGTCCGGTGGAACTACGCGAACGGTAACACTGACGGCTCGACATGGAACTACCGTTCGGCCCTCACGATCTCGGACTACCCCTCCCCCCTGAACCAATGCCCCGAACAGAAGGTCTGCACCAGCGTCCAGGGCATCGCCATGGGGAACACCTGCCCGTAGGCCCCTGGAGGGGTCTCGGGCGTCCGCGAAGGCAAGGGCAACGCTGCGGGAGACCCGCAAGCGTCGGACCAGCGAGGTCGGCCGAGCGGCCGGAAGCGGCGTCGTGGGGGGGTCGGCACCTATCTGGGTCTGCCCCGACACCCATATGCCTCAGTCGCGGCGGCGGCGGGCACTCATGGTGCGCCATAGTGAGGACGAGACCTCACGAGAAGAGAGAACCACAGTGACCCAGAATCTGTCCGGCATGGGCGCGATCGTCACCGAGCACGGTGCGGGCTTCCGCGTCTGGGCGCCGCACGCCGACGCGGTGTCCGTCGTCGGCGACTTCAACGAATGGGACGCCGCCGCGCACCCCCTGTCCCACGAGGGCAACGGCTACTGGTACGGATTCGCCGACGGGGCGGCCGTGGGCCACGAGTACCGCTATTCGATCACCAACGGCGACCACACGTTTACCCGCCGCGACCCCTACGCACTGCAGGTCACCAACTCCGTCGGCAACTGCGTCATCTACGACCACGCCTCCTTCGACTGGGAGGGCACGAACGCGCACTGCCCGCCGTTCAACGAGTTGGTCATCTACGAGTTGCACGTCGGCACCTTCCGCCGCGAGGACCAGTCCGTGGGCACCCTCTACGACGTCATCGACTCCTTCGATCACCTGCTCGAACTGGGTGTGAACGCGATCCAGATCATGCCGGTGGCCGAGTTCGCCGGCGACCTGTCGTGGGGCTACAACCCCGCCGACCCGTACGCGGTGGAGAGCGCGTACGGCGGCCCGGACGGGCTGAAGACGCTCGTCCGCGAGGCGCACAAGCGCGGACTGGCGGTGATCCAGGATGTCGTCTACAACCACTTCGGCCCGTCCGACCTCGACCTGTGGCAGTTCGACGGGTGGAGCGAGAACGACAAGGGAGGCATCTACTTCTTCAACGACTGGCGCTCGGCGACCCCCTGGGGCGACACCCGTCCCGACTACGGACGCGGCGAGGTGCGGCGCTACATCCACGACAACGCGCTGATGTGGCTGCGGGACTACCGGATCGACGGCCTCCGCCTGGACATGACCCCCTACATGCGGTCGGTGGACGCCACGGAGTGGAACATCCCCGAGGGCTGGTCCCTCATGCGCTGGATCGCCGACGAGGTACGCGCCCTCTTCCCGGGCCGAATCCTCATCGCCGAGGACCTGCACGGCGTCGCCGCCGTGACGTCGATGGAGCCCGACGGCGCCGGCTTCCACTCCCAGTGGGACGGCCACTTCGTACACCCGGTGCGCAAGGCGATCGAAGAGGTTAACGACGAGTGGCGCTCGATCCCGGCGGTCTCCGAGGCCATCACCACGAACTACGGGGACGCGTTCGCGCGCGTCATCTACACCGAGAGCCACGACGAGGTCGCGAACGGCCGCGCGCGGGTGCCCGCCGAGATCGACCCGCACGACCAGTCGGGGTGGGCGGCACAGAAGCGCTCGACGCTCGGGGCGGCGCTGGTACTCACCTCACCCGGCATCCCGATGCTCTTCCAAGGTCAGGAATTCCTCGAGGGCGGCTGGTTCCGGGACGACGTTCCGCTGGACTGGCGCCGCAACAACGACTACGAGGGCATCGCCAACCTGTACGCCGACCTCATCGACCTGCGCCTCAACCGCGGGCACGTGACCCGCGGGCTGACCGGCCAGCACGTCAACGTCCACCTCGCCGACGACGCCAGCAAGCTGCTCGCGTTCCACCGGTGGGCCGACGGCGGCCCCGGCGACGACGTGGTGGTGGTCGCCAACCTCAGCCACGAGCCGAGGGAGTACCGCTCCATCGGGCTTCCGGGTCCGGGGCTGTGGAAACTGCGCTTCAACTCGGACGCCCACGCCTACAGCTCGCTCTTCGGCGACTTCGCCTCCTTCGACATGGAGGCGTACAACGACGCCGCCGACGGGCTCGACTGGCACGGCAACGTGTCCATCGCGCCCTACTCGGTGCTGATCTACAGCCGCGACGCCTGATCCGGACGCACGAGGGGCCCGGGAGCGATCTCCCGGGCCCCTCGTGGCCGTCTAGGGAAACGCTGATCAATCATGTTCTGGCTGCGGCGGCCCGGATCGAGCGATCCGAACCCCCTCGATCTGGGCCCGTATGTTCAATACGAGCCCACGATCTCGTGGTTCCGGCTCATCTCGCCCGACCCGTCCTCGCCAAGAACAGCATTAATCAGCGGTTCCCTAGGTCAGTTCTCGTCGACGACCGGCCCGCCCTCGGCGACGGGATCGGTCGCCGGGTCGCTCTCGACGTCCGGTTCGACCTCGACGTCCGGCTCGGCGTCCACGCCCGACTCGGTGTCGAACGCGCCGACCTTGTCGTCGCCCTTCGGACGCGCGGCGCCCTGGGCCTGCAGGTTCTCAACCACGTGACGGCCGCGCTCGGACAGCTCGTGGAGGCGCTTCTCGGCCTCGTCCATGAACTGCTTCACCTGGTCGGGCATCGAGTCGACGAACTGCTTGAAGTTGGGGTCGACGCCCTCCGGCGTCTTCTCGGCGAGCTGAGCCTTCTGCTGCTCGTAGAACTCCTTGGCCTTCTTCGCGACGAGGTCGGCCAGGCCTGCGGCGGCGTAGGCGGTCTCGGTGGCGAACTTGATGGCGTTCTCGGCGAACTTCTCGGGGTTCGGGGTCTGCTTGCTGTCGTCGGACATGGGTTACTCCTGGTCGGTTGGGGTCGGTTCGGTCGGTGAGGGAGCGTCGGTCGGTTGCGGGGCGACGAACGCGGAGTAGACGTGGATCAGGGCCTGCTTCTGCACCTCGGACAGCGCGGGATCGGCCCGGATGGCGCGCTCCACCGACGTCGGACGGGCTTCGTCCGGGTCGAGGATCCCCGCCCGCTGGAAGAGCTGCTCGGCCGACACGTGCAGGGCGTTGGCCAACTGGTGCAGGACTTCGGCGGACGGCTTGCGGAGCCCCCGTTCGATCTGGCTGACATAGGGATTCGAGATCCCGGCACGTTCGGCAAGCTGACGCAGGGACATCTCTGCCGCGTGACGCTGGACGGCGATGAACTCGCCCAGGCCGAGACGCTCGTGCGCCCCCTGGGTCTGTGCCGTGTCGTCCATGCCCCACAGTCTGCTAGCTGGAGTTAGCACACTCAACCCCGGACGCCGCCCGTCCACCCCTGGTCGTGCCCTGATCTCGACTCAGGGGCCCACCACGGCCTGCTGCCCGCCGACCGCAGGAGCCCGCTCGTTCGCTCGCGGTGAGCTGCGGACGCCGCCCCACCGGACCAGGGACGTCCCCCGCCATGATCCGCCACGGCCGACACCTCGCCCACCGCCCCACCGAACCAAGGGGCATCCCCCGCCATGATCCGCCCCGGCCAACACCTCACCCACCGCCCCACCGGGACAGCGGCATCCCCCAGCATGATCCGCCCCGGCCGACACCTCACCCACCACCCCACCGAACCAAGGGGCATCCCCCGCCATGATCCGCCCCGGCCAACACCTCGCCCACCGCCCCACCGGACCAGGGGCGTCCGCCCCTCGGGACCGATCCGGAACCCCTCTCACCTGCCGGACGCGCGCCGCGGCGTCCGCAGCCTGGGGCGCGCATGGAGTCCGTTAGGACTGGGCGTGACGGGCGGTCCGGGGCTTCCCCGCCGCCTACCCGACTGCGACGATCACCCTCATGACGGACACGCGGCCGGGAAGCACCGGCTCGGGGGACGACTTCAGCCTCGACTCGTCGATCGGCTCGGAGCAGAACCTCGAAGCGATCGGATTGGCAGACGGAACATCGTTCGAGGCGGAGCCGCCCGAGAGCGATCCCGAAGACGGACACGTCCACCACGGCAAGCTCGGGCCCCTGGCGTTGGCTGCCCTCGGCGTCGTCTTCGGCGACATCGGGACGAGCCCGCTGTACTCCCTCCAGACGGTGTTCAGCACCGAGCACAACGCCGTCGCCGCGACCCGCGAGGACGTCTTCGGCGTCATCTCCATGGCGCTGTGGGCGATCACCCTCATCGTTTCGTTCAAGTACGTGTTCCTCGTGATGCGCGCGGACAACGAGGGCGAGGGCGGCATCCTGGCGCTCGTCGCCCTGCTCCGGCTCCGGCTCGCGGACCGCAAGCGCCTCATGGAGGCGGCCATCGTCATGGGCATGGTGGGAGCGGCGCTGTTCTACGGCGACTCGGTCATCACCCCCGCCATCTCGGTCATGTCGGCCTTCGAGGGCCTGTCGGTGGCCAGCGCGGACCTCGAATCGTGGGTCCTTCCGCTCTCGCTGGTGGTGTTGACGGCGCTGTTCGCGGTCCAGCGGTTCGGCACGGCCACCGTGGGCCGACTGTTCGGCCCGGTCATGGCGCTGTGGTTCGTGACGCTGGCGGTCCTGGGGATTCCGCAGATCGTCGCCAACCCCGAGATCCTGGCCGCGGTCCTGCCGCACCACGCCCTGGAGTTCGCGATCCGCAACCCCTTCATCGCGTTCATCGCGATGGGCGCGGTGGTCCTCACCATCACCGGCGCGGAGGCCCTCTACGCCGACATGGGCCACTTCGGGCCGCGTCCGATCCGGCTGGCCTGGTTCGGGTTGGTGTTCCCCGCGCTCGCCATCAACTACCTAGGCCAAGGCGCCATGATCCTGCGCGACCCCGGGACCATCGACAACCCCTTCTTCCACCTCGCCCCCGAGTGGGCCACGCTCCCGCTCGTCGCCCTGGCCACCATTGCGACCGTCATCGCGTCCCAGGCCGTCATTTCTGGCGCCTTCTCCGTGTCGCGTCAGGCCAACCGCCTCGGCCTGCTCCCCCGCCAGAACGTCAAGCACACGTCCCGCGAGGAGGGCGGACAGATCTACATCGGCGCCATCAACTGGTTCTTGTACGTCGGCGTCCTGCTGCTGATCGGCATCTTCCAGTCGTCGGCCGCGCTGGCGTCCGCATACGGCCTCGCGGTCACGGGCACCCTGCTGCTCACCACGCTGCTCTTCCTCGTCCTGGCCCACTCCGTCTGGCGCGTGGCGCTGTGGAAGACCGTGGTCGCGGTCGTCCTGGTGCTCTGCGTCGAGGCGGTGTTCTTCGCGGCCAACGTGGCCAAGATCACGCACGGCGGCTGGCTGCCGCTGGTGATCGCGGCCCTCCTCGTCACCATCATGGCCACCTGGCGCCAGGGGGCCGCGGTGGCGACCGCCCACCAGGCGGCGCTCGAAGGCCCGCTCGACGAGTTCATCGAGCAGGTGCACGCCCATCACGTTCCGCGTGTCCCCGGCGTGGCCGTGTTCCCCCACCCCGACCGCGACAGCACTCCGCTGGCGCTGCGCCAGAACGTGGGCTTCAACCATGTGCTGCACGAGTACGTGGTCATCGTCAGCATCATCAACGAGAACGTCCCGCACATCCGACACGTCGATCGGGCGTCCGTCCACGACCTCGGGTACGCCGAGGACGGCATCGTCCACGTCCGCTACCGGGTGGGGTTCAACGACAGCCAGGACGTCCCGAAGGCGCTGTGGTGGGCGCAGAGCAAGGTCCCCGAGATCGATCTCGACCCCGAGCGCGCCCGCTACTTCCTGTCGGTCCTGCGGTTCAAGCACGCCGGAGCCCCGTCGATCCTCACGTGGCGCAAGCAGCTCTTCCTGTGGATGTCCGCGAACGCCGCCGACCGCACCGCCGTGTTCCACCTCCCGCCGGCCCGCACCGTCGTGATGGGAGGCCAGGTCGAGCTCTGATTCCGGCCCGCTGACGGGTTCGGCCTCGGCGTACCACGATGTGCCCGGCGACCGCACCGTCGTGTTCCACCTCCCGCCGGCCCGCACCGCCGTGTTCCACCTCCCGCCGGCCCGCACCGTCGTGTTCCACCTTCCGCCGGCCCGCACCGTCGTGAGGGGAGGCCAGGTCGAACTGTGACACCGGCCCGCTGACGGGTTCTGCCTCGGCGTGCCACGATGTGCCCCATGACCGACACTGCTGACGCGGGCCAACCCCTGATCGACCCCCTCGCCCAGGTCTTCCCCTCTCTGGCGCCCGACCCGGACGCCGGCGTCCTCAGCCTCGACGAGGAGACCGAGCCCGAGCATCAGCGCCACGGCGCGCTCGGCGGCTTGGCGCTGGCGGCCCTGGGCGTCGTGTTCGGCGACATCGGCACCAGCCCCCTGTACGCGCTCAAGACCGTGTTCAGCATCGAACACAATGTCGTCCAGCCGACGCACGCCGACGTCTACGGCGTCATCTCGATGGTCTTCTGGACGCTCACGATCATCGTGTCGTTCAAGTACATCTTCCTGGTGATGCGCGCCGACAACGACGGCGAGGGCGGCATCCTCGCCCTGGTCGCCCTGCTGCGGCACAAGCTCGCGGAGAACTCGCGGTTCGCCGGGGTGGCCCTGCTGCTGGGCATCGTCGGGGCCTCGCTCTTCTACGGCGACTCGGTGATCACCCCCGCCATCTCGGTCATGTCGGCCATCGAGGGCCTCGACGTCGTCAACCCCGCCTTCACCTCGCTCGTCCTGCCGCTGTCGTTGGTCATCTTGACGGCGCTGTTCGCGGTCCAGCGCTTCGGGACGGGCTTCGTGGGTCGCTTCTTCGGTCCGGTCATGGCGCTGTGGTTCATCAGCCTGTTCGTCCTCGGCATCCCGCGCGTCATCGCGCACCCGCAGATCATCGCCGCCGTCTCGCCCCACTACGCCCTGGAGTTCGTCGCCCGCGAGCCCATGGCCGCGTTCGTCGCCCTGGGTGCCGTCGTCCTGGTCGTCACCGGCACCGAGGCGCTGTATGCCGACATGGGCCACTTCGGCCGCAACCCCATCCGCCTGGCCTGGTTCACGCTGGTGTTCCCGTCGCTGGTCGTCGTCTACATGGGCATGGGCGCGATGATCCTGGAGGACCCCACCACCATCGACAACCCCTTCTTCCACCTGGCCCCCGAGTGGGCGCAGATCCCGCTCGTCGTGCTCGCCACGATGGCGACCGTCATCGCGTCGCAGGCGGTCATCTCCGGCGCCTTCTCGGTGTCGCGCCAGGCCAACCGCCTCGGCCTGCTGCCCCGCCTCGGCGTCAAGCACACCTCGAAGCTGGAGGGCGGCCAGATCTACATCAGTTCCATCAACTGGATCCTGTTCGTGGGCGTGCTCATGCTCATCGTCGTCTTCCAGTCCTCGGAGTCCCTGGCGTCCGCGTACGGCCTCGCCGTGACCGGCACGCTGCTGCTGGAGACGTTCCTCTTCCTGTCGCTGGCGCACCTGGTGTGGCGCGTGGGATTCCTCAAGCTCGTCACCGCCGTCATCCTCATCGTCGGGCTGGAACTGACGTTCTTCGTCGGCAACATCCTCAAGGTGTTCCACGGCGGCTGGCTGCCGCTCCTCATCGCGAGCCTGGTCATCACGGTGATGACGACCTGGCTGAAGTACAACGCCGTCGCCAAGCAGCGTCGCTCCGAGCTGGAGGGGCCGCTGGATGCCTTCATCGCCGCCGTCCACGAGCACTCGGTGCCGCGCGTGCCCGGCGTCGCGGTGTTCCCGCACCCGGACGCCGCGACCACCCCGTTGGCGCTGCGCCAGAACGTCCAGTTCAACCGCGTCCTCCACGAGCATGTCGTCCTGGTCAGCATCGTCAACGAGAACGTCCCGCACATCCGGCACGTCAACCGGGCCCGCGTCCAGGACCTGGGCTTCGTCGACGACGGGATCGTGCACGTCGAGTACCACATCGGCTTCAACGACAGCCAGGACGTCCCGAAGGCCCTCGACTGGGCCCAGGGCAAGCTGCCCGAACTGGAGCTGGACCCGGCCAACGCGTTCTACTTCCTGTCGGTCCTGCGGCTGACCCACGAGGGACACCGGTCGATCCTCACGTGGCGCAAGCAGTTGTTCCTGTGGCTGTCCGCCAACGCCGCCAGCCGCACGCAGGTCTTCCACCTGCCGCCCGAACGGACGGTCGTGATGGGCGGCCATGCAGGCATCTGAGGCGCACACCACCCCCCGGAACCTGTCGCTGCCGGCACCGACACCCCTGACTGCCGAAGTGGGGCTGCCGATCGTGACACCCGGGCACCACTTCGGGCAGTCCCATTCGGGCAGTGTCCCTGAGGGGTCGCAGGTCGCGTACGTCGCCATGGGGTGCTTCTGGGGTGCGGAGAAGCTGTTCTGGCAGACGCCGGGCGTCACGCACACGTCCGTCGGGTACATGGGCGGGTTCACGCCGAACCCCACCTACGAGGAGGTCTGCTCCGGACGGACGGGGCACGCCGAGACGGTCCGGATCGGCTTCGATCCGGACGCCGTCGCCTACGCCGACCTGCTGGGGATCTTCTTCGAGAACCACGACCCCACCCAGGGCATGCGCCAGGGCAACGACCACGGCACGCAGTACCGCTCGGCCCTCTACGTCACCCCGGAGCAGGACGCCGTGGCCCGCGCGGTGACCGCCCGCTACGCCCAAGCGTTCGCCGCCGCCGGGTACGGCCCCCTCACCACCGAGATCGCCCCCGCGGGGGTCTTCTACCCCGCGGAGGCCTACCACCAGCAGTACTTGGCCAAGAACCCGCGCGGGTACTGCCCCATCCACGCCACCGGCGTGACGTGCCGTCCGAGCTAGCCGTTCGGCACAGAATCGGCGCGAACGGTTGGGCCGACGGGCGTCGGACCGATAGCATGGGACCCGTTGTTGTGGTTTTCCTCTTTGCGTGACACGTTGTTCGGCCGGCAGGCCCCGACGCCTTTTCGAAGATGGTTCGACATCAGCACCCCGGGGTCGCAAACCGCGGCCCCGTCCTACCGAACGAAAGGCCAGTCAATGGCTACCGGCACTGTTAAGTGGTTCAACGCCGACAAGGGTTTCGGCTTCATCGCCCCCGCCGACGGCTCCGCGGACGTCTTCGTCCACTACTCGGCGATCAACGCGCGCGGCTTCCGCTCGCTCAACGAGAACGACAAGGTCACCTACGAGGTGCAGCAGGGCCCGAAGGGCCCGCAGGCTGTCTCCGTCGAGGTCGTCTGACCGTCAAGCCCACGAACGCCCCGCGGCCCAGCTGCGGGGCGTTCGTCGCGTCCGGACGCTCTCAG
>CAYZXQ010000048.1:0-4062 GCA_964482465.1 uncultured Nigerium sp. | reverse complement strand
TGAAGACGACCGCGAACGCGGGGGACTGCTCGGCCCGGTCGCTCAGGACGTCCAGCACTTTCGCCCAGTCGCGCGGATGGCGCAGCGCCAGGCGCGACCACCCGGACCACACGACCGCCGTCGGTGCGTCCAGGTCGGTCAGGCAGTCCCACAGGGCGTCCAGGTTGCGGCCGTAGTAGGACGGGAAATCCAGCGCCTCCCCGAGGGCCGCCAGCGCCTCGGCGCGCGTCGTCGGGGCGGTGACGACGCCGACCTTCCAGCCGGCCGCCCGCCATATCCGGGCGACCTCGGACGCCGACGCGCTCGTTTCGTGCACGCCGCCCGCCAGCGGGGGCGTCCCGCCGACGAACCGCACCCAGTTGGGGCCCTTGCCGGTGGCGGCGCGGTCCCGGAACCCGAGGCGTCCGTCGGCCTCCACCGCCAGCAGGGCGGCGTCCGTGGCGCGCTCCCCGACGACGACCACCCGGGTGCCGTCGGGGGTGACGGCGAACCCGCGCGGCTGCGTCGGCACCGCCGTCAGGTACGCCACCTCCCCCAGCCGCCCGTCGGGGCCGATCCGGACCGACGCGATGGTGCTGGCCGTCCGCTCCGAGCACAGCAGCCACTCCCCCGCGATCTGGACGTCGGCGCCCCAGATCAGGTGCTCGGCCCGCGGGTCCGCGCCGAACCGACTCGGCGCCAGGCCGGCGTCCGGATCGACGATGGAGACGCGCTCGGCGACCGTGAGGGTGCCGGACGCCGCGTCGCGCGCGAGCCGGAACGCCTCGCCGGAGAACTCCGTCACGAGGTAGGCGTTGCGTCCGTCCGGGGCCAGGACGAGGTGACGCGCCCCCGAGCCGGTCGGCAGCGCGACGGTGGGCGGGTCGAGCGGGGTCAGGACGCCGGCGTCCGAGACCGCGTACTGGGCGACCAGGTCGGCACCCAGCGACACGAAGTAGGCAAAGCCGTCGCGGGCGACCACGCAGTGCAGGTTCGGGAACGCCACCCGGCCGGCCTCGGCGAGCACGGCGCCGTCGCGCAGGGGCCAGGCGTGTCCGGTGCCGCCGTGGTAGGACGCCGCCAGCAGGACGTCCCCGGCGAGGTCGAGCGACACGAGCGGCTCTGCGACATCGCGGCGGCCCACCTCGGTCAGCGCGCCGGTCTCGCGGTCGAGCCGCAGCGTCGCGACGGCCCCGGGGACGCCGGCGTACACGAGATCCCGGGCGGGATCGACCACGAACGCCGAGCACTTGCCGGACAGGGGCGTCACGTCGAGGGGGGTGAGTCGGTCCGCGGCCACGTCGTAGGTCGAGACGGTGGCATCGGCGGCGTTCGCGACGAGCGCGAGGAGGCGTTCCATGACGCAAGCCTACGGGGCGGGGTGGCGACGCTCAGGTGCGGATGCGCTGGAAGGAGCCGTAGTGGTCGCCGGTCCAGAAGTACTCGCCGGGACCGCCGGTGACGATGCGGCGGGCGCCGCGGTCGGCCGATCCGGGTGTCGTCACCGTGAACTCGTGGTAGTACCCGCGCGGCTTGCGCGGAAGGATGCCCTCGGCGTTGTTGAAGACCGTGCCGTCCTTGGCGTAGGGGTAGGGCGGCCCCGCCTGGATCGCGCGGAGGGTGTCGGACGCCTCGCGCGGCAGGTCCGCGGCGTCCACCCACCGCAGCTTCGTGACGGGATCGAGGATGGCGGGCGCCGAGGTCGCCGGGCGCGTCGTGGCGCCCGTGGTGGGGGGCGGCGAGGGCTTGGGCGGCGTCCGGACCGGGGACGGCGACGCGGACGCGGACGCCGCGGGAGACGCCGCGGGAGCGGCGTCCGGGGCAGGCCGACCCAGCCACCACGCCAGGAGGAAGACGACCGCGACGACGGCGAGCGCCGCTACGATGGCGCGGACGGTTCTGGACACGGCCCCAGCCTAGGGTGCGCCGGGTTCCCGCAGCCCGCGGCGTCCGGACCCGATCGATCCGCCGACCGTGAGGAGACCCGTGCCAGCCGCCGCGCGACACCCCCGGCTCCTCGTGGTCAGCCCGGCCTTCCACGGGTACTGGCACGCGCTCGAGGACGCCTTCGCCCGCCTCGGCTGGGAGGTCGCCACCCTGCGCTACGACGAGCATGTGCGGCTGTCCGACAAGCTGGCCGTCAAGCTGCGCGGCGAGTTGCCCCGGCTCGTGGGACGCCGTGAGGATGCCGCGCTGGCCGAGGCCGCGAGCCGCCGCGCCCGGACGGCCGTCCACACCTTCCACCCCGACCGGGTGCTGGTGGTGAAGGGCGACCTGCTCACCGACACCTTCTGGGACGCCCTCGACCGGCCCCGCGTGCCGCGCACGATCTGGCTCTACGACGAGCTCCGCCGCACGCGCTACACCGACGCCGCCCTCGGGCGCGCGGACGCCGTGGCCAGCTACAGCCGACAGGACTGCGCCGCGCTCGCCGCGGCCGGGCACCGCGTCCTGCACGTGCCCCTGGGGTTCGACACGACGACGGCGTTCGTCCCGCTGCACCGCGGGGACGTCACGTTCATCGGCGCCCGCTACCCGCAGCGAGCCGCGCTCCTGGAGCACCTGCACCGGGCGGGGGTGCCGGTCCGCGCGTTCGGACGGGACTGGTCGCACCACTGGTTCGATCGCGGACGCACGTGGCGTCTGACCGCGCCCGAGTTCGGGACCGGACGCGATCTCTCCCGCGAGGAGACCTACGGGGTCATGGCCGGAGGCCCGGCGACGTTGAACATCCACGGCGACCAGGACGGCTTCACCATGCGGACATTCGAAGCGTCCGGCGTGGGGGCGGTGCAGGTGGTCGACCGCCCGGACGTCGCCGAGTTCTACGATCCGGACGCCGAGGTGGCCGTCTTCACCTCCCCCGAAGAACTCGTCGAGCTGGCCCGGCGGGCCATCGCCGACGACCGCTGGGGGGACCGGCTGCGCGCCGCGGCCCGTGCCCGCACCCTCGCCGAGCACACGTTCGTCCACCGGGCGCGGGCACTCGCCACGCAGTGGGACTGACGCCGGGCACCCCCACGAGCGGCCGGCTACTCCGCAGCGGCGTCGATCGCCTCACGGAGTTGCGCGCGGATGTCGTCGCCGAACTGGATCACGTCCGGGCCCTCGACGGGACCGCCGGCGAGGCGAGCGTCCGCACCGAGCAGCACGGCGCCCGGCGTTCCGCGCACCTCGAACAGGGTGCCCGCATGGTGGCCGTTGTCGAGCAGGATCAGCTCGGACGTCTCGGGAACCCGCTCCGCGAGCGTCTGCCTGTCGGCTTCGCTGCTCACCACCGGGCGCACGTCGATCTCGGGCATGTCGCGGATCCACTCGGCCATGCGCCCCACGACGCTCCGGCAGGGGCCGCACCCCATCGAGACCCACAGCAGGAGCTGGGCCCGGTGGGCGGCCAGGAGCCGCAGGCTCACCTCCTCGCCGTCCGGACGGGTGAGACTGCCGTAGGGGATCGGCAACCGGATGTACTCGGTGGCCTCGACCGCGTCGTCGGGGGCCTGCGTGGCCCGTCCGGCGTCCGGTTCCGGCTCGGAGGGCACCGGCCGCAGGGTCGCCCCCACCAGCAGCGCGACAAGCGCGACCGCCGCGAGCCAGGCCAGGACGCCGGCGTCCGCGAACCGTGGGGCGACCCAGCCGGACGCCACGGCGTCCGCCACCGCCGCCACGGACAAGACGTCCAAGACCACGTTCCGGACCACTGTCGCCCCCGTCACGCGCCCGCTGGCGAGCGAGCCGAAACAGTTGCAGTCGGCCTTGCCGGGGGCACGCCACGCGCGCACGATCAACACGGTGTAGACGACGAAGAGCCCCAGCGCCCCCCACGCGGCCGCCAGGCCTACCGGCGGGGGCCCGGCGACGAGGGCGGCGGCGAGGACCAACTCCACCCACGGGACCGCCCGCCGCAGCCACGGCGCCGACAGCGCCGCAGGGACGCGCAGCTCGCGAAACCCGGCGTCGGACGCCGCGGGGTCGCGTACTTTCGCGACGCCGCTCACCACGAGGACGACGGCGAGCGCGACGGGCGCGACGATCAGGGCTTGTGTCATGGACAACCTCCGGGACCGACTCTAGCGAACGCCGCCG
>CAYZXQ010000047.1:0-19973 GCA_964482465.1 uncultured Nigerium sp. | reverse complement strand
GTTCCGGCTCATCTCGCCCGACCCGTCCTCGCCAAGAACAGCATCAATCAGCGGTCCCCTAGCGAAACGCTGATCGATCATGTTCTGGCTGCGGCGGCCCGGATCGAGCGATCCGAACCCCCTCGATCTGGGCCCGCATGTTCAAAGTTCGTGCGCGCCTCGATCCTGGGCGCGCGAGGGTCGGTCGGGGCCCGTCGTCGGGGCTCCAGGGTCGCGCTGGGTCGGCTACTCGGCCTTCGCGAGCGCCGGCTGCGACTCGGCCGCTCGCGCGGCCCGCGCGGCCCGACGTGCGCGCATCTGCCGGGCCAGCCTGGTGGCGAGCCACTTCGAGGGCCGCTCGATGAGGTTGTAGGCCGCTATGGCGGACACCGTGGTGAGCAGCAGCCCGAGCGCCAGCGCCACCTTGAAGTTGTGGGACGGGTCCGAGTAGTAGACGAAGTAGACAAACGGCAGGGCGAAGACCCCGTGGAACAGGTAGATCGAGTAGCTGGTGAGCGCGACGAGCGCCAGAGGCTTGATTTCGGGCAGGGACGCCCGCAGCAGCCAGGCGAACGCGAACATGAGGATCGCCAGCATGGCGGACACCGGATAGGAGTCCGTCGGGCTCATGAAGGCGGGATAGAACGTGTGAGTGCCGTACAGGAACGTCCCCCAGGCGAGAACCGCGTGGAGGGCGGAGTTCCACAGGCTCATCTTCTTGCGCTCGACGAGCGCGAAGTTGCACCCCAACGACAACAGCGGCACGTAGAGGAACGAGACGGCGAATGCCATGAACGAGGGGCCGAACCTCCCCGAGATCGAGATCGTCACCACGCTGATCGCGACCAGGAGATGGGGGAGCAGGCTCGCGGTGGCCGTTCGTCGCAGCAGAGGGAGCGCAAAGGCGACGAGGGCGTAGAACGTGACCTCGATGACGAGGCTCCAGGCCACTCCGACCAGGACGACCTGGGGCACCGTGAAGTAGTTCAGCAGGAAGAAGTTGAGCAACACATCGCGAACGGCGATCGGATCGGACGCCCCCACCCCGGCAGCCCTGAGCGCGACCGCGGTGAGGGTCGCCGCGATGAGGGGCGGGAAGATGCGCAGGAAACGCTTCACGGCGAACTCGCCGAGGGACTCCTTGGGGGCGACGGCGGTGATGATGTAGCCGCTGATGAGGAAGAAGAGGGCGACGCCGAGGAACCCTCCGGATTGCGTGATGGCGAGGGGTCCGAAGACGGTCGTCTGCAGGAGCTTCTTGGGGAAGAACTCGATCCCGAGGTTCTTGGGCGTCTCGCCCACGAAGTGGTCCCAGAGCACGAAGAGGACCGCCAAGGCGCGAACGATGTCCAACCAGGCGTATCGACTGGAGACCGCGGTGCCTGCCTGCTTGTTCATGTCCCTCCGGGGTGGCCTGTCTCAAACGGCGCTTAGGCTACAGCACGGCGTCCGGACGCCGACGGCGGGGGATGGCACCACGAAGGGGAGGGGTCCTGGTGAACCCCTCCCCTTCTCGCGCGTGGACTCAGCCTTCGCCGCCCGTGCGACGCAGGACTTCGGACAGCCGCTCGGCGGCAGCCATGACGGCAGGGGCGTGGAGGCGTCCGGGCTGCCGGGAGAGCCGCTCGATCGGGCCCGACACGCTCACGGCGGCGATGACCTTGCCGGCGGGGCTCCGGACGGGCGCCGACACGGACGCCACGCCCGCCTCGCGCTCAGCCACCGACTGCGACCAGCCGCGCCGACGCACCGTTGCGAGGGCGACCGCGGAGAAGGTGGCGTTGCTGAGGCCGCGCTGAATGCGCTCGGGATCCTCCCAGGCGAGCAGCACCTGAGCCGCCGAGCCGGCGTTCATGGTGAGCTGGGCGCCCACGGGGATCGTGTCGCGGAGCCCGCTGGGGCGCTCGGCGGATGCCGCGCAGATGCGGATTTCGCCCTGGCGGCGGAAGAGCTGAGCCGACTCTCCGGTGATGTCGCGGAGTCGGGCCAGCACGGGGCCGGCGGTGGCGAGGAGACGGTCTTCGCCGGCTGCGGAGGCCAGTTCGGTCAGACGCGGTCCGAGGACGAATCGTCCTTGCAGATCGCGACTTACAAGTCGATGGTGTTCGAGGGCCACGGCCAATCGATGTGCTGTCGGTCGGGCCAAGCCGGTCGCGCTCACGAGTCCAGCCAGTGTTGTCGGTCCCTGCTCCAGTGCAGTGAGGACCAGGGCTGCCTTGTCGAGGACGCCAACCCCACTTGAGTTGTCCATACTCTGATATTGCCGTCTCGAACACTGACATGCAAGTCGGTAAGGTCTCCTACGCACAGTAGTACTGACGGCCACGAGGCTGGCGAAGGAGCTCGGCATGGGGCGCACCCTGAGTGACAAGGTTTGGCAGGACCACGTCGTCCGCAGCGTAGCGGGCGAACCGGACTTGCTGTACATCGACCTGCATCTGGTCCACGAAGTGACCAGTCCGCAGGCGTTCGACGGCCTCCGGCTCGCCGGTCGTCCGGTGCGGCGTCCGGATCTCACCCTCGCCACCGAGGACCACAACACCCCCACCGAAAACATCCTCGCGCCCATCGCCGATCCGGTCAGCAAGCTCCAGGTGGACACCCTGCGCGCCAACGCCGCCGAGTTCGGCGTCCGGCTCCACAGCCTTGGGGACCCCGACCAGGGCGTCGTCCACATCATCGGGCCGCAGCTTGGGGTCACCCAGCCCGGCATGACGATCGTGTGCGGCGACTCGCACACGTCCACCCACGGCGCGTTCGGCGCGCTGGCCTTCGGCATCGGCACCAGCGAGGTCGAGCATGTCCTGGCCACGCAGACGCTGTCGCAGGCGCCCGCGAAGCGCATGGCCGTCACCATCGACGGCGAACTGCCCGACGGCGTCACCCCCAAGGACGTGGTGCTCGCCCTCATTGCCCAGGTCGGCACCGGCGGTGGGCAGGGCTACATCGTGGAGTACCGCGGCTCCACCATCGAGAACATGTCGATGGAGGGCCGCATGACGATCTGCAACATGAGCATCGAGTGGGGCGCGAAGGCGGGCATGATCGCGCCCGACGAGACGACGTTCGCCTACCTCGCCGGACGCCCCCACGCGCCGACCGGTGCCGACTGGGACGCCGCGGTGGCCTCCTGGAAGGCGCTCTACACCGACGCGGACGCCGTGTTCGACGCCGAGGTGAGGCTGGACGCCGCCACGCTCACCCCCTTCGTGACGTGGGGGACCAACCCCGGGCAAGGCGCCCCGCTCGGCGGCCGGGTCCCGGTCCCCGCCGATATCCGCGATGAGGTCGAGCGCGCCGCCGCCGAGCGCGCCCTCGAGTACATGGGCCTCACTCCCGGACAGCCCCTCCGCGAGGTCGCGGTGGACACCGTGTTCGTGGGCTCCTGCACCAACGGCCGCATCGAGGACCTGCGCCTGGCGGCGTCCGTCCTGGAGGGCCGCAGGGTCGCCGACGGCGTCCGCATGCTCGTCGTGCCGGGATCGGCCCGGGTGCGGCGCCAAGCGATGGCCGAGGGCCTGGACGCGATCTTCACCGCCGCCGGCGCCGAATGGCGCGAGGCGGGGTGCTCGATGTGCTTGGGCATGAACCCCGACCAGCTCGCGCCCGGCGAGCGCTCGGCGTCCACGTCGAACCGCAACTTCGAGGGCCGGCAGGGCAAGGGCGGACGGACCCACCTGGTGTCGCCCGCCGTCGCCGCCGCCACGGCCGTGCGCGGCACCCTCTCGTCCCCGGCCGACCTCTGACAGGAGCGCAGACATGGACAAGTTCACGACCCACACCGGCATCGCGGTGCCGCTGCGCCGCAGCAACGTCGACACCGACCAGATCATCCCGGCGGTCTACCTCAAGCGCGTCACGCGCTCCGGCTTCGAGGACGGCCTGTTCGCGGCCTGGCGGGGCGACCCCGCGTTCGTCCTGAACGACCCGGCCTACGCGGCGGGCTCGATCCTGGTCGCAGGACCCGACTTCGGCACGGGCAGTTCGCGCGAGCACGCCGTCTGGGCGCTGCAGAACTACGGCTTCAAGGTCGTCGTCGGTTCCCGCTTCGGCGACATCTTCCGCGGCAACTCCGGCAAGGCCGGCCTGCTCGTCGCGCAGGTGTCCCAGGACGTCGTGGAGCAACTCTGGAAGGCGGCCGAGGCCGAGCCGGGCATCGAATTCACCGTCGACCTGGCCGAGCGCCGGATCGTCGCCGGGGGCGCGGTCTACCCGTTCACCATCGACGACTACACCGCCCACCGGCTCCTCAACGGCCTGGACGACATCGGCGTGACGCTCCAGCACGCCGACGCCATCGCCGCCTACGAGGCCACCCGGCCGGCGTGGAAGGTGACCACGCTCCCCGCGAAGGTCGCCGACTGACTCCTCAGGGCAGCGACACCCTCACGACCGCACCCGCGGCGTCCGTCTGCGCCTGGACCCGCTGACCGACCCGCAGCGTCCGGAACTCGGACGCCGCGGCCGTCGGCACGTGCCGAGGCTGCCCGCCGTCGGTGACGGCAACCCAGCCGTCGGCGTCCGGCTGCCCGATGGTGAGGTGCTCGATGGTCACGCGGGCGAGCCTAGTGGGAGCCTCGGTCGGTGCGCGGCGCTAGGGTAGGCAGCGCCCGAGCGGCGGCGTCCGGACGCCGTGGCGCCGGCTTGCCTCGTCCGCACCTAGGAGGACTCCCATGACCGACCGCATCCGCGTCGCGATCATCTTCGGCGGCACGAGCTCCGAGCACGACGTGAGCTGCCTGACCGCCGGCGGTGTGACGCGCGCCATCGATGCCGAGCGCTTCGAGGTGATCGGAGTGGGCATCACGCCGTCGGGACGCTGGGTGCAGGTGTCTGCCGACGAGATGCGCGCGATGGAGGTGGTCGACCACAGGTTGCCGCGGCTGTCCGAGGACCGTCCCGAGGCGGTCGTGCTGCGCGACACGGGCGCCGGGACCGGCCGGGTGGCGACGCTCGCGGACGCCGGCCTGACCGATGTGCGCGTCTTCGACGTGGCGTTCACGCTGCTGCACGGTCCGTTCGGCGAGGACGGCACCATCCAGGGCATGTTCGAGATGCTCGGCATCCGCTACGTGGGCTGCGGGGTTGCCGCCAGCGCCAACTCCATGGACAAAGACCTCATGCGCCGCCAGCTGGCCAGCGCCGGACTGCCGCTGTGCCCGTGGGTGACGATCCCGAAGGCCGACTGGGAGGCCGAGAGCCAGCGGATTGTGGATCGCTGCGCCGTCGCCCTGGAGTTTCCCGTCTACGTCAAGCCCGCGCGGGGCGGCTCATCCATGGGCATCTCGCGCGTCGCGACGCCGGACGGCCTGCGCTCCGCTATCGAGGAGGCCCAGCGCTTCGACCCGAAGGTGCTCGTGGAGCAGGGTTTCGTGGGCGTCCGCGAGATCGAGCTCGCGGTGCTCGGCAGCCCCGACGGTCCGCCGCGGGTGACCGTCGCCGGCGAGATCCGGATGCACACCGATGACGCCTTCTACGACTTCGAGGCCAAGTACACCCCCGACGAGCAGGTCAGCTTGGAGATCCCCGCCGACGTCAGCCCGCGGCTGCTGCGCCGCATGCAGAAGGTGGCCGTGGCGACGTTCGAGGCCATGGGCTGCGAGGGGCTGGCGCGCGTCGATCTGTTTGTCACCCCGGACGACGAGGTGTGGGTCAACGAGCTCAACACGCTGCCCGGCTTCACCCGCCTGTCGATGTATCCGAGCTTGTGGCAGGCGTCCGGGGTGTCCTATCCGAGACTCATCGCCGAGTTGATCGACCTGGCGCTGCGGCGTCCGCTGGGGCTGCGCTGATGGCTACGCTCGCCGAGGTCGGCGAGTTCGACCTCATCGCCGCGCTCACCCACGACCTGCACGTCCCGGCCAACGTGACCCTCGGGGTCGGCGACGACTGCGCCGTCTTCGCGCCGATCGGGCAGGTGGCGGTGTCCACCGACGCCATGGTCGAGGACGTCCACTTCAAGAAGGTCTGGTCCGGCCCGCGCGATGTCGGCCGCAAGGCGGTGGCCAGCTCCGTCGCCGACCTGGAGGCGATGGGCGCGCGTCCCGTCGGGATCGTCGTCAGCCTGTCTGCGCCCGGCAGCACCGACGTCGAGTGGGTGGTCGAGCTGGCCCGCGGCGTCCGTGAGGAGTGCGACCGCTGCGGCGCGGCCCTCGTCGGCGGGGACGTGACCCGCGGCCCGGTCGTCTCCGTCGTCGTGACGGTGTTCGGCGACCTTGAGGGCCGGACGCCGGTCGTCCGCTCAGGCGCGCGTCCCGGCGACGTGGTGGCGTTCGTCGGACGCCTCGGCATGGCCGCCGCGGGGCTGGCCGTCCTGGGGCGTGGGTTCCGTTCGCCGGGCGCGGTCGTCCGCGCCCATCGGGTGCCGGAGCCCCCTTACGGTCAGGGCATCGTCGCCGCGGACGCCGGCGCCACCGCCATGATCGACTGCTCCGACGGGCTGCTCGCCGACCTCGGGCACGTGGCTGCGGCGTCCG
Source organism: uncultured Nigerium sp. (assembly GCA_964482465.1). Classification (GTDB taxonomy): domain Bacteria; phylum Actinomycetota; class Actinomycetes; order Propionibacteriales; family Propionibacteriaceae; genus Propioniciclava. The sequence goes on along the minus strand of CAYZXQ010000047.1, from coordinate 13,518 downwards.
GGGTCGTCATCGACATCGACAGCGCCGCTTTCGACGTGGACGAGGCCCAGAAGACCGTTGCGGCCGCCATCGGCGGCGGCGAGCCCATGGCGTACATCCTCACCGGCGGGGACGACCACGCCTTGTTGGCGACGTTCGCCGCGGACGCCGTCCCGCCCGGCTGGTCGGTAGTGGGCCGCGTCCTGGAGGCGGAACAGACCCCGGCGGTGCTCGTGGATGGCCGGCCCTGGACCGGCCCCGCCGGCTGGCTGCACTTCGGTAAGGGCTGAGCGGTGGGAATCGCGCTGCGGCTGGTGAGGGAGTCGGACGCCGACGAACTCGCCGCGCTGCTGGTCGCCTCGCGGGAGCATCTGGAGCCGTGGGAGCCGGCTCGGGGTGAGGACTACTACACCCCCGCGGGCCAACGGAGTGTCATCGCCGCGCAGCTCGCGCGGGCAGCGGCCGGACTCACGCGCCCGTTCGTGATCGTCGATCCGACCGGGGCGATCGTCGGCCGGATCACGATCGACAACATCGTCCGCGGCGCCGGGCAGTTCGCGTCGCTGGGCTACTGGATCGGGGCCCCGTTCGTCCGGCTGGGCTACGCCACCGCGGCCGTCGGGCTGGCCACACAGGAGGCGTTCCACGGCCTGCGCCTGCACCGGCTGGAGGCCGGGACGCTCGTCCACAATGTCGCATCCCAGCGCGCCCTCGAACGCAACGGCTTCGTGCGCTACGGGATGGCCCCGCAACTGGTCAAGATCGCCGGCGCATGGCAGGACCACGTCCTCTATCACGTGCTCACCGACGACCCGACCGTCTGACCGCGGTGTCCGGCGTGGCGCGGCGCGGCGCTACGGGAGGCGCGCCGTTGGCTTGTTAGGGTGAAGCCCATGGCGACCCGCGCGTCTTCCCCCACGCGGAGCCGAACGAACGCGTCCACGACGCGCAGTTCGTCTTCCCGCTCGACCGGAAGCAACCCCAGGACTCCTAGCCGCACGCCCGCGAAGAAGAAGCAGGCGGGCGGCTCCGGCGTGCTCCCGGCCCTCGGACGCGGCATCGCCGCGGTCTGGCGCGGCATCGCGGGGTTCGTGGGGGGGATCGTCCGCAGCCTCGGCCACGGTGTCGCCGACCTCGACCCCGAGCAGCGCCGCGACGGCACGGGCCTCGGTCTCATCGCTGTCGGGATCGTCATCGCCGCCGCCTTCTGGTTCATGATCCCGGGGGCCGGCGGCGAGTGGATCCGCCTGGTGGTGTCCACCGTCTTCGGCACCGCCTCCTATGTCCTGCCGCTCGCCGCCTTCGGCATGGCATGGCGGACCATGCGCGACCCCCGCGCGAACGGCCCCGCCGGACGCCAGCCCGTCGGCTGGCTGGCGCTGTCGCTCGGCGTCCTCGGGCTGATCCACATCGCCAAGGGGATGCCGACCCCGAGCCGTCCGGACCAACTGCGCGAGGCCGGCGGCGCCCTGGGCTTCGTGTCGAGCTCCCTGCTCGCCGACCTGCTGACGGTGTGGGTGACGGTCCCGCTGCTGGTGCTGGTCGCGGTGTTCGGCCTGCTCGTCATCACCGGCATCCCGCTGCGGGAGTTCCCCGCGCGTGTGGCCGCGCTCCGCGCCCGGTTCGCCCGACCTCCTCAGGCCCCCGAGTACGGCGTGGACCGCGCCTACGACACCCCGCTCGTGCTCGATCCGGTCGTCGACGACGCCCCGGAGCCGGATGCCGACGTGTTCGACGTGGACGCGGTCGAGGAGCCCCGCAAGCCCGTGACGGCGGGCAAGGCCAAGGCGTCCGCGTCCGTCCCCGCCGAGGAGCCCAAGGACCTGCTGCCCCCGCTGGCGTCCGGGGCCCCGCTGCGCGCCGAGCAGACGATGCTCACCGGCGACATCGCCTACGTGCTGCCGGACGCCGCCACCCTCAAGCCGGGGACCGCACCCAAGGCGCGGAGCGAGGCGTCCGACGCCGTCGTGGGGCGCCTGGCCGAGGTCTTCACGCAGTTCGACATCGACGCCCAGGTCACCGGCTACACCCGCGGACCGACGGTCACGCGCTACGAGGTCGAACTGGGCACGGGCGTCAAGGTCGAGAAGGTGACGGCGCTGGGCCGCAACATCGCCTACGCGGTGGCGTCCGCGGACGTGCGGATCCTCAGCCCGATCCCGGGCAAGTCGGCCATCGGCGTGGAGATTCCCAACCTCGACAAGGAGATCGTCAGCCTCGGCGACGTGCTGCGCAGCAACCGTGCGCGCAACGACCACCACCCGATGACGGTCGGCCTGGGCAAGGACGTCGAGGGCGGGTTCGTCGTGGCCAACATGGCCAAGATGCCGCACCTGCTCGTGGCCGGCGCGACCGGCTCGGGCAAGTCCAGCTTCGTGAACTCGATGATCGCGTCGATCCTGATGCGTGCCACGCCCGACGAGGTGCGGCTCATGCTGGTCGACCCGAAGCGGGTGGAGCTCACGCACTATGAGGGCATCCCGCACCTCATCACGCCGATCATCACCAACCCCAAGAAGGCGGCCGAGGCGTTGCAGTGGGTGTGCCGCGAGATGGACGCCCGCTACGACGATCTGGCGGCGTTCGGGTTCCGACACATCGACGACTTCAACAAGGCCGTGCGGGCCGGGCAGGTCAAGCTGCCGCCGGGATCGGAGCGCATCCTCGCGCCGTACCCGTACCTGCTGGTCGTCGTGGACGAGCTGGCCGACCTCATGATGGTGGCCCCGCGCGACGTGGAGGACTCGATCGTCCGGATCACCCAGCTCGCGCGCGCCGCCGGCATCCACCTGGTGCTGGCCACGCAGCGGCCGTCCACCGACGTCGTCACCGGCCTCATCAAGGCCAATGTGCCGAGCCGGTTGGCGTTCGCCACCAGCTCGATGACCGACTCCCGCGTGATCCTCGACCAGCCCGGCGCCGAGAAGCTGGTCGGCCAAGGCGATGGGCTGTTCCTGCCGATGGGCGCGAGCAAGCCGATCCGGGTGCAGGGCGCGTGGGTGACCGAGGCCGAGATTCGCGCGGTCGTCAAGCACGTCACCGAACAACTGGCGCCGCAGTACCGCGAGGACGTGTCCGCCCCCGCCGAGGCCAGCGCGAAGGTCGCCGAGGACATCGGCGACGACCTCGAACTCGTGCTCGAGGCGGCCACCCTGGTGGTCAACTTGCAGCTCGGCTCGACGTCGATGCTGCAGCGCAAGCTGCGGGTCGGATTCGCCAAGGCCGGTCGCCTCATGGACATCCTGGAGACGCGCGGCGTCGTGGGTCCGTCCGAGGGCAGCAAGCCGCGGGAGGTGCTGGTCAAGCCCGACGACCTGGACGAGGTGCTGGTCAACCTGCGCGAGGGCTGAGTCCCGGACGCCGTGGCGACGTGTCCGAGCGGCGACGTTTCCGAGAAGGAGGGGTCGATCCGGCCAGTCGAGGGACGCGCCGTCGACGTCCGTCACCGCGCCGAGCGGGTCGACGCGGCGCGTCCGCTCAGGCTCGCAGGCTAGCCAGGTGGTCGGAAATCCGGCCGATGGCCTCGGTGAGCAGCTTGGTGTCGGGCAGCGTCACGAGCCGGAAGTGGTCGGGCGCGATCCAGTTGAACCCGGTGCCGTGGGTGACGAGCACCTTCTTGGCACGTAGCAGGCCGATCACGAAAGCCTCGTCGTCCTCGATGGGGTACACCTCGGGGTCGAGCCGCGGGAACACGTACAGCGCGCCGTGGGGCTCGACGCAGCTCACGCCGGGGATTTCGTTGAGCAGGCGCCACGCGAGCTTCTGCTGGTCGTAGAACCGCCCGCCCGGGACGATGTACTCCTCGACGCTCTGGTACCCGCCCAGCGCGGTCTGGATGGCGTGCTGCGCGGGCACGTTGCTGCACATGCGCATGTTGGCCAGCAGCGTGAGGCCCTCGATGAAGTCGGTGGCGAGGTGCTTGGGGCCGGTGATGACGACCCAGCCCGACCGGTAACCGCACACGCGGTAGGCCTTCGACAGCCCGGAGAACGTCAGGCAGAGCACGTCGTCGCCGGCGAACGTCGCGGCGTGATGGTGGGTGAGGCCGTCGAAGACGATCTTCTCGTAGATCTCGTCCGCCATGAGCACGAGCCCGTGGCGGCGCGCGATGGCGACGAAGCCGCGCACGATGTCCGCCGAGTACACCGCGCCCGTGGGGTTGTTCGGGTTGATCAGGACGAGCGCTCGCGTCTGCGGCGTGATCTTGCTCTCGATGTCGGCGAGGTCGGGGTTCCAGGCGTTGGCCTCGTCGCACACGTAGTGGATGGGCACGCCACCGGCCAGCGACACCGCGCCGGTCCACAGCGGGTAGTCCGGCGCCGGGACGAGGATCTCGTCGCCATTGTTCACCAGCGCCTGGAGCACCAGGGTGATCAGCTCGCTGACCCCGTTGCCGATGTAGACATCGTCGACGGTGACCCTGCGCAGGCCCTTGCCCTGGTAGTAGTTCATGACGGCCACCCGCGCCGGGTAGATGCCGCGGCTGTCGGAGTAGCCCTGCGCCTCGGGCAGGCTGTGGATCATCGTTCCGATGATGGCCTCGGGCGCCTCGAACCCGAAGGGGGCGGGGTTGCCGATGTTCAGCTTCAGGATCTTGTGCCCCTCGGCCTCCAGCTTCTGGGCCTCGACCAGGATGGGTCCCCGGACGTCGTAGCGGACGTTGCGGAGCTTGTCGCTCTGGTTGATTCGACGCATGGGGTCCAGTGTCCCACGCCCGGACGCCGCGGCGCGCAGCGACCGCCCCGGCGCTCAGACGAGCAGGCCGACCAGGACGTTCGTCGCCGCGTGCGCCAGGCAACCCGGGGCCACGCTGCCGGTGTGGTGCCGCAGCCACCCGAGGATGACCCCGACCACCGCCTGGGTGGCGACCAGCGGCGCCAACGTGGGACTGACCGCGAGCAGGGCCAGATGGGGGAGCAGGAACAAGACGGCCTGGACCGCGATGCCCCAACTCGCGCCGAACCGTCGGGCCACCAGCCCCTGGACGAACCCGCGGAACAGCAACTCCTCGCCCACGGCCTTGGCGATCACGACGACGGCGGCCACGACGCCGGTGATCCGCCCGGTGACGTTGTCTCCGGTGAACACCTCGGCGGGGATGCCCCGCGTGGCGGCCCAGCCCAGCCCCAGCGAGACCGCGGCGGCGAGCAGGCCGAGCAGCCACCCGTTCGCGGGGGGCAGGGTGAGTCCCATCGTCGCGCGGGCGTCGGCGGACCGGCGGCGCCAAAGGAGGTACACCAGCGCCGGAAGACACATCACGAGGGCTTGCAGCATGGGCCCAGCCAACACCTGGCGCGACGGGGACGACAGTCGACTTCGGTAGATTGTCGCGGGTGAAACCCTCGACCTCCGTCCATATCGTCTCGTTGGGGTGCGCGCGCAACGAGGTCGATTCCGAGGAACTGGCCGGCCGTCTCGAGGCGGGCGGGTTCGTCCTCGTCGCCGAGCCCGCGGACGCCGCGGCGATCGTCGTCAACACCTGCGGCTTCATCGAGTCGGCCAAGAAGGACTCCATCGACACCGTGCTCGCCGCCGCAGACCTGGGCGACGGCGTCCGGCGCCGCGTTGTGGCGGTCGGGTGCCTGGCGGAGCGGTACGGCGCCGAGCTGGCGGACGCCCTCCCGGAGGCGGACGCCGTCCTGGGCTTCGACGCCTACGCCGATATCGACGGCCGGCTGCGGCGGATCCTGGACGGCGAGCACCTGCCCTCGCACGTTCCCGCCGACCGGCGCCGGCTGCTGCCGCTCGCGCCGGCCCAGCGGCAGGCCGCGGCGTCCGAGATCGCGATCCCGGGGCGGACGCCGGCCTCCGGCCCCCGTAGCCCCCGCCGCCGCCTCGTGGGCGGGCCGTCCGCGCCGGTGAAGATCGCGTCCGGTTGCGACCGGCGCTGCGCGTTCTGTGCGATCCCGAGCTTCCGGGGCGCGTTCGTGTCGCGCCCGGTGGACGACGTCGTCGCCGAGGTGCGCGCGCTCGTGGACCAGGGCGTCCGCGAGGCGTTCCTGGTGAGCGAGAACACCTCCAGCTACGGCAAGGACCTCGGCGAGTTGGCGGCTCTGGAGCGGCTCCTGACGAAACTGAGCGACATCGACGGGCTCGACTGGATCCGGGTGAGCTACCTGCAGCCGGCCGAGATCCGTCCGGGGTTGGTGGAGGCGATGGTCGCCACCGACAAGGTCGTGCCCTACTTCGACCTGTCCTTCCAGCATGCGTCCCCGACGGTCCTGCGGCGGATGCGGCGCTTCGGCGACCCCGACGCCTTCCTCGCGCTGCTCGACCGCATCCGGACGCTGGCGCCGCAGGCGGGCGTCCGCAGCAACGTGATCGTGGGCTTTCCCGGCGAGACGGACGCCGACGTGGAGCTGCTCGCGGACTTCGTGGGCGCCGCCCGTCTGGACGCCCTGGGCGTGTTCGGGTACTCCGACGAGGAGGGCACCGAGGCCGCCGGGCTGCCGAGGAAGGTCGCCGAGGAGGTCGTCGCGGAGCGGCTGGAGCGGCTGTCCGACCTGGCGACGGAGCTGGTCGACCAGCGGGCGGCCGAGCGGTTGGGCGAGCGGGTGCAGGTGCTCGTCGAGGCCGCGGACGCCGACGGCGCCACCGGACGGGCCCGCCATCAGGGGCCCGAGGTCGATGGGTCGTGCACGCTGGCGTCCGGGGCGGTCGGCGAGCTGGTGTGGGGTAAGGTCGTGGACGCCGAGGGCGTCGACCTCGTCGTCGAACGGGAGGATGGCTTGTGACAACGCCTGTCGAGAAGCCCAGCAACCTCAACGTCCCCAATGCGCTGACCGCGCTGCGCATGGCCGCGGTCCCGGTGTTCGGGTGGGTGCTGCTGGCGTACCCGCACGATCCGGGGCTGCGCTGGGTCGCCGCGCTCATCTTCGTGCTGGCGATCCTCACCGACATGATCGACGGCAAGATCGCGCGGAAGTACAACCTCGTCACCGACTTCGGCAAGCTGTGGGATCCCATCGCCGACAAGGCCATCACGGGGATGGCGTTCATCGGGCTGTCGATCCTCAACGAGCTGCCGTGGTGGATCACGATCATCATCCTCTTCCGCGAGTGGGGCATCACCGCGATGCGGTGGGCGATCCTGAAGTACGGCGTGATGGCCGCCAACCGGGGCGGCAAGCTCAAGACGGTGCTGCAGTCGGTCGCGCTGGTGATGTTCCTGCCCGGCCTGGCGCTGCTGCCCGAACCGGTGCGGACGCCGTGGGCTGTGCTGGCGTGGGTGGCGATGTGCCTGGCGTTTGGCCTGACGGTCGTCACGGGGCTGGAATACGTGCGCGAGGCCGCGCGGCTGCGGGCCCGCTACCTGGCAGAGCACCCCCGCGAGTCGACGGCCGCGGACGCGGCGCCGGAGGGCGAGGCCGAGCGGTGAACGAGGCGGCCGTCAAGACGATCCGGACGATGACCCAGCGGTCGGCCTCGCTGGCCACCGCCGAGTCGCTGACCGGGGGGCTGTTGGGCGCGGCCCTCACGAGCGTGCCGGGGGCGTCCGCGTGCTACCTCGGCGGCGCGGTCGTGTACGCGACCGCCATGAAGACCGCCCTGCTCGGGGTGTCGCGGGAGACGCTGGCCGAGCACACCGTGGTGAGCGAGGAGACCGCCCTCGGGATGGCCATCGGCATCCAGGAGCGCACGCGGGCCGACTGGGTGATCGCCGTGACGGGCGTGGCGGGTCCGGACCCGCAAGAGGGGCACGAGCCCGGCGAGGTCTGGATCTGCGTGCAGGGCCCCCAGGTGGCCTCCTTCCCGCAGTTCTCGCAGGTGCAGCGGTTCCAGTTCGAGGGCAATCGCGAGACGATCCGTGCCGCCACGGTCGACGCCGCGCTGAAGATGCTGCTTCGTGTCGTCTCGCCCGTGTAGGGTCGGGAACACGGGACGTCCCGGCGGTGTTGATCCTGAGATGACTACCCCGCACATGTTCGAGGAGGTGTGATGCGACCGGTTCTCATGCGCGAGATGCTGGGCCAGACGCTGCGCGAGCTGCGCATGGCGGAGGCCCTGACCCTGCGCGAGGTGAGCGCCGCCGCCCGCGTCAGCCTCGGCTACCTCTCCGAGGTCGAGCGCGGCCAGAAGGAGGCGTCCTCGGAGTTGCTGAACGCCATCTGCGGCGCGCTCGACGTCTCGCTGTCCGATGTCCTGCGCCGCGTGAGCGACCGCGTCGAGGCGCACGAGATCGTCACGCCGTTCCCCGTGGTCGCCCCGGTCGCCGCCGCCTGATCCGGTGCGCGAGACCGAGCTGTGGCGCCGCCTGGAGCGCCATCTGGGCGCCGACTACGCCCGGGCCTGGGCCGCGCAGGTGGCGCTGGGCGAGTTGGGCAGCCGGACCGTCGTCGAGGCTCTGGACGCCGGGGTCCCGGCCGTGGCCGTGTGGCGGGCCGTGTGGACCCAGCTCGAACTGCCCGATTCGGAACGCTAGGGAAACGCTGATCCATCATGTTCTGGCTGCGGGGGGCCGGATCATCTCGCCCGACCCGTCCTCGCCAAGAACGGCATTAATCAGCGGTTGCCCAGGCGGCGTGTCGCGGCAACATCGAACATCTGTTCGGTAATGTGGTGCGTGCCGGTGCGGTGACGGACGCCGCCGGCGCGAGTTTTCCACAGGCGTGACCCGCGATGACGGATTGTCGGAGGGGCTGCCTAGGGTGTGAGCGAAGGTGGGCCATGTGGCCCGACGAGGAAGGACACGACCATGGCGGTAGCCGATCGCGCGAAGGCTCTGGAGGCCGCGCTGGCCCAGATCGAGAAGGCCCACGGCAAGGGCTCGGTAATGCGGCTGGGCGAGGAGACCCGACAGCCCATCGAGGTGATCCCGACCGGGTCGATCGCGCTCGACGTCGCCCTCGGCATCGGCGGGTTGCCGCGCGGTCGGGTCGTGGAGATCTATGGTCCGGAGTCGTCCGGCAAGACGACGGTCGCCCTGCACGCCATCGCCAACGCGCAGCGCGCCGGCGGCATCTGCGCGTTCATCGACGCCGAACACGCGCTCGATCCCGAGTACGCGGCGAAGCTGGGCGTGGACACCGATCAGTTGCTGGTGAGCCAGCCCGACAACGGCGAGCAGGCGCTCGAGATCGCCGACATGCTGGTCCGGTCGGGCGCGCTGGCGCTGATCGTCATCGACTCGGTCGCCGCGCTGACCCCGCGCGCCGAGATCGAGGGCGAGATGGGCGACAGCCACGTGGGTCTGCAGGCCCGCCTCATGAGCCAGGCGCTGCGCAAGATGACCGGCGCCCTGTCCGGGGCGAACACCACTGCGATCTTCATCAACCAGTTGCGCGAGAAGATCGGCGTGATGTTCGGGTCGCCCGAGACGACGACGGGGGGCCGGGCGCTCAAGTTCTACTCCTCGGTCCGGCTCGACGTGCGCCGCATCGAGACCCTCAAGGACGGCTCCGAGATGGTCGGCAACCGCACGCGGGTCAAGGTCGTGAAGAACAAGGTGGCGCCGCCGTTCAAGCAGGCGGAGTTCGACATCTTGTACGGGCAGGGCATCTCCCGCGAGGGCAGCCTCATCGACATGGGCGTGGAGCTCGGCATCATCCGCAAGGCGGGGGCCTGGTTCACCTACGAGACCGACCAACTCGGCCAGGGCAAAGAGAACGCGCGCAACTACCTCAAGAAGAACCCGGCCGTGGCCGACGAGATCGAGAGGCGCATCCTCGTGCAGCTCGGCATCGGCAAGATCGAGGTGCCCGAGGGCATCGATCCGGTGACTGGGGAGATCTTCTAGTCGTGGCGCGGCGGGGACGCGACGAGCCGGCGGATCTGGCCGAGCGCGACGATCCCGCGGCCGACCCGGTGGCCGTGGCGCGCGAGATCGTCCTACGGAGCCTCACGGTCCGGGCGCGCAGCCGCGCCGAGCTGGTCGAGACGCTGCGCAAGCGTGGGGTTCCGGACGCCGCGGCGTCCGAGGTGCTGGAGCGGTTCGCCGAGCTTCGCTTGGTCGACGACAGTGCGTTCGCGGAGCAGTGGGTCGAGGGTGCCAGGCGTCGGCAGCGGTCGCGCGCGGTGCTCCGCCAGGAGCTCCGCGCCAAAGGTCTCGACCCGGAGACGGTGCAGGAGGCGGTGGCGTCTGTGAGCGACGACGACGAGTTCGCCTCCGCGCTCGCCCTGGCCCGCAAGCGGGCCGCGGCCACCGCTGGGCTGGACGCGGGCGTCCGCTACCGCCGCGTGGCGGGGGCGCTGGCGCGGCGCGGGTTCGGTCCGGAGGTGACGCGCAGGGCCGTGCGGGAGGCGTTGGCCGACATCGACGGTGGAGCGGACGCCGACCTCCTGCCCTGACCCTCTACGATGGGCGGCACGCCGCACCCGGAGGTGACCATGGACGCTCAGGCCCTGTTGCCGGTCGTCCTCGCCCTGTTGGTCGTGCTCGTCGGGTTGGCGGTCGCGATCATCGTGGTGATGTTGCGCGTGCCCCACTGGGTGCAGCGCTTGCGTCCGCCGCAGCCCGAGAAGCCGCGCCGCGTGCTGGATCCCCCCGCGAAGCCGGCGTCCGGCAAGGCGAAGTCGGGCGACCAGCCGTCCGAGTCGGAGGCGCTGCGCGAGCAGGCACGCGCCGAAGCCGAGGAGGTGCGCCTAGAGGCGGAGAAGCTGCGTGTGGAGGCACGCGAGGTGCTGGCGGTCCAGACCGAGGCGCTCGACCGCCAGAAGGCCACGCTCAACCGGCGGGAGGAGTCGGTGGCCGCGCGGGAGGCCGCGGTGGCGGAGGCGCGACGCGAGGCGGACGCGGTGGCGGCGGACCTGGCGGCCCGGCGCACCGACGTGGAGACCCGTGAGCGGCGGCTGGCCGGCGCCGAGGCCCGGACGCTCGCCGAGCTGGAGCGGGTCGCGAGCATCTCGGTGGACGAGGCCCGCGCCGAGCTATTGGCGCGGGTGGAGCACGAGTCGCGGCTGGCCGCCGCGGGGCTGGCGCGCGACATCGAGAACGAGGCTCGGCGCGATGCCGAGCGGCGGGCGCGGCACCTGGTGGTGGAGGCCATCCAGCGGGTGGCGTCCGAGCAGACCGCCGAGTCGGTCGTGGCGACGGTGCCGTTGCCGAGCGAGGACATGAAGGGCCGGATCATCGGCCGCGAGGGCCGCAACATCCGGGCGTTCGAGCAGACGACCGGCGTCAACCTCATGGTGGACGACACCCCCGAGGTGGTGCTGCTGTCGTGCTTCGATCCCGTCCGCCGCGAGACGGCACGCCTGACGCTCACCGAGTTGGTCTCCGACGGGCGCATCCATCCGAGCCGGATCGAGGAGGTCCACGCGCGCAGCGTGGAGCGCATGCGCGACATGTGCGTGCGCGCCGCGGAGGAGGCGTTGGTCGAGGTGGGGATCACCGATCTGGATCCCGGGCTGCTGCCGATCGTCGGGGCGCTGAAGTTCCGCACGTCGTACGGGCAGAACGTGTTGGGGCATCTGGTCGAGTGCGCGCACCTGGCGGGCATCATGGCGGCCGAACTCGGGCTGGACGTGGCTATCTGCAAGCGCTGCGCCTTCCTGCACGACATCGGCAAGGCGCTCACCCACGAGTCCGAGGGCACCCACGCCAAGGTGGGCGCCGACCTGGCTCGGCGTCACGGCGAGCACCCCGACGTCGTTCACGCCATCGAGGCCCACCACCACGAGGTGGAGCCGCGGACCGTCGAGGCGATCCTGACCCAGGCCGCCGACGCGATCAGCGGGTCGCGTCCGGGCGCCCGGCGCGAGAGCCTGGAGGCGTACGTGACCCGGCTGGGACGCCTGGAGGAGATCGCCTCCGCCCACGAGGGGGTGGACCGGGTGTTCGCCATGCAGGCCGGCCGGGAAGTGCGGGTGATGGTGGCGCCGGACCGCATCGGCGACGCCGAGGCGCAGACCATCGCGCGCGAGATCGCGCGGCAGATCGAGACCGAGCTCACCTATCCGGGCCAGATCCGGATCACGGTCGTCCGCGAGTCCCGGGCCATCGAGGTCGCCCACTAACTTCGACCGGCGGCGTCCGCAGCCTGCCCACGACCCTCCGCGAGGCGGGCTCGGGTAGAGTGCGCGGACGTCATGAGTGAGCAGCGGACCTACGAGGTCATCACCTACGGGTGCCAGATGAACGTCCACGACTCCGAGCGGATCGCCGGGGTGCTGGAGGACGCCGGCTACGCGCGCGCCCCCGAGGGTGCGCCGGCCGATGTGGTCGTTTTCAACACGTGTGCGGTGCGCGAGAACGCCGACAACCGCCTCTACGGCAACCTCGGTCACCTGCGCCCGGTCAGGCTGGGACGCCCCGGCATGCAGATCGCCGTCGGCGGGTGCATGGCGCAGAAGGACAAGGACATCGTGACGACCCGCGCCCCGTGGGTCGATGTCGTCTTCGGCACCCATAACCTCGGTTCGCTGCCGACGCTGCTGGAGCGGGCGCGGGTCGAGCAGGCCTCGCAGGTGGAGATCGAGGAGGCGTTGGTCCGCTTCCCGTCGACGCTGCCCACCCGGCGGGACTCGGCGTATGCGGCGTGGGTGTCGATCAGTGTGGGCTGCAACAACACATGCACCTACTGCATCGTCCCGGCGTTGCGGGGCAAGGAGACCGACCGGCGTCCCGTCGACATCCTCGCCGAGGTGGAGCTGCTGGTCCGCGAGGGCGTCCAGGAGATCACGTTGCTGGGCCAGAACGTGAACACCTACGGCGTGGAGTTCGGCGACCGCGAGGCCTTCGGCAAGCTGCTGCGCGCGTGCGGCCGGGTCGACGGACTGCGCCGCGTCCGTTTCACCTCCCCGCACCCGGCGGCGTTCACCGACGACGTCATCGCGGCGATGGCCGAGACGCCGAACGTGATGCCCAGCCTGCACATGCCGCTGCAGTCGGGGTCGGACGCCGTCCTGCGGGCCATGCGCCGCTCGTACCGGTCGGATCGGTTCCTGGGGATCCTCGACAAGGTGCGCGCCGCAATCCCGGACGCCGCGATCACCACCGACGTCATCGTCGGGTTCCCGGGCGAGACCGACGCCGACTTCGAGGCCACCTTGGACGTGGTCCGGCAGGCGCGGTTCGCGGCGGCGTTCACGTTCCAGTACTCGATCCGTCCGGGGACCCCCGCCGGCGAGATGCCCGACCAGGTGCCCAAGGCGGTCGTGCAGGAGCGCTACGAGCGGCTCGTGGAGCTGGTCGGCGACATCGCCTGGCAGGAGAACAAGGCGCTCCTCGGCCGGAGGGTCGAGGTGATGTTCGCCGAGGGCGAGGGGCGCAAGGACGCCGCCACCCGACGCGTGTCGGGGCGCGCCCGGGACAACCGTCTCGTCCACGTCGCGATCCCCGACGGCGAGCAGCCGCCGCGTCCAGGCGACATCGCCGAGGTGGAGATCACCTATGCCGCGCCGCACCACCTGAACGCCGACGCGGGGTGGACGCGGCTGGAGCGCACCGCCGGCGGGGACGCCTGGGCCGCACGGACGGCGTCCGCCCCCGCGCCGACCGCCGTCGGCCTCGGGATGCCCGGACGCGCGCGGGGCTGAGGCCGGCTAGCGCCGGTCGGGGCACTCGGTCAGCGGGATGCTCGGACGCGCGCGGGGCTGAGG
>CAYZXQ010000046.1:0-20332 GCA_964482465.1 uncultured Nigerium sp. | reverse complement strand
TGCCCGGAGCATCACGCCGGACGATCCGGTGATGCGGGTCTCCCGGCGCCTTGAGCGCGCCACCCCTCGACACTGCCCAGAGCATCACGCCGGACGATCCGGCGACGCCGGTCTCCCAGTGCCTTGAGCGCACCACCCCAGCAAACCGCCCAGAGCATCACTCCACGCGTCGTCCAGCGGCACACGGAAGAACCGCACCACTCCCGGGCAGCGCTCGTAGCCGCGGGGGCGTCCGGCCCCGGATCGGGACCCAGCGCGGCACTGCTAGGCTAGGCGCCGCTGTCTTGCGGATGTAGCTCAATGGCAGAGCCCCAGCCTTCCAAGCTGGTCATGCGGGTTCGATTCCCGTCATCCGCTCCGATCGATCCTCGTCCGACACCGAATACAGGAGACCAGTCAGTGCCCAGCACCGTCGAGCAGCTCAGCCCGTCCCGGGCCAAGCTCACCATCGAGATCCCGTTCGCCGACCTCAAGTCCCACCTGGACAAGGCCTACCGCGAGATCGCCGCGAGCGTGAACATCCCGGGTTTCCGCAAGGGCAAGGTTCCCGCAGCCATCATCGACCAGCGGTTCGGTCGGGGCATGGTGCTGCAGGAGGCCATCAACGCGGCCCTGCCGGACGCCTACGCGCAGGCCGTCGCCGAGCACGGCCTGGTGCCGCTCGGTGAGCCCGAGGTCGACGTCACACAGCTCGAGGACGGCAAGCTGGTCGAGTTCACCGCCGAGCTCGACGTACGCCCCGACTTCGACATGCCCGACTTCTCGACGCTGACGGCGTCCGTGCCGAACCTCGCCGAGACCGACGCCGAGGTCGACGAGCGCCTGCAGATCATGCGCCAGCGCTTCGCGACCCGCGCGGACGTCGACCGCGCGGCCGCCGAGGGCGATGTCGTCACGATCGACCTCGTCGCCACCCAGGAGGGCCAGGAGCTCGAGGACGCCACGGCGTCCGGCATCGCCTACAAGGTGGGCGCTGGCGGCTTCGTCGACGGGCTCGACGCCGCCGTGACCGGCCTCAAGGCCGGCGAGGAGGCCACGTTCACGAGCAAGCTCATGGGCGGGCCGAACGAGGGCGAGGACGCCGACATCACGGTGACGGTCTCCAAGGTCGCCGAGGAGACCCTCCCCGAGGTGGACGACGAGTTCGCGCAGCTCATCTCCGAGTTCGACACCGTCGACGAGATGAAGGCCGACCTGGCCCAGGCCATCGAGCGGCAGGCGCGCATCGAGCAGATCAGCCAAGCGCGGGACGCCGTCATCGAGGATCTCGTCGCCAAGACCGCCTTCGAGCTGCCCGAGCGTCTCCTCGAGAGCGAGTTCGCCGCCCGCAAGCAGCAGATTGTCGACCAGCTTGCCCGCGCCGGCTTCACCCTCGACCGCTACCTCGCCGAGACCGCGGAGGAGACGGCCAAGGACGCCGACGAGTTCTGGGCGGAGATGCGCACGCGCACCGAGCAGTCGCTCAAGGCGCAGATCATCCTCGACAAGCTCGCCGACGACCGTGAGCTGGGCGTCGACCAGCAGGAGCTCACCGAGCTGCTGTTCCGCCGCGCGGCCCAGAACCAGACGTCTCCCGAGCAGGAGATGCAGCACATGATGGAGCACGGCCACGCCAGCGAGTGGATGGGCGAGATCCGTCGCGACAAGGCGCTGCGCCTGATCGTGTCCGAGGCGACCGTGACGGACGCCGACGGCAAGCGCGTCGACATCGCGGCCGTCCGCCCCGACGGTTCGGTCGAGGAGAAGGCGCCCGCCGCCAAGAAGTCGGCCAAGAAGGCCGCGGACGCCGAGGCCCCGGCCGAGAAGCCCGCGAAGAAGAGCAAGAAGGCCGACGACGCCCAGGAGTGAGAACGCCTGACGTTGTCGGACGCCCCCGCAGCCGTCGGTTGCGGGGGCGTTCGCGTCGCTGAAGGGCCCGGCGGGGTGCGCGGGTGCGGACGCCGCGGGTCCGCTTTGGCCGTCAGCGAACAGCCCGGCGTCGCGCTCGGTTTTGTCCGGGGCGGCCTGTAGGTTCGCTCACGTGATTGAAACCCTTCCCGGAGTGCACGCGGCCGCCGGCACCGGCGGCGTCGGCATGAACGATTCCGTGTACCAGGCCCTGTTGGCGAACCGCATCATCTTCCTCGGCTCCGAGGTCCGCGACGACAACGCCAACGCCATCTGCGCGCAGATGCTGCTGCTGAACGCGGAAGATCCGACCAAGGACATCTACCTCTACATCAACTCCCCGGGCGGCTCGGTGAGCGCCGGCATGGCCATCTTCGACACCATGCAGTGGATCAGCAACGACGTCGCCACGGTCGCGATGGGGCTGGCGGCGTCCATGGGGCAGTTCCTGCTGAGCGCGGGCACCCCAGGCAAGCGCTATGCGCTGCCGCACGCGAAGATCATGATGCACCAGCCGTCCGGCGGGCTGGGCGGCACGGCGTCCGACATCAAGATCATCGCCGAGCAGATCATCCAGACGAAGAAAGAGATGGCCGAACTCATCGCCCAGCACACGGGCAAGAGCGTCGAGCAGATCGAGGCCGACTCCGACCGCGACCGGTGGTTCACCGCCCAGCAGGCCCTCGAGTACGGGTTCATCGACCACGTCTACGAGCGCGCCGCGCAGATCCAGTCCACCGACGCGCCGAACCAGTGAGGACTTCACCCATGACGAACCTTCCGATGCCCGGCGGCCTGGCGCCGGCCGGCGCCGCGATGGATTACTACATTCCGCAGTGGGAAGAGCGCACGAGCTACGGCGTCCGGCGCATCGATCCCTACACCAAGCTGTTCGAAGACCGGATCATCTTCCTCGGCACGCCGATCAGCGACGACATCGCGAACGCGGTCATGGCGCAGTTGCTGGTGTTGCAGTCGATGGATCCCGAGCGTCCGATCAGCATGTACATCAACTCCCCGGGCGGCTCGTTCACCGCGCTCACGGCGATCTACGACACGATCCAGTACATCAAGCCGGACGTGTCCACCGTGTGCCTGGGGCAGGCGGCCTCCGCGGCGGCGGTCCTTCTCGCGGCCGGCGCCAAGGGTAAGCGGTTCGCGCTGCCCAACAGCCGCATCCTGATCCACCAGCCGGCCACCGAGGGCGGCTACGGGCAGAGCTCCGACCTGGAGATCCAGGCGCGCGAGATCCTGCGCATCCGCGCCCTCATGGAGCAGATGCTGGCCAAGGACACCGGCCAGAGCGTCGAGAAGATCAGCAAGGACATCGAACGCGACAAGTACCTGACCGCCCAGGAGGCGCTCGAGTACGGCATCGTCGACGAGATCTTCACCTCGTTGAAGGACATGCAGTAACCACCTGGCGGTAGGGCGAAGACGCCGAAAGGGGCAACGACATGGCGCGTATCGGGGAGTCCTCCGATCTGTTGAAGTGCTCGTTCTGCGGGAAGAGCCAAAAGCAGGTCAAGAAGCTCATCGCGGGGCCGGGGGTGTACATCTGCGACGAGTGCATCGATCTGTGCAACGAGATCATCGAGGAGGAGTTCTCCGAGGGCTCGGATGTCGGCCTGCTGGAGGAGCTTCCCAAGCCGCGCGATATCGTCGGCTTCCTCGACAGCTACGTCATCGGCCAGGAGACCGCCAAGCGCGCCCTCGCGGTGGCCGTCTACAACCACTACAAGCGCGTCCAGGCCCAGGCGTCCACCCCGGCGCGACGCGCCGCCGAGGACGAGTTGGTCGAGCTGGGCAAGAGCAACATCCTGCTCATCGGCCCCACCGGCTGCGGCAAGACATACCTGGCGCAGACGCTGGCGCGGATGCTGAACGTGCCGTTCGCGATGGCGGACGCCACGGCGCTCACCGAGGCCGGCTACGTCGGCGAGGACGTCGAGAACATCCTGCTCAAGTTGATCCAGGCGGCCGACTTCGACGTGAAGAAGGCCGAGACCGGGATCATCTACATCGACGAGATCGACAAGGTGGCGCGCAAGTCCGAGAATCCGTCGATCACGCGCGATGTCTCGGGCGAGGGCGTCCAGCAGGCGCTGCTGAAGATCCTGGAGGGAACCACGGCGTCCGTCCCGCCCCAGGGCGGTCGCAAGCACCCGCACCAGGAGTTCATCCAGATCGACACGACGAACATCCTGTTCATCGTCGGCGGCGCCTTCGCGGGCCTGGAAGAGATCATCAACCACCGCGTCGGGAAGCGGCCGCTGGGCTTCAACAACGACGCGGCGCTGCGGCGGCGCGAGGTGGCGAACCCCTTCGCCGAGGTGCGTCCCGAGGATCTGCACAAGTTCGGGCTCATCCCCGAGTTCATCGGCCGGTTGCCCATGATCTCGACGGTCAACCCGTTGGACGCCGAGGCGTTGGTCCGCATCCTGGTCGAGCCGAGGAACGCCCTGATCAAGCAGTTCCGGAAGCTGTTCGAGCTGGACGGCGTCGATCTCGACTTCACCGACGACGCCGTCGAGGCCATCGCCCAGCTCGCGCTCGCGCGTGGCATCGGGGCCCGCGGCCTACGGTCGATCCTGGAGGAGATCCTGCTCAACGTGATGTTCCACGTGCCGAGCGACGATGACGTGGCCCAAGTCAAGATCACCGCCGGGTGCGTCCGCGACGGCGACGAGCCGCAACTGATCCCGCGGGCCCAGTTGGCCCGGGCGCATCGCCGCAACAAGTCCGCCTGAGGCGTGCGCGAGCCGCCGCCACGCACGCCCGAGTTCGCCTCCGGCCGCACCGGGGCACCGAGTACCGGTGGTGCGGCCGGACGGCTGCGTCAGCGCTGGGTGCCCTTCAGGCTGCCGGTGATGCCGCCGGCGTCCAGCCCGACGAGGCAGATGATCTCGCGGTCCTTCTTGGCCCACGAGTCGGCAATCGGGTACAGCATCTGGAGGTCCAGGTCGGAGTCGTCGTAGGACGTGCCGATGAACGTCTCGAACTCCGCCGAGCAGAACGCGTCCGCCTCGGTCTTCATGGCCTCGACACCGGGATACGTCGCCGAGTCGGCGACGTTCTTGTGGGCGTACGCCTCCCAGTTGTGGGCGGTGGCGCAGCTGACCGTCGGAATCTTGGAGACTGTCGTGCCGGTGAGCGGTCCCGAGCACTCACCCACCTTGATGGGGGATTCCGGGGGACCGAACAGGCTGCTGCACCCCCCCAGGGCAAGCAGGGCCACGACGGCGGGAATGGCGAGACGGCTGGGGCGCATGGAGTCCTCCCAAGGTTGGTCCGAGCACCCGCAGCCTATCGTGCCGCGGCTTTCAGGCCTCCCCAAGCTCCGCCGCGACGGACACGGCGGCACCCTCGTCGACCCACGCCACGGGGGTGGTGATGCGTCCGACGGCCCGCAGGTCGGCCTCGATGCCCCGCAGCCGGCCGATGGCCTCGGCCGGTCCGGAGATCGTCGCGGACGTCACCGGCGTCTTCATGGACGCTTTCGCCTGCGACTTCACGCCGCGGATCCCTACCAGCGCCGCGGCGAGATCCGCGAGCAGGGCCGGGTCGCCGGCGTCCGGAAGCTCGGCCACATTCGGCCAGGCGGCGTGGTGGACCGAGCCCTCCTGCCACCACGACCACACCTCCTCGGTGACGAACGGCATGAAGGGCGCGAACAGGCGCAGCTGGACCCCGAGCGCCAACATGAGAGCCGAGGTGGCGGACGCCGCGGCGTCCGGCCCCTGCGCGCCGTAGGCGCGTTCCTTGACCAGCTCGAGGTAGTCGTCGCAGAACGTCCAGAAGAACTTCTCGGCGGCCTCCAAGGCGCTGGTGTACTCGTAGGCCTCGAAGGCGTCGGTGGCGGTCCGGACGACCTCGCGCAGGGCGGCGAGCATCGCCAGGTCGGCCGGGGCGACGATCTGCGCGGGGTCGATGGCCCCCGGCTGGCCCATGCCGAGGACGAACTTGGACGCGTTGAGGATCTTCATCGCCAGTCGGCGTCCGACCTTCATCTGCGTCTCGTCGAAGGGGCTGTCGCTGCCCGGGCGGGCCATGGCCGCGCGCCAGCGGACGGCGTCCGCGCCGAACTTGTCCAGGATGTCGGACGGCACGACGACGTTGCCCTTGGACTTGCTCATCTTCTTGCGGTCGGGGTCGGTGACGAAGCCCGAGATCGACGCGCGCGCCCAGGGCAGGCAGTCGTTCTCGAGGTGGCTCCGGACGACCCGGCTGAACAGCCAGGTGCGGATGATGTCGTGGGCTTGCGGCGCCAAATCCATCGGGAAGGTCAGGCCCCACAGCTCCTCGTCGCGCTCCCAGCCGCAGACGATGTGGGGCGTGAGGGAGCTGGTCGCCCAGGTGTCCATGACGTCGGGATCGCCGACGAAACCGCCGGGGACGCCGCGCTGCGACTCGTCGTAGCCCGGTGCGGGCTCGGAGGCAGGATCGACCGGGAGGGCGTCCTCGCTGGCCAGGATGGGATGCGCGTGGTCGGGCTCGCCGTCGGCGTCCACCGGATACCACACCGGGAAGGGGACCCCGAAGAAACGCTGCCGGCTGATGAGCCAGTCGCCGTTGAGGCCGTTGACCCAGTTGGAGTAGCGATGCCGCATGTGCTCGGGCACCCACGCCAGCTCGTCGCCGCGCGCGACCAGCTCGGCGCGCAGGGCGGCGTCGCGGCCGCCGTTGCTGATGTACCACTGCCGGGTGGACACGATCTCGAGCGGCTTGTCGCCCTTCTCGTAGAAGTTCGCCATGCGCTGGGTGGGCTTGGGCTCCCCGTCCAGGTCGCCGGTCTCGCGCAAGCGGGCCACGATGGCCTCGCGCGCCGAGAACGTCGTCTTGCCGGCCAACTCGGCGAAGAACGCCGGCTCGGTCAGCCACTCCGGCGTCTCGCGGGTGATGCGGCCGTCGCGGCCGATGATGGTGCGGGTGGGCAGGGCGAGCTCGCGCCACCACTGGACGTCGGTCAGGTCGCCGAACGTGCAGCACATCGCGATGCCGGCGCCCTTGTCCTTCTCGGCGGCGGCGTGCGCCAGCACGGGGATCTCCACCTCGAAGATCGGCGAGGTGACCGTCTGCCCGAACAGGGGCTGGTAGCGCTCGTCGTCGGGGTGGGCGATGAGGGCGCAGACGCTCGGGATCAGTTCGGGCCGGGTGGTCTCGATCCAGATCGGGCCGGACGCGGCGTCCGCGGTCGGGTGGAACGCGACCCGGTGGTAGGCGCCGGGGTAGTCGCGGGCCTCGAGTTCGGCCTGGGCGACGGCGGTCTGGAACGTGACGTCCCACATCGTCGGCGCCTCGGACAGGTAGGCCTCGCCGCGCGCGTGGTTGCGCAGGAAAGCGCGCTGGGCGACCGCCTGCGAGGTGGGGGAGATGGTCTCGTACAGGGTGTCCCAATCGACCGACAGGCCGAGGTGGCGCCACAGGTCCTCGAAGACCTGCTCGTCGACCGCGGTCAGCTCCAGGCACAGTTCGACGAAGTTGCGACGGCTGATCGGCACCTGCCGCTTCGGATCGGGGTTGGCCGGCGGCGTGAAGTCGGGGTCGTAGGGGATCGACGGGTCGCACCGGACGCCGTAGAAGTTCTGCACGCGGCGCTCGGTGGGCAGGCCGTTGTCGTCCCAGCCCATGGGGTAGAAGACGTGCTTGCCACGCATCCGCTGGTAGCGGGCCACCAGGTCGGTGTGGGTGTAGCTGAAGACGTGGCCGACGTGCAGCGAGCCGGACACCGTGGGCGGCGGGGTGTCGATGCTGAACACCTGCTCGCGCGAGGCGGGGCGCTCGAACGCGAACGTGCGGTTGGTCCGCCAGATCTCGGACCAGCGGGTCTCCAGGCCCTCCAGGACCGGGCGCTCCGGTACCGCGAACGCAGGGCTGGTCGCGGCGGGCGTGGTCTGGGGAGCTGTGGTCATGCGCGGGATTTTACGGGGACGCCCCGGGCCCCGTCACATCGGGCCCGGGGCGTCCGCGACAGGTCTGGGGAAACGCCGATCGATCATGGTCTGGCTGCGGCGGCCCGGACCGAGCGATCCGAACCCCCTCGATCTGGGCCCGTATGGTCAAGATGAGCCCACGATCGAGTGGTTCCGGCTCATCTCGCCCGACCCGTCCTCGCCAAGAACAGCAATAGTCAGCGGTTCCCTAGCCGGCGAGGATGAGCTGCTTGAGGGCGGCGGGGTCGGACGAGGTCAGCTTCCGCAGGTCGAGGACCTTCCCGTTCACCGCGATCGACGGGGTGCCGCTCACGCCGTCGGAGTAGGCGGCCTTGTTCACGGTGTTGACGAAGCCCTGGGTGGCGTTGGCGTCCACGCACTGCTGGAACTGGGTGAGCTTCTCGCCCGTCACTCCGAGCGTCGCGGGCAGGTCGGTCCGCAGGAGCGACTGCGCGTAGCCCTCGGAGCCCACGACCTCCTGGGCCGCCTGGTGGTCGTAGATCGCTTGGGCGTAGGCGGGGTAGACGCCCACCGTGTCGGCGCACGCCGCCGCCATCGCGGCGCGGTTGGACGCGGTGTTCTTGAGGTTGAGGTCCATGAAGGTCATGGTCTTGTACTGCAGTGTCCAGGTGCCGGCGTCCGCCTCCTGCTGCAGCATGGCGCCGTAGGCCTTCTCGAAGACCTTGCAGTTGGGGCACTGGTAGTCGAGGTAGAGGGTCACCGTCGGCGCGCCCGCCGGCGCCTTGCCCGGATTGACGACGATGGCGTCCTTCTTGGCCGAGACATTCGGGGGCGTCACGGCTCCGGACGAGGGGCTCGACGTCGACTGCACGATCACCACGACGATGACCGCCGCCAGGATCACCGCGAGCACCGCGGCACCGATCCCGACGATGCGGTTCATGCGGCTCCGCGCAGCGGCCTGCTCCTGCTGGCGCCGCAGCTCCTCGCGGCGGTTGGTCGGCTTGCTCATGCTCTACTCCCGAGTGGTAGCGACTTGCGCGCGCAGTCTACCGGGGGCTCCGGAGTGGCCGTCACGCGCCGTCGGCGTCCGCGACAGGGGCGACGGTCGCCGGACGGAACAGCCAGCGGTCCACCGCCCACGGCGTCCGCGGCCGGACCACCAACCACACGCCGCAGACGGCCAGCGCGAGGTCGCGGAGGATCTCCCAGGGGTAGGCGGCCAGGGCCGCCTCCTTCTCGATGACGCCGCCGCCGCCGAAGCAGCCGCAGTCGAGGGTCAGGCCACGCGCCCACGCGCTGGCGATGGCGATCACGAACGCGACCATGAAGAGCGTGCCGGCGAGCGCGGAAAGCCGTGTGAACGTTCCGGTGAGGAGCAACAGCCCCACGGCGACCTCCATGATCGGCAGCCCCATCCCCACCACCGTGGTGAGCTCGAACGGGAGGAGCTGATAGGCGCGGACGGCCAGCACGGACTCGCCCAGGTTGCCCAGCTTGAGCGCACCGGCCACGACCAGCACGCCGCCGAGGATGATCCGGGCGGCCAGACCCACCCAGTGGCGCCAGTCGGGGCGGGGCTCGGAGGCGCTCGTCGTCGTCACGGGCGCGAGTGTAGCCGCGGACGTCCGTCGGTCGGGTCCCACTAGGCTGGGCGCACCATGAAGAGCCATTCCGACATCGTCGCCGCCTTGCAGGCGCGCTGGCCCGAGCACAAGATCGGCCGCAGCCTGGCCCGGATCGCCGCGCTGACGGACGCCCTCGGCTCGCCGCAGCGGTCCTATCCGGTGATCCAGATCACGGGCACCAACGGCAAGGGCAGCACCGCCATCATGATCGAGCAGTTGCTGCTGGCGCTGGGCCTGCGCGTGGGCCGGTTCAGCAGCCCGCACCTGGTGGACGTCACCGAACGCATCGGCATCGACGGCGAGCCCATCGCTCCCGAGCGCTTCGACGAACTCGTCGCCGACGTGCTGCCGCTCGTCGAGCTGGTCGACGCCCAGGAGATCGACGGCATCCGCATGACGTTCTTCGAGGTCATGACGGGCCTGGCCTATGAGGCGTTCGCGCAGGCGCCCGTGGACGTCGCGGTGATCGAGGTCGGGCTGGGCGGCGCGTGGGACGCGACGAGTGTGGCGGACGCCGCCGTGGCCGTCGTGGCCCCCGTCGACGTCGACCACACCCACCTGCTCGGGTCAACCCCGGCCGACATCGCCGTCGAGAAGGCGGGGATCGTCAAGGAGGGGTCGTGGGCCGTCCTGGCGGCGCAGCGGCCCGACGTAGCGGCTGTGCTGCTGGAGCGTTGCGCACAGGTGGGGGCGCGGGTGTCCCGCGAGGGCGTGGACTTCGGCGTCCTCGACCGCGCGCTGGCCGTGGGCGGGCAGGTGCTGCGCCTGGAGACCACCGGGGGTCCCGTGGGGGATGTCGTCCTGCCGCTGTTCGGCGGGCACATGGCCCAGAACGCCGCGCTGGCCGTCGGGGCCGTGGAGGCGTTCCTGGGCGGCAAGCCGCTGGCTGCGGACGTCATCGCCGAGGGGCTGGGGGCCGTCCGGGCGCCGGCGCGGTTGGAGGTGGTGCGCCGCAGTCCGACCGTGGTGCTGGACACATGCCACAACCCCCACGGAGCGCGCGCGGCGCTCGACGGGCTGGCCGAGGCGTTCGGCTTCACCACGCTGGTGGGCGTGGTCGGCATGATGGGCGACAAGGACGTCGACGGCGTTCTTGAGGTCTTTGAGGGTGCCATGGCCACCGTCGTCTGCACGCAGGTGGCGTCCACCTCGCGCGGTCTGCCCGCCGACGAGTTGGCCGAGCGGGCGTCCGGCATCTTCGGTGCGGATCGCGTCGAGGCCGCGCCCTCCCTCGTGGACGCCATCGATCGGGCGGTCGAGCTCGCGGACGCCGCAGGTCCCGGCGCGGGTGTGTTGATCGCGGGCTCGGTGATCCTGGCCGGAGAGGCGACGGCGCTGTTCGCGCGCCGCGAAGCGGAGGAGGACGCATGAACTGGGGTTTGACGGCCGGCAACCCGATGGCCCGCGTGCTGGCCATGACGCTGGTGTTCCAGGGCGTGACGCACGGGCTGTCCATCCCCGGGATGATCCAGGTCGACAACGTCGATCCCCTGTGGGCGGCGCTGAGCGGCGGGGCGGCGTCCCTCCTGGCGTTCGTCGCGAGCGTGCGTCTCACGAAGCCGGGGGGCTATCTTCTCGGCTGGCTGACGCAGGTGGCCGGGTTGGCGCTCGGCTTCGGGACGCCGTGGATGTTCC
Source organism: uncultured Nigerium sp. (assembly GCA_964482465.1). Classification (GTDB taxonomy): domain Bacteria; phylum Actinomycetota; class Actinomycetes; order Propionibacteriales; family Propionibacteriaceae; genus Propioniciclava. The sequence goes on along the minus strand of CAYZXQ010000046.1, from coordinate 9,288 downwards.
TCATGGGCGGGATCATCACCCTCATCTACGTCATCGCGTTCGTGCTCGGACGCCGGCTGGAACGGCTCGATCCACAGGGCTGAATCGGAATGTCCCCGACCGCCGCTAGGGTGGCGTCCATGACCGAGCAGACACTTGTCCTCATCAAGCCGGACGCCGTGGCCCGCGGCCTGGTCGGCACGATCCTCGCCCGCTACGAGGCCAAGGGCCTCAGCATCGCGGCCATGGATCTGCGCGTGACCGATGTCGCCACCGCCGACGCCCACTACGCCGAGCACGTCGAGAAGGCGTGGTATCCCGAGTTGCGCGACTTCATCACGTCGGGCCCCCTCGTCGCGCTGGTGCTCGCCGGTGAGCGCGCGGTCGAGGCGGTCCGTGCCCTGAACGGTGCCACGGACTCCGTGGCGGCCGTCCCGGGATCCATCCGCGGCGACCTGTCCCTGTCGAAGCAGCAGAACCTCGTCCACGCGTCCGACTCGCGGGAGTCCGCGGCCCGCGAGGTCGCGATCTGGTTCCCGAACCTCTGATCGACCGCCCCTCACCCACCCACCCGCCCACCCACCCCCACCCGGAGGATCGATGACCAGTTGGAGCCCCCAGCCCTACCAGGCACCCACCCGCGAGCAGGTCGAGGCAGCTCTGCGCCCCGCCCTGCCGACGCAACCGCGGGAGTATCCCGATTTCTACCGCACGCGGCGCAACCGCTGGTTCAAGCCCTTGCTCGCCATCCTGATGGCGGGCGCGCTGTGGGTCGTCGTGCAGGTGGTGCTGGGGGTGATCGGCTTCGTCCTCGATCCCCAGCAGATCGTCGCCATGACGGAGGCAGCGCAGACGGGCAGGGCCCCCTCGCTCGACGAAGTCAAGATGACCCCGATGCTGTTCACGGTGAACAACCTCAGCATCGCCGCCGCGATCCCGGTGGCCTTGCTGACGCAGTGGGCTGTCTGGGGACAGCGACCGAAGTGGCTGAGCTCGGTGGCGGGCGGGTTCCGGTGGGGCTGGTTCGCGCGCTGCCTGGCCGTGACGGTGCCCATCTGGGTCGTCATGGTGGTGGCGGAGTATGTGGCTGCGCCGCCTGAGGATGTCCGGTGGCGCGGGTACACGATCTTCATGATCGTCGTCATCCTGCTGACCACGCCCTTCCAGGCGGCGGGCGAGGAGTACCTCATGCGGGGCCTGGAGACGCGGGCCATCGCGTCATGGATCCCGAACCGGACGGTCGGCTGGGTCGTCGCCACGATCGTGAGCAGCCTCACCTTCATGGCGTTGCACCTCGCGCAGGACCTGTGGCTGAACTTCTTCTACCTGACGTTCGGCGCGCTGGCCTCGTACGTGACGTGGCGGACCGGCGGCCTCGAGGCTGCGGTTGCGGTCCACGTGACGAACAACCTCCTGTCGGAGGCGCTCATGCCGTGGACGGACTTCAGCGACATGATGAACCGTTCCGCAGGCAAGGGCGATCCCAGCGTGCTGCTGCCGATCGCGGGTATGACGCTCGCCATCGGGCTCCTGATCTGGATGGCCAAGCGTCAAGGCGTCATGGTCGTCAACGCTCCCGGCGTCGCCGAGGTGGACGCCGCCGTAGCGTCCATCCCCGGGACGCCTGGCGCCCCCGTGCCGGGGGTCGGTCCGGCCGGCTACGCCGTCCCCGTCTCCCCACAGCAGGCCTTCCCGCAGGTCGGATCGCCCGAGGGAATGCAGCAGCCCGGTTACTCGCAGGGTGGGCAGTCCGGTTACCCGCAGGGCGGGCAGCCCGGTTACTCGCAGGGTGGGCAGTCCGGTTACCCGCAGGGTGGCCAGCCGGGGTATCCCCAGGGGTACCCGCAGCAGGGGGTCCCGGGCCAGCCGCCCGGCTCGGAGGATCCCTCCCGGCCCGGGGTCGGTCAGGCGTAGCCGGGGTCTCCCGCATCGGCGCGGCGAGTCGGGCGGGGGCGTGGGGCGCGTGAGGCCCTCCCGGTAGGCTGTCGCGTCGTGACGGACACCGCGACGACCCCGGATTCGCTTTTCGCTCGGCTGGAGCCGCTGCTGGCGCGCGTCTCCAAGCCGATCCAGTACGTCGGCGGCGAGGTCAACTCGGTCGGCAAGGCGTGGGACGACGTCGACGTCCGCTGGTGCCTGATGTACCCCGACGCCTACGAGGTCGGCCAGCCCAACCAAGGCCTGGCGATCCTCTACGAGGTGCTCAACGAGCGCGACTGGATCCTCGCCGAGCGCACCTACGCCATCTGGCCCGACCTTGCCGAGCTCATGCGCGCCGCGGGCGTCCCCCAGTTCACGCTGGACCAGCACCGGCCGGTGGCGGCGTTCGACGTGTTCGGGATCAGTTTCTCGACCGAACTCGGCTACACCAACCTGCTCGCTGCCCTCGACCTCGCGGGCATCCCGATGCACGCGCGCGACCGGGGGGCGTCCGACCCGCTGGTGGTCGCGGGCGGGCACGCGGCGTTCAACCCCGAGCCCATCGCCGACTTCATCGATGCCGCTGTTCTGGGCGACGGCGAGGAGGCCGTCGTGGCCATCTCCGAGATCGTCCGCGAGCATAAGGCGGCCGGGAGCCCCGGCGGCCGGGACGAACTGCTGCTGCGGCTGGCGTCCGCAGGCGTCGCGTACGTCCCGCGGTTCTACGACGTGAGCTACCTGCCCGACGGACGCATCCGTGCGGTCGTCCCCAACGCCCCCGGGGTGCCGTTCCGCGTGGCCAAGCACACCCTCATGGATCTCGACGCCTGGCCCTACCCCAAGGCGCCGCTGGTGCCGCTGGCGGAGACGGTCCACGAGCGCTACTCGGTCGAGATCTTCCGCGGGTGCACGCGCGGCTGCCGCTTCTGCCAGGCGGGCATGATCACGCGTCCGGTCCGCGAGCGGTCCATCGACACGATCGGAGCGATGGTCGCCCACGGCCTGCAGGCGACCGGGCTGGAGGAGGTGGGCCTGCTGTCCCTTAGCTCGGCCGACCACTCCGAGATCGTGGAGGTTACGCGCGAGTTGGCCGACCGGTACGAGGGGACCAACGTCTCCCTCTCGCTGCCCAGCACCCGGGTCGACGCGTTCAACATCGAGTTGGCGAACGAACTGTCCCGTAACGGACGCCGCAGCGGACTCACGTTCGCGCCCGAGGGCGGCAGCGAGCGGATGCGGAGGGTCATCAACAAGATGGTCACCGAGGACGACCTCATCGACACCGTCGCCACGGCCTTCGGCAACGGCTGGCGCAACGTGAAGCTGTACTTCATGTGCGGCCTGCCGACGGAGACCGACGAGGATGTGCTCGCCATCGCCGACATGGCGGCCCGCGTCATCGAGACCGGACGCCGCGTGTCCGGTTCGCGCGACATCCGCTGCACGGTCAGCATCGGCGGGTTCGTGCCCAAGGCGCACACCCCGTTCCAGTGGGCCGGGCAGGCGTCGGCGGAGACCATCGACCACCGCCTGGCGATCCTGCGCGAGCGGATCCGCGGCGACCGCCGCTACGGGCGGGCCATCGGCATGCGGTACCACGACGGCCGCCCGGGCGTCGTCGAGGGCCTGCTCAGCCGGGGCGACCGGCGCCTCGGCGCCGTGATCGAGGCGGTCTATCGCGCGGGTGGTGCCTTCGACGGCTGGAGCGAGCACTTCAGCTACGACCGCTGGGTCGAGGCGGCGACGTCCGCGCTCGCCGGGACGGGCGTCGACCTGGACTGGTACACCACCCGCGAACGCGACTACGCCGAGGTCCTGCCCTGGGACCACCTCGATTCCGGGCTCGACAAGGACTGGCTCTGGGACGACTGGCAGGACGCCCTCGACGAGTCCCCGGTCGAGGACTGCCGGTGGAATCCCTGCTACGACTGCGGCGTGTGCCAGCAGTTGGGCACCGAAATCCAGATCGGCCCGACCGGGCGGCACCTGATCCCGCTGACGCCGGTTCGTCCATGACGCGGCTTCCGGACGCCGTCGCCTGGGACTTCGACGGCACCCTCATGAACACCGAGGTGGTGTGGCAGCGCATCGAGCGGGGCCTGGCCGCCGAACTGGGCGGCACCCTGCCCCACGACTACCACGACCTCGTCGTCGGGGGAACCGTCGACCACACGGCCCGCTACATCAAGGAGGCGGTGGGGTCGGACGCCGACCTCGCGTGGATCGCGGCCGAGCTCTGGGACCGCGCGAAGCGCACGCTGGCGTCCGGCCCCCTGCCCTGGATGCCGGGCGCGGCGGAACTGCTCACGGCGTTCGCGGACGCCGGGGTCCCGCAGGCGCTGGTGTCGTCCGGGCACCGCTCGTACCTGGAGGTGACGCTCCGGCGACTCCCGCCGCACACGTTCGCGGCCGTCGTGGCGGGGGACGAGGTCACCCACGGCAAGCCGCACCCCGAGTCGTACCTCGCGGCCGCGGCCGCGCTCGGCGTGGCCCCGCAGCGGTGCCTGGTGATCGAAGACTCCGGGACCGGCAGCCGTGCGGCCCTGGCTGCCGGGTGCGTCGTGGTGGTCGCCCATGCGGCGGGTGCCGTCCCGGACGATCCCCGTCTCGTCCGCCTGGAGACGCTGGCCGGGCTCGGCGTGGCCGACCTGGCGAGTCTCTTCGCCACCGCGCGTGCGGCGGACGAACGCCCCTGACTGCCCGAAAGGGACTGCCCGAAAGGGACGCCGCGGCGCGCCGATGGGCAGCCCCTTTCGGGCAGTCGGTTCGCGCACCGCCGCGCCGACCACCCCCGTTTCTCGATACCCGTGCGGGGTAAAACAAATACCCGGGTGGGGTAACAGAAATACCGCATGGGGGTAACGAGAATACCGGCCCGGGGTATGCGGAATCCGAGGGATTCGCTCTGGAGCTGGGAACCATAGCGTGTTGACAAGGTGAGATGAAGCCCTGGGCGGGATTTCGAGAAATCGGAAATGTCGCGACAAAGAATGGCTCGGGTGTGTTTAGCATGTGGTTGTCACCGCCGACCCCGAGGAGCGCCACGTGTCCACCGCACCCACATCCACCCGCCCCGAGGCGGCCACCCACCCACCCCGCTCGTGGTGGCGCCACTGGAGGCCCCTGCTGGTGCGGATGCACTTCTACGGCGGCGTGCTGGTGGCGCCGTTCATCGTCGTCGCCTGCCTGAGCGGACTGCTGTGGACGTTCACCCCCCAATTGGAGCGGGCCATCTACCGTGACCTGCTGGTCGTGACCCCGCAGTCCCAGACGGTCGGCATCGACGCCCAGGTGGCCGCCGCGCGCGCCGCGCGTCCCGGACAGACGCTGGTCGCGGTGGATCCCGCCTCCGCGCCCGACGAGCCGACCCGCGTCGACTTCCTCGACCCGGCCATCCGGGAGCCGATGAAGTACCGGACCGTCTTCGTCGATCCGTACCGCGGCACCGTCCTGGGCGACCTGGTCACCTCCCACGGCACGACCCCGTTCACCCAGTGGGTGTCCGCGCTGCACGGCGATCTCCACCTCGGCGAGCCTGGACGCGCCTACGCCGAACTGGCCTCCGACTGGCTCATCGTGCTGACCGTCGGCGGCATCCTGCTGTGGTGGGAGCACGTCACCCGGCACCGGGGCCGCTCGGGCCGCGGCGTGTGGCGCCGCTTCTGGCTGCCCGAGACGAGGGGTCACGCCGGCGTCCATCGCACCACCTCCTGGCACGCGACCGCCGGCACCGCCACCGCGCTCGTCGCGCTCCTGCTCGCCGTCACCGGACTGTTCTTCTCGGCCGGGGCCGGCGGCACGTGGCGCGCGCTGACCGCCGCTGCCGGCCAGAGCGCGGCCGTCCTGGACGTCTGGCTGCCCGGGCAGCGCCCCGCCGTCGAGCCGGCCGCCGGGGGCCACGGTGCCCCCGCGACCGCCGCCCCGCCGCGACCGGCCGTGCCGGCGACCGTATCCATCCAGGCCTATCTGGACGCCGCGGCCGCAGCCGGCATCGTCCACGAGCCGCGCGTGGCCGCCCCCGCCGTCGCCGGCCAGGGCTGGACCGTCACCGAGTCGGACTCGCTGCTCCCGACCCACTGGGACGCCGCGCTCATCGACCCCGCCACCGGCGCCGTCGTCCGGACGGCCGCCTTCTCCGACACCCCGCCGCTCGGCCAGATCTACCGCTACGCGATGGTGTTCCACTTCGGACGGCTGTTGGGCTGGCCGGGCCAGATCCTGTTCGCGATCACGACGATCGCGGTCACGGCGTCCGCCTACTGGGGCTACCGGATGTGGTGGCAGCGGCGTCCGCGCGGCTCGGGCTGGCGTCCCGGACGGGCTCCCGCCGCGGGTGCCTGGCGCGCGGCCCCGTCGGTCCAGCTCTGGATCGGCGCCTTCGTGGCCCTCTACGTCGCGGCCATCTCGCCGGTGTTCCTGGTGAGCGTCCTGATCTTCCTGCTGGTCGACTGGGCCATCGGCGAACGCCGGGCGGGGGGCCACGGCCACTGAGCCGGTCCGCGTGCCGCGCCGCCCAGGGTGCATGCCCGCGCTAGGTTGTGCGGATGAGCGTCACGGCGGCGGCACCCCAGCCGCTGTGGCGTCGCCTCCTTCCGGGCCTGGATGTGCTGCTCCACTACGACAAGACGTGGCTGCGGCCCGACATCGTCGCCGGCCTCACGGTCTGCGCGTACCTGATCCCGCAGGTGATGGCGTACGCGCAGATCGCCGGGCTGCCGCCGGTGGCCGGGCTGTGGGGCATGTGCGCGCCGCTGGCCGTCTACGCCCTGGTCGGCCCGTCGCGGCAGCTCTCCGTGGGGCCGGAGTCGACCACCGCGATCATGACCGCCGCCGGGGTCGGAGCGGTCATCGCCACCGTCGGCGCCGACCGGTGGGCCGAGGTCGCCTCGCTGATGGCCCTGGTGGTGGGCGTCGTGTGTCTCGTGGGGTGGATGGCCCGGCTGGGGTTCCTCGCCAACTTGCTGAGCAAGCCCGTGCTCGTGGGGTACCTCGTGGGGGTGGCGGTCCTCATGATCGCCAGCCAACTCGGCAAGGTGACCCGCCTGCCCGTCGTCGGCGACGGCCCGATCGACCAGATCGCGTCGCTGCTGTCGCAACTCGGCGGCGTCCACGGGCCGACCCTCGCGCTCGCCTCGGTGGTGCTCGTTGCGTTGGTCGTCCTGCGCCGCGTCCGGCCCACCTGGCCCGGACCGTTGCTCGTCATGCTCGCCGCGGCCCTGGGCGCGTGGGCGCTGGGCGGCGAACGGGTCGGCCTGCGCGTCGTGGGCGAGATCCCGGCGGGATTGCCCGCGCCGTGGCTGCCGGTCGTGCCCGGCCTGGATCTCCTCGTGCTCGTCCCGTACGCCGTCGGCATCGCGATCGTCGGCTACTCCGACAACGTCTTGACGGCGCGGGCGTTCGCCGCGAAGCATCGCCAGAGCTCGGACGCCGCGGGCGAGCTCTTCGCGCTGGGCGCGGTGAACGTGGCGACGGCGTTCTTCCACGGGTTCCCGTCGAGCTCGTCCAGCAGCCGGACCGTCCTGGGCGACGCCACCGGAAGCCGCACGCAGGCGCACTCGCTGGTGGCCCTCGTGGGGGTGGTCGCCGTGCTCGCCGTGGCGGGACCGGTGCTGGCGAGTTTCCCGCTGGCGGCGCTGGGCGGGGTCATCATCTACGCCGCGACCCGCCTGGTCGACGTCGCCGAGATCCGGAGGATCGCCCGATTCCGCCGCAGCGAACTCGTCCTCACCGGGCTGACGGCCGTCGCCGTGATCGGGCTCGGCGTGCTGGCCGGGATCGGCCTGGCGGTCGCCCTGTCGATCCTCAACCTCGTCCGGCGCATCGGACGGCCGCACGACGGCGTCCTCGGCTACGTGCCGGGCCTGGCCGGCATGCACGATGTCGACGACTACAGCACGGCGACCCAGGTCCCGGGGCTGGTCGTCTACCGCTACGACGCGCCGGTCATCTTCGCCAACAGCCACAACTTCCTGACCCGTGCGGTCAAGGCCGTCGACACCGCGCCCACGCCCGTGGAGTGGTTCGTGCTCAACGTCGAGGCGAACGTCGAAGTGGACCTGACGGCCGTGGACACGTTCGAGGAGTTCCGTCGGACGCTGTCGGACCGAGGCATCGTCTTCGCCATGGCGCGCGTCAAGCAGGATCTCTTGGCCGATCTCAACCGCGTGGGTCTCACCGACGCCATCGGCGCCGAACACCTCTTCGCCACGCTCCCGGCCGCGGTGTCGGCTTACGCCGCCTGGTACTCCGAGCGCCACGGTCACCGGCCGCCCGGCTTGCCGGAGGGGTTCCCGCGCGTGGTGTGACGGTCCCGATCGTCGCGCGGCGGCCCGGGACGACTACGCTGGACCGCCGTGAGTGATGCCCGGCGCCAACCCGAACAGCAGGCACCCCCCGTCCAGCGGCTGCGGGTCCGATACGCCAAGCGTGGCCGCGCCCGCTTCGCGAGCCACCGCGACTTCTCCCGGGCGTTCGAGCGCGCGCTGCGCCGCGCGGATGTCCCCATGGCGTACTCCTCGGGCTTCAACCCTCACCCGCGGGTCTCCTTCGCCAACGCCGCGCCGACGGGGGCGGCGTCCGAGGCCGAGTACCTCGAGATCGGTCTGCGTGAGCGCCGCGATCCGGACGCCGTCCGCGCGGGGCTGGACGCCGCCCTGCCGCTCGGCCTCGACATCGTCGCGGTGGTGGAGTCGGGCGGTGGCAGCCTGGCGGACCGGCTGACCGCCTCGCTGTGGCGGATCGGTCTGACCGGGGTGCCGCGCACGGTGTCGGACGCCGCGGTGGCGGCCCTGCTGGAGGTCGAGACCCTCCAGGTGGAGCGGATGACCAAGGCCGGGATGCGGACGTTCGACGCGCGCGCCGCGATCGTCGAACTGCGGGTGGTGGACGAGGCCACCGTGGAGGTCGTGACCCGCCACGGGGTGCCGCTGGTGCGCCCCGACGACGTCGTCCAGGCCCTGGGGCGCCTCACGCCGGCCTTCGCGCCGACCGACCCGCCGCTGCTCACGCGGCTGGCGCAGGGGGACTGGTGCGACGGCGTGATGGTCGAGCCGTTCGGGGCACGCCGGGACGCCTGAGGTGCCTCGCCCGGACGCGTGTGGAATACTGGGGGGAAGGTCCGGGCCCCCAACCCAGTCCGGGAGCGGGCCGCGACGACGTCAGGTCGACCGCGGCGGCTCCTCACGACACCGCAAGCTTCGTCCCCGGTGAACACCCCTCCGGAGGCGCCCACGGGCAGCCACGCTGCCACGAAGGAGAGCACCATGCTCGATCCCGACGCACCCACCGCCGCCTCCGCGGCGTCCGAACCCGCCCCCGCGCCGCGCCGCCGGCGCGCCGCGAGCCGCCCCGCCGGTCCGCCGCAGACCGCTCCGGCGCTGCCCGCACCCG
>CAYZXQ010000045.1:0-21151 GCA_964482465.1 uncultured Nigerium sp. | reverse complement strand
GTGACCGCAGCTCCCTGAACGGGGCGGCCCCTCAGGGGGCCGCCCCGTCGGCGTTAATCGTGGGGGGCGTCGACCGGGACCACCGTGACGTCGAACCCGGCCTCCCGGACGTCCGCCTCCAGCGCCGCCGCGTCGCCCACGATCACGAGGGCGGACGCCGCAGGCGGCAGGATCTCGGCGACCGCGGCGGTGGCGGACTCCGGGGTCACCTCGCCGTAGCGGGCCCGCAGGTCGTTCACGTAGCCCGGTTCGAGGCCGGCCGCCACCCACGACAGGAGTGCGTGGCAGACCCCGGACGCGGTCGCGAACTGGAGGGGCCCGACGCCCAGCAGATACCGGCGGGCGTCGTCGATCTCCGCGCGGGTGAGCGGGGCATCCCGGACATCGGCCAGGTGGGGGATCAGCGCCAAGGCCGCGCCCGTGACCTCGGTCCGGAAGGACCCGGCCACGGCCGACAGCCCGCCGCGACGCAGCGGGGTGGTCGTCAGCGAGGCCCCATAGGTGTACCCGCGTTCCTCGCGGAGCACCCGGTTGATCCGGCTGTCGAAGGCGCCCCCGAGCGCATGGGTTCCGAGCTGCAAGTGGGCCCACCGCGGGTCCGTGCGGTCGATGGTCCGACCGCCCCAGCGGATGTCGGCCTGGACCGACCCGGGTCGATCCCAGAGGTAGGCGCGCGGCGTCCGGCCCTCGGGCAGCTCGTGGACCGGCTCGGGTCCCGAGCCCGACCAGGCCGCGAACGCGGCGTCCGCGAGCGCGAACACGTCCCCGGCGACCCCTGCGAGATCCCCCGCGACGACCAGGGTGGCCCGGCCCGGCAGGTAGCGCGCGGCGTGGAACGCGCGCACATCGGCCCCGGTGACGGACGCCACGGTGGCGGCCCCGCCGTCGGCCGGCCGGGCGGCGCGGGCGGCGTCCGCGAACACGGCTTGCCGGAAGGCGTGCGCGGCGCGCCCGGCGGACGTGGCGAGCTCCTGCTCCAGGTGCGCGAGCCGGATGGTCCGGTGCCGGTCCACGTCGGCGTCCTCCAGCGCCGGGCGGACGACGGCCTCGGCCAGCAGCGGCAGCGCCTCGCCGAGCCGCGACGCCGGCACGTCGAGGTACACCTGCGTCGCCGAGAGACCCACCGAGGCCTGCAATTCCGCACCGCAGCGCTCGACGGCCTCGGCGAAGTCCGGGCCGGGATGATCGAGGGTGCCCTCATCGAGGACGCGGGCGGTCAGCCCGGCCACACCCTCGAGGGCGCGGGGTTCCTCACCGAGCGGGACCTCCAGCGTGAGCCCTGCGGACACGACGTGCTGTCCGGGCAGGTGAACCGCCAGGACGTGGACGCCGTTGGCGAGCCGGGCACGCTCCGGCGTGGGGAACGACCACGGGCCGGGCGCGGCGACGGCGGGACGGGCGATCATCGGTCCTCCTGGGGGATGCCGCGCTCGTAGGCGAGCACGGCGCGTCGGTCGGGATGCAGATGGGTACGGACGGCCTCGGTCACCTCGTCGCGCGTGAGCGAGGCGTACGCGGCGACGCGGGAGTTGATGCGCTCCGGCTCGTCGAATGCCGTGGTGAACGCGCTGATGAGGTCCGCGCGCGATTCCACACGTGCGCACTCGGACAGCCATGCGCGCTCGAACTGGATCTTCACCCGCTCCAGTTCCTCCTCGGTGGGGCCCTCGGACGCCAGCCGGTCGATCTCCTCGACGAGGGCCGACTCGACGGCGTCCAGGCCGACGCCGTCCAGGGCGCGACCGAAGGCGTAGCCGAGCGACGCGCCGCCGAGCAGCGGCAGGGCCGACGCGCCCGCGCCGGAGGCCAGCCCGCCGTCGCGGACGAGTCGGCGGTAGGCCCGTGACGTCTGGCTGCCGCCGAGCACCTGCAGCGCGAGGTCGCAGGCGTCGTACGCGCGGGTGCCCGCGACGGGCAGCCGCCAGGTCAGGTACAGCGCCGACGCCGGGACGGCCGCCGCGGTTTGGGCGCGCGGCACCCCGGACAGCGCCGGGAGCGTCGCCGGGACCGGGCGCGGCGCGATCCCGCGCGCCGGGATGGCGCCGAAGTAGCGCTCGACGCGCGCGACGGCGTCCGCGGGCTCGACGTCCCCGACGAGCGTCAGGACGGCGTTGTCGGGGGCGTACCACGTCCGGAAGAAGGCGTGGACGTCGGACAGGCTGGCGGCATCGAGGTCGGCCATCGAGCCGATGGTCGGGTGCGCGTAGGGGTGCCCGGCGGGAAAGGCGAGGGCCAGGAGCAGCTCGAGCAGGTTGCCGTAGGGGGCGTTGTCGTAGCGCTGCCGCTTCTCCTCCTGGACGACATCGCGCTGGTTGTCCAGGTTGTCCTGGTTGACGGCGTCGAGCAGGGACGCCAGGCGATCGGCTTCCAGCCACAGCGCCAGGTCGAGGGCGCCGGTCGGGACCGCCTCGAAGTAGTTGGTGCGGTCGAACCACGTGGTGGCGTTGCAGGTCCCGCCTGCGGCCTGGATCGCCGCGAGGTGCTCGCCGCTGCCGACCCGTCCCGAGCCCTGGAACATGAGGTGCTCGAACAGGTGGGCGAAGCCGGTCCGACCGGGGAGCTCGTCGCGCGAGCCGACGTCGTACCAGAGGTTGACCGCGACGACCGGGGCCGTGTGGTCGGGGCTGACCACGACGCGCAGGCCGTTGGGCAGCGTGGCCCGGTGCAGGGGGTAGTTCAGGAGTGTCGGCGCGACCATCGCACCATCACACCACACGCGGGCGCGTGTGGTTCAGCGACGCGACCGACGGCCTACGGGCGGGGCCACGAGGAGCAGCAGGCCGGCGATGAGGGCGCCGCCGCCGATCACCGGCGTGAGCGGCGAGGCCACCAGGCGGTCGAGGACGGAGCCCCACCAGGATTCCGGCTCGGGGGAGGGGATGGGCAGCGGGGTGAACGTCGCCCCGCGCGCCACGGACGCGCTGGGGGCGTCCGAAACCGCGGAGTTGGGTGGGAGCGTGGGGAGCTCCATCGCGGGCGCGGGGGCGGGAGCCGGCTGGACGGCGACCGACGCGGACGCCGCCACCGGGCTGTCCCCGCCGGCGTGCGCCGACGCTGCGCCGCCCACGAGGAGGGCTGTCGTGACGAGGCCGACGAGCGTGCGACGAACCCGCCAGCCGCGGCGCACGCGTTGGTTCGTCACGAAGACCTACTTCCGTCGGCTTGTCATCCCTAGTCGAAGCCCTATTACTAGTCGTGGTGACACAGCATAGTGGCCTGTGCATAACAGTGTTGGTACCCACGCGGGGGACAGTCGGGGTGGAGGGGGGAGGCGTCCCCCCTCAATGGTGGCATGCGACAGGCACGGCCGGTTCGAATCTTGGTCATGCGGTCCATCATGTGAGCAAACCATCAGGCCCCCGGCCGGGCTTTTCGCCTGACCAGGGGCCTGGATGAGTAGCGGGGACAGGATTTGAACCTGTGACCTCTGGGTTATGAGCCCAGCGAGCTACCGAGCTGCTCCACCCCGCGTCGCGGGTTCCTACTCTAGGCGTCCCGCGGGCGGAAACCAAATCGAGTCCTGCCGGGACCCCCTCCCGAGGGAGCCTGCCCCCGCGTGCAGTAGACTGGCCGCCGCTGTCGACCCGCACGAAACGGAGTCCTCCAATGCCCACATCACGACGGGTTTTGCGCGCTGTCACCCCGCGGCGCGTGCTGGGATCGCTGGCCGCCCTGGTCGCCCTCGCCCTGTTCGCGGGTTGCACGGGGGGGCCGACGGGCTCGTCCAGCCCGGAGGCGAAGCGCTTGGTGGTCGGCGCCACCGTCGAGCCGACATCGCTCGATCCGACGGCGGACGCTGCGGCCGCCGGCTCGCAGGTGATGCTCTACAACGTTTACGAGACGCTGGTGAAGATGGATGCCACCGGCCAGCTCAAGCCCCTGCTCGCGCAGAGCTGGGAGCTGAGCACCGACCGCACGACCTACACGTTCCGCCTCAACCCCGCGGCGAAGTTCGCGGACGGCACCAAGGTGACCGCGGCGTCCGTCGCCGCCAACATCGAGCGGATCAAGACCCAGCAGGTGGCGACGAAGCTGAAGACGGCCATGTCGGTGGTCTCGTCCACCCACGCCAAGGACGACCAGACGCTCGAGGTCGTCTTGGCGCACCCGTCGAACCTCTGGCTGTACGAGATGTCCTCGACGGCCGGCATGATCATGAACCCCGCCGGGTTCGCGACGCTCAAGACCGCCACGGCCGGTTCGGGACCGCTCCAGCTCAAGGCCTGGAACGTCAAGGACTCGATCGTGCTCGCCCGCAACCCGGGCTACTGGGGCACGCCGGTCCGGTTCGAGGAGGTGACGTTCCGCTACATCCCCGACGGCAACGCGCTGAGCGCCGCCATGCTCTCGGGCGAGCTGGACATCATCGCCAACCTGCAGGCCCCCGACGCCATCGCGCAGTTCTCCGACACCACCCGGTTCACCGTGCTGGACGGCGGGACCAACGGCGAGGTCGTCCTGGGGCTGAACGACGGCGGCGCGCCGACCGACCCGAAGATCCCCGCCGGCACCGGCAACCCGGCGCTGAAGGATCCGCGCGTGCGGGCGGCGCTCACGATGGCCATCGACAAGAAGGCGCTGGTCGCCAACGTCTGGAACAACAAGGGCACCGTGATCGGCGCGATGTCCGTGCCGACCGACCCCTACTACGAGGACCTCTCCGGCGTCCACGCCTACGACCCGGCCGCCGCGAAGGCGCTCCTGGCCGAGGCGGGCTACGGCGACGGCAAGCTGACATTGCGGCTGAACCCGCCGACGATCCCCTACGCCCAGAAGGCGGCGCAGTTCGTCGCGAGCCAGCTCTCCGCCGTCGGGGTCAAGGTGACGATCTCCGAGATGCAGTTCCCGGATCCCTGGATCAAGACCGTCTACGGCAACGCCGACTACGACATGACGATCGTGGCCCACGTGGAGGCGCGCGACTTCGTGACCTACGCCAACCCCAATTACTACTGGCGCTACCAGAACCCCGAGTTCACCAAGCTGGTCGAGGCGGCCGACCGCGGCACGCCCGAGGAGTACGTCACGAACGTCAAGGCCGCCCAGCGCATCCTGGCCAACGACGCCGCATCGATCTGGCTGTGGATGCTGCCCAACCTCGTCGTGACGAAGGCCAATGTCAGCGGCGTGGCCCAGAACGCCACCAGCCTCAGCTTCGACGTGACGACGATCGCCGAGGCGTAGCTTGCCCATCGTCCGCAAGGTCGCGGCGAGGCTCGGAGTGTTCGCGCTGAGCCTCGCCGCGGCCTCGTTGCTCATCTTCCTGGTCACCAACGCCCTCCCGGGCGACGTGGCGCAGGTGCTTTTGGGCGAGGGGGCGACTCCGGACGCCGTGGCGGCAAAGCGCGCCGAACTCGGCACGGACCGGCCGCTCGGCGTCCAATACCTCGCCTGGATCGGCGGGATGCTGCACGGCGACTTCGGACGGTCCTGGCTGTCGGGCCAGTCGGTGGCCGGGCTCATTGGCCCCAAGCTCGCCGTCACTGCGTGGCTGGCGGGGCTAGGGCTGCTGCTGGCCGTCGCCATCGCGCTCCCCGCGGGCATGCTGGCCGCCCTCAAGCGCCGCAAGTGGCAGGGCGTCGCGCTGTCGGCCACGGCCCAGGTGGGGATGGCGATCCCGGGATTCTGGGCCGGCATCCTGCTGGTGCTGGTCTTCGCGGTCTGGCTGCGGTGGCTGCCCGCCAACGGGTACGTCCGGCTGACGGCCAACCCCGTCGAGTGGGCGCGACACCTCGTCCTGCCGGTCGTGTCGCTCGGCGTGGTGCAGGCGGCGGTTCTCACGCGGTACGTCCGCAGCGCGTTCGTCGAGGTCCTCGGCGAGGACTACTACCGCACGGCGCGCGCCGTCGGCTGGACGCGGGCCCGTGCGCTCGTGCGCCACGGCGTCCGCAACGCCTCGCTGTCGCTGGTGACCGTCCTAGGGCTGCAACTGGCCGCCGTCCTGGTCGGGGCCGTCGTCATCGAGCAGGTGTTCGTCCTCCCGGGGCTGGGCACCTTGCTGCTGGGCGCCGTCCAGGCGCACGACCTGCAGGTCGTCCAGGGGATCGTCATGCTGCTCGTGCTGGCCGTGCTGGCCATCAACGCGGTCGTGGACGTGAGCTACGTCCTGATCGACCCCCGCCTGCGGACCGAGGCCGAGCGATGAAGCGGCTCGAACTGCGCGTGGGCGCGTTCATCGTGGGACTCGTCATCGCCGCGGCCCTGCTGTCCTTCGTCTGGACGCCCTTCGACCCGACCCTCGTCGGGACCGCACCGCGTCTCCAGCCGCCCGGCTGGCCGCACCTGCTCGGCACCGACGGCATGGGTATCGACGTGTTCAGCCGCCTGCTGGTGGGGGCGCGCTCGGCGCTGCTCGTGGGCATCATCTCCGTCGGCATCGCCGCTCTGGTCGGCGTGCCGCTGGGGATCGTCGCCGCCCAATTGCCGCGCGCGGCGTCCGATGTGCTCCTGAGGGCCACGGACATCGCGTACGCCTTCCCGGCGCTGCTGCTCGCGATGCTGTTCGCCGGCGCGTTCGGACCGTCCGTGACGACCGCCATGGCCGCCATCGGCATCGCGACCATCCCGCAGTTCATCCGGGTGACCCGCGCGGGGGCGATGTCCGTGCTGGCCTCCGACTTCGTGCTCGCGGCCCGCTCCTGCGGCACCGGACGGTTCGCCATCGCCACCCGCCACGTCCTGCCGAACGTCGGCCATCTCGTGGGCGTGCAGTCGTCGGTGTCGTTCGCGCTCGCGATCCTCGCCGAGGCCGCGCTGAGCTACCTGGGGCTGGGCACGCAGCCGCCGACCCCCACGTGGGGACGCATGCTGAAGGACGCCCAGGCGTTCGTCTTCGCGGATCCCCTTCAGGCCCTGTGGCCCGGCCTCGCCGTCGCGCTCGCCGTCTTGGGTTTCAACCTGCTCGGGGACGGCCTGCGCGACCGACTCGACCCCCGGTTGGCGGAGGTCGCATGAACCTGCTGGAGATCCGCGGCCTCAGCGTGGCGTTCGGGCGCCACGCGCCGGTCGTCCGCGACGTCGACCTCGACCTGGCCGCGGGCGCCCGCTTGGGCCTGATCGGCGAGTCGGGCTCGGGCAAGACCGTGACCGCCCTGGCCGTCATGGGGTTGCTTCCCGAGACCGCGCGCGTGCGCGGTTCGATCGTGCTGGCCGGCCGCGAGCTGGTCGGCCTGGGCGACCGCGAGCTGTCGCGGCTGCGGGGCGACGCGCTGGGCATGATCTTCCAGGAGCCGATGACGGCCCTCGACCCCACCATGACGACCGGCCGGCAGGTTGCCGAGGTGCTGCGGCTGCACGCCGGGGCCCCGGCCGGCCAGGCGCGCGACCGCGTGCTGGCGATGCTGGCCGAGGTGGGCTTCGAGGATCCCGCGCGGGTCGCCGACAGCTACCCTCACCAGCTCTCGGGCGGCCAGCGTCAGCGGGTGGTCACCGCCATGGCGCTCGTCAACAGCCCGGACCTGGTCATTTGCGACGAGCCCACGACGGCGCTCGACGTCACCGTGCAGGCGACGGTCCTGCGGGTGCTGGACCGGGTGTTGGACGCCGAGGGTGCGGCCGCGCTGTTCATCAGCCACGACCTCGCGGTGGTGAGCCAGATCTGCTCCGACGTCGCGGTCATGCTCGACGGTCGGGTGGTCGAGACCGGTCCGGTGGCGCGGGTCTTCACCGAGCCCGAGCATCCCTACACCCGCGGGCTCGTGGCGACGGCGCGCCTCGACCTGGTGGCCCCGGGCGACCGGCTGCCGACGGTGGAGGACTTCTACGCGCGGGAGGGCGTCCGATGACCCAGGCGTCCGCACCCCGACCCGACCTGTTCGAGGTCGACCACGTCACCCGCGTCTACGGCCGCGGGCCCCGTCGCGTCGTCGCGCTCGACGACGTGAGCCTGCGGGTCGCGCGCGGGGCCCGGCTGGGGATCGTGGGGGAGTCCGGATCGGGCAAGTCGACGCTGGTCCGGATCATGATGGCGTTGGACGCCCCCACCTCCGGCAGCGTCTCCTTCGACGGGCGGCGCGTGTCGGGGCTGGGGGAGCGGCAGTTGGGCTTCCTGCGCAGCCAGGTCCAGATGGTGTTCCAGGATCCCCGCAGCTCGCTGAACCCGCGCATGCGCGTCCGCGACGTCATCACCGAGCCGCTCCGCTCACGGCTGATCAAGCGCGAGCTCGCGGAGGTCGACCCGGACGCCCGCGTCCGCGAGCTCATGGAGGCTGTCGATCTGCCGTACGCCATGGCCGACCGCTACCCCCACGAGTTCTCCGGGGGGCAGCGGCAGCGCATCGCCATCGCGCGGGCGCTGGCGCCGCGTCCGGACGTCCTGATCGCCGACGAGCCCGTGTCCGCCCTGGACGTCTCGGTGCGGGCCCAGGTGCTCAACCTGCTGGCCGACCTCGTGGACCGGTTCGGACTCACGCTGGTGTTCGTCAGCCACGACCTGGCGGTCGTCCGGCACGTGTGCGCGGACGCCGTCGTGATGCGCCGGGGCCGGATCGTCGAGGAGGGGCCGGTCGCCCGGCTGTTCTCCGAGCCGCAGCAGGCCTACACGCAGGCGCTGCTGGCGGCGGTGCCGCGGTTCAAGACGTCCTGAGTGGGGCCTCCGGACGCTCCGGCGCCGCGGCCGACCGGGGCGAGACGGACGCCGCGGCGTCCGGCCCGCCACGTAGAATCCCGGCCGTGAAGGCCCTGTTGTTGGAGAACGTCCATCCCGAAGCCGTGCGGATCCTCACCGACCGCGGGTACGAGGTCCAGACGCGCGCCGGAGCCCTCGGCGAGGACGACCTGCTCGAGGCGCTGGATGGCGTCGACCTGCTGGGCATTCGCTCCACCACCCACGTGACGCCGCGCGTCATCGCGGCGCGGCCCCAGCTCAAGGCCATCGGGGCGTTCTGCATCGGAACCAACCAGATCGCACTGCCCGAGGCCACCCAGGCCGGGATCGCCGTCTTCAACGCCCCGTTCTCCAACACCCGCTCGGTGGTCGAGTTGGCCATCGGCGAGATCATCGCGCTGGCCCGTCACCTCACCGACCACACCGCCGACATGCACGCGGGCGGATGGCACAAGACGGCGAAGGGCGCCCACGAAATCCGGGGCCGCACGCTCGGCATCGTCGGCTACGGCAACATCGGATCGCAGCTGTCGGTCGTCGCCGAGAGCCTCGGCATGCGCGTCTACTTCTACGACGTGGTCGACAAGCTGGCGCTCGGCAACGCCACGCGCTGCGCCAGCCTGGACGAGCTGCTGGCCACCTGCGAGACGATCTCGCTGCACGTGGACGGTCGTCCCGGGAACAAGGGCTTCTTCGGCGAGGCCGAGTTCGCCAAGATGCGGCCGCGGTCGCTGTTCCTCAACCTCTCGCGCGGCTTCATCGTCGACGACCTCGCCCTGAAGCGGTATCTCGACTCGGGCCACATCGCGGGTGCCGCGCTCGATGTGTTCCCCGTGGAGCCGCGCACCAACGGCGAGGAGTTCACCAGCCCGCTGCGGGGCACCCGCAACGTGATCCTGACCCCGCACGTGGGCGGCTCGACGCAGGAGGCCCAGGAGAGCATTGGGCGCTTCGTCGCGGGCAAGCTGGCCGATTTCGCCGACACCGGTGCCACCATCTTGTCGGTGAACCTGCCCCAGGTGCCGGCCGCGCGCCCCCATGTGCAGCGCATCATCCACATCCACCGCAACGTTCCGGGGGTGTTGGCGAAGGTCAACACCGTGCTCGCCGAGCAGGGGACCAACATCGAGGGCCAGACGCTCGCGACCCGCGGCGAGATCGGCTATGTCGTGCTCGACATCTCCGACACCCCCGAGGGCGTCGTGGAGGCCCTGCGCGCCCTGCCCGAGACCCTCCGCGTCGAGGCGATCTGAGGCTCATCCGAGCCGCGGCAGGCCCTCGGTCGGCTCCGTCGGCGTGAGCCGCGCCACCACCTCGCGGTGCAGGACGCCGTTGGTCGCGACCGCGCCCGGTCCGTGGGGTCCGGGACGGCCGTCCAGGTTGGTGAAACGCCCCCCGGCCTCGGTGACGATAGGCACCAGCGCGGCCATGTCGTGCAGCGCGAGTTCGGGTTCGCAGGCGATGTCCACGGCACCCTCGGCGACCAGCATGTAGCTCCAGAAGTCGCCGTAGGCGCGGGTGCGCCAGCAGTCGCGAAGCAGGTCGACGAACTCCTGGCCCCGCCCCGAGGAGATCCAGCCGCCGATGGAGCTGTAGGAGAGCGACGCGTCCTCGACGCGCTTGACCCCCGACGCGCGCAGCGGCGTGGCGGCCGCGAGCGACTTGCCCGTGAAGGCTCCCAGGCCCACGGACGCCCACCAGCGCCGGTTCAGCGCAGGCGCGGAGACGACGCCGACGGTGGGCTCGTCGCCCACCATGAGCGCGATGAGCGTGGCCCACACCGGGACGCCCCGGACGAAATTGCGGGTGCCGTCGATGGGGTCGATGACCCAGCGCCGGGGGCCCCAGCCGGTGTCGTCGCGCTCTTCCCCGTGTACCGCGTCCCGCGGCCTCACGCGCGCCAGCGTCGCGCGCAGCGCGTCCTCGACCGCCACGTCGGCGTCCGTCACCTCGGTGAGGTCGGGCTTGGTGGACACGGTGAGGTCGAGGGCCTTGAAGCGGGCCATGGTGATCGCGTCGGCGGCGTCCGCGAGGACGTGGGCGAGGCGCAGATCCTCGACAGCTGACTGGTCGGCCATGCCCGGCAGCCTAGTGGGCGTCGTAGCTCGTGCTCATCCAGACGCGCTCCATGCGACGGAACGACTCCAGGCGCTCCGGGCGCAGCCGGCCGTCGCCCACGGCGGCATCCAGCGCGCACTCGGGTGCGGTCGAGTCGTGCTGGCAGCCCCGGGGGCAGTCCGCCACGATCTCGGCCATGTCCGGGAACGCCGCCAGGACCGACGTCGTGGTCACGTGGGACAGCCCGAACGAGCGGACGCCCGGGGTGTCGATGACCCAGCCCCCCGGCGCGGGCAGCTCCAGCGCCACGGCCGAGGTCGAGGTGTGCCGTCCCCGGCCGGTGACCTCATTGACGTCCCCGGTGGCGCGGTCGGCGTCCGGGATCAGGGCATTGACCAGCGTCGACTTGCCCACCCCGGAGTGGCCCACGAAGACCGTCGTGTGTCCGGCGAGGCTGGCCCGCAGCGGGGTGAGGTCGCTGCCCGGCTCGACCACGTGGACGGCGACATCCAATCCCGCGTAGGCGGCCAGCAGAGCGTCCGGGCTTGCCAGATCGGACTTGGTGAGGATCAACAGCGGGGCCAGGCCCCCGTCGTAGCCCGCCACGAGGATGCGGTCGATCATGCCCATCCGCGGCGGCGGGTCGGCGAGCGCGGTGACGATGGCGAGCTGGTCGGCGTTGGCCACGACCGGACGCTCGTAGGGATCGTCGTCGTCCGCCGTGCGGCGCAGCACCGTCGTACGGTCGGTCACCTCGACGATCCGGGCGAGGGTGCCCTCGGTGCCGCTGGTGTCGCCGACGACGCGGACGCGGTCGCCCACGATCACCGCCTTCCGGCCGAGCGCGCGTGCCTTGGTCGCCAGGACGCGCCGCGACTCCCCGGACGGGCCGTCGCCGAACAGCACGGTGTAGCGCCCCCGGTCGATGGTGACGACGGTGGCGCTCTCGGCGTCGGCGTAGGCGGGCCGGTCCTTGGTGCGGGGCCGGGTGCGTCGCGGCGGGCGTCCGTAGCCGTCGTGGTCGTCGGCGGACACGCCCCGGCGGCTCACGCGCCCACCAGCCCGCGCCACAGGCCGGGGAAGTCGGCCATGGTCTTGGTCGTGCACGCGACGTCGTCCAACTCGATGCCGGGGATCCCCAGGCCGAGGACCGCGCCGGCGTGCGCCATCCGATGGTCGGCGTAGGTGTGGAACACCCCACGGGTGAGCCCGGACGGCGCGAACTCCAGCCCGTCGGCCGTCTGGCGGACGCGGGCGCCCAGGCCGGACAGCTCCGCCTCCAGGGCCGCGAGGCGATCCGTCTCGTGGCCGCGGATGTGCGCGACCCCGCGGATGCGTCCCCCCTCGCCCGCCAGCGCCAGCACCGCCGCCACGACGCAGGTGAGCTCGCTGACCTCGCAGAGGTCCAGATCGGCGGCGCGCAGGCCGGAGCCCGTCACGCTGACCTCGTCGCCGCCCCGCTCGACCGTGGCTCCGAGATGGGACAAGACGTCGAGGATCCGCGTGCCCGCCTGCAGGGTGTGCCGCGGCCACGGCATGGTGACCGTCCCGCCCGCCACCGCCGCCGCGACCAGGAATGTCGCGGCGTTGACCAGGTCGGGTTCGATGGCCTCGTCGCGCGCCCCGATGGGTCCGGGGGCAACCCGCCACACGGGCCGGGGCCCGCCGGCGTCCGGGGCCTCGATGCGGACGCCGCGATCGGCCAACATCGCGACGGTCAGGCCGATGTGCGGCAGGGACGGCAGCGTCTCGCCCACGTGGGTGAGTTCGAGTCCCTCGTCGAAGCGGGGCGCGGACAGCAGCAGGCCGGACACGAACTGGCTGGACGCCGACGCGTCGATGGCGGCGGACCCACCGCGGACGCTACCGGTCCCGTGGACCGCGAACGGCAGCGCTTCGCCGTCGACGCGGACGCCGACCTGACGCAGCCCGTCCAGCAGCGGCGCCACCGGGCGTACCTCCGCCTCGGCGTCCCCCGTGAAGCGGCTGATCCCCGTGGCGAGCCCGGCCACGGGGGGCAGGAACCGCATGAGGGTCCCCGCGAGCCCCACGTCGACCGGCGCGCCCCGGAAGGCCCCCGCAGGCGTCACGCGGACGACGCCCTTGGCCACGTCCGCGAACGATGTGCCCAGCGCGGTGAGCGCGGCCCGCATGAGGCGGGTGTCCCGCGCGTCCAGCACGCCGGACAGGACCGACGGACCGTCGGCCAGCGCGGCCAAGACGTACCCGCGGGCGGTGGCCGACTTGGAGCCGGGAACCACAACGCGCCCGACGACCGGCCCCGGCGGGGTCGGCGCCGCCCACGGGATCACGGAAGCGCGCCCTCGACGGTCTTGCCCACCTCGGCGGCCTTGCGGGCGGCCAGGCGGCGAAGCCGATCGGCGTCCTTGGTCAGTTGCTTCTGGCTGCGCGCGGCGTCGCGCTGGAGGCGGGCGTAGCGGTCTTGGGCGCGCCACAGCAGGCTCGGGTTGCCCTGCGTGTCCTGGGACACGACGAGCGCGGCGCCGAGCAGCGCGAGGTTCTTGGCGAGCAGGGCGCGCTGGGCGCTGCGGTCGTAGCCCGCGGCGCTCTTCGACGTGAGCACGTGGGGCAGCATCGTCGCGGCGGCGACGCAAGCCCCGGGGCGGCGTCCGATGCCGGTGAACATGGCTAGGCCGCCGGCGACCTGGGCGGCGCCGTTGAGGCGGACCAGCGAGCGGGTGTCCTGCGGGACATACGCGGTCGCGGCCGGCGGAAGGCTGCGCTGCAGCAGCGGCACGACCTTCTCGGCGAGCGGGTCCGCGGCAGGAACGAAGTCGTCGGGACGACGCACGGCCCCCAGCCCGGTGGAGACGAAGTACCCGGCCAGCAGCGTGCGGCCGACGAAGCGCAGCAGGTTCATGGGGACATTCCTACCGGCCAGCCCCCGACCGGGCAAGGCCGGGAATAGGAGCGTCGGCGACGGCGTTGCCTCCGACGTGACGACGACGATCCTCCAGCGTGCCGGACGGGCGGTGCCCAGCGGACCCGCCGCACGGGTAGGGTCGTACCCGATGAACGCACCGACCGACACCGGCCTCGCCGGCGAGGACGCCCCGGCCGAGACCGATGCCGAGCGCGCCGCCCGCTTCGAGCGCGACGCACTGCCGTTCCTGGATCAGCTCTACGGCGCCGCGCTGCGCATGACGCGCAACCCCGCCGACGCCGAGGATGTCGTGCAGGAGGCCTACGCGAAGGCCTTTTCGTCGTTCCACCAGTTCACGCCCGGGACGAACCTCAAGGCGTGGCTCTACCGCATCCTCACGAACACCTACATCAACAGCTACCGCAAGAAGCAGCGCAGCCCGCAGACCGGCCTCGGCGAGGACATCGAGGACTGGCAGTTGGCGCGCGCCGAGCAGCACACCTCCACGGGCCTGCGGAGCGCCGAGATGGAGGCGCTCGACCGCATGCCCGACCAGGTGGTCACGCACGCCATGGAGCAACTCGCGCCCGACTTCCGGACCGCCGTCTACCTCGCCGACGTCGAGGGGTTCTCCTACAAGGAGATCGCCGAGATCATGGGGACGCCGATCGGCACGGTGATGTCGCGTCTCAACCGTGGTCGGACCCAGCTCCGCGCCCTGCTGGCCGACTACGCGGCCGAGCGCGGCATCGGGGGGCGGTCGTGATGGGCGACTTCGACGGGCTCGACTGCGCGGACGTCGCCCGCCTGCTGCACGCGTTCCTCGACCACGAGCTCACCGACGCCGACGAGCACGGCCTGCGCCTCCACATCGACGCCTGCGAGCAGTGCCTGGACGAGGTCGACATCGTCGCCGCCCTCAAGACCATCGTCCGCCGCAGCTGCGGGCAGGCGCATGCCCCCGACTCCCTGCGGCTGAGGATCGTCACCCAGATCACGCGCGTGGAGTACCGGGTCGTCCGTCCCGATCTGCCCTGACGGGGGTCGGCTCCGGACGCCGGCGTCCGGCTCGGCTGTCCCTCACGCCGGCGGCGGTTGCGGACCCCCGACAGCGAGCGACCCCCGCGGGGATCATCCCTGCGAGGGTCGTGCGTCGAGGTACGCGTCCTCAGGCGGTCGGGCGCTTGCCGTGGTTCGCTGCCTTCTTCCTGCGGGCGCGGCGCTTGCGGCCACCCTTACCCATCTGGCGTCTCCTTGCGTGAAGTCGCGCGAGAGTCGCGCGGCCTCCCATTCTGCCGCACCGTCGCGGGGCGGTCCAAATCACGGCGGACGCCCGCGATCTCCTAGGGTGGGGTCATGCTCACGCTCGCCGAGGTGGTCGCCCGCCATACCGCGCTGCGCGCCGACGACGCCGCCTGGCTCACGCACCTCGTGGGCGAGTGGGATCTTCTGGCGGATCTGTCCTTCTCCGACCTCATCTTGTGGGTGCCGGATGTCGACGACAACGTGTTCTGGGCCGCGGCGCAGGTCCGGCCGACGACCGGACCGACCGCGCTCGAGGACGACGTCGTGGGCGAGGAGATCGCCTACAACCCCGAGCACCTGGTCACCGAGGCGTACCTGTCGGGGGAGATCTCCGCGACGAGCGGCAACAAGCTCCAGGCGGGCATCCCGGTCGACGTGCACGCGGTGCCGGTCATCCGGGAGGGACGCCGGATCGCCGTCGTGGAGATGCACACGAACCGAATGGGCGTCCGCGCACCCGGTGCCCTGGAGGACGCCTACCTCCACGCCGCGGGCCTGTTGCGGGAGATGCTGTGGCGCGGCGAGTTCCCCAGCCTGGGGGAGAAGCCCGTCCCGTGGTCGAGTCCGAGGGTCGGGGATGGCTCGTTCCTGTTGTCGGCCGACGGCGAGGTCGAGTTCGCCAGCCCCAACGCGGTCAGCGCCTACCGGCGGCTGGGCTGGGGCGGCGACCTCCAGGGCGAATACCTGGGCGACGTGACGGCGGCCGTCCTGGCGCGCCGCCGCGAGCCCGTCGAACAGCCGATGGCCGACCTGCTGCGCCCGCGGCGTCCGCGCGAGTTCGAGGCGGAGGGGGCGTCGGCGTCGGTCCGGCTGCGGGTCCAGCCGCTGCTGCGCGACGGCGAGCCGGCGGGGTTCTTCGTCATGTGCCGCGACACCACCGAGCTCCGGACACGCGAGCGGCAGCTCGTCACCAAGGACGCCACGATCCGCGAGATCCACCACCGCGTGAAGAACAACCTGCAGACGGTGGCCGCGCTGTTGCGGTTGCAGGCGCGGCGGGTGTCGTCCGCGGACGCCGAGGGTGCGCTCAACGACGCCCAGAAGCGGGTGGCGGCCATCGCGGTCGTCCACGAGATCCTGTCGCAGGGGTTCGAGGCGTCGGTGGAGTTCGACGACGTCGCGGACCGGCTCATGACGATGGTCCGGGACGTTGCCAGCTCACGGTCCCGCGTCGAGATGGGCCGGGTGGGTTCGTTCGGTCAGGTGCCGGCGGAGGTGGCCACCAACCTGTCGCTGGTCTTTACCGAGGTCGTCCAGAACGCGATCGAGCACGGCCTGGGGGAGGGACACGGCCGGGTCGTGGTCCGGCCGTGGCGCGAGGAGGGCGCGCTGATCGTCGATGTCATCAACGACGGGGATCCGCTGCCCGACGACTTCACGCTGGCGGGACGCAAGAGCCTCGGGTTGTCCATCGTGGAAACGCTGGTCGAGGATCTGGGCGGAACCTTCGAGATGACCGCCCTCGGCGAGGGGTTCGGGACGCGCGCGCGTCTCGTCGTGCCGATGCCCTGACTAGCCCCGAGCGCGCGACCGGGCGTTGCGGCGCTTCATCGCGCGCCGCTCGTCCTCGGACAGGCCGCCCCAGACTCCGTGGTC
This sequence comes from uncultured Nigerium sp., assembly GCA_964482465.1. Classification (GTDB taxonomy): domain Bacteria; phylum Actinomycetota; class Actinomycetes; order Propionibacteriales; family Propionibacteriaceae; genus Propioniciclava. Next base: position 4,703 of record CAYZXQ010000045.1, on the reverse strand, counting down.
CTGGCCGGCTTCCAGTGCCCACGCCAGGCATTCGGCGCGCACGTCGCAGCGAGCGCACACCTTCTTCGCCTCGGCGATCTGCATGATGGCGGGCCCGGTGTTCCCCACGGGGAAGAACAACTCGGGATCCTCCGTCAGGCAGGCGGCCTTGTGACGCCAGTCCATGCAGATACCACTCCTTGAGTCCTGTCCAAAGCTCGGCGCGCCCCCGCCGGGGAGCGCGCCACAAGCCTGCCAAGCCTACCTGCTCGACACAAGGGTTGGCGAGAGGCGCGAGCGGACTTCGTGGCGGCAACCGCTAGGCTGCGGTGACATGGGCCCCGTACGCCGTTCCGTCGGTCTCGTCGTCGCCGCCGTCTCCACGATGCTGCTGGCCGTCACGTTCGTGGCGCTGGCGGTGCTCTCGTTGGCGTCCGGGCACGGCCAGTTCAGTTGGCAGGTTGCCCTCATGCTGCTGCTGTGGGGCGTCCTCGTGGGCGCGATCGGGTGGGGGCTGTGGACGCGGCAGGCCTGGTCGCGCGGCGCCGCCGTGGCGACCGGGCTTCTGCACGTGCTGGCGTTCGGGCAACTCGCCCTGACAGCGCCGGCGGCGACGCTCGGCTCGGCGTTGGGACTCGCCACGCTGGTGAGCGTCCTCCTGCCCGGCACCACCGCGGAGCTGCGGCGTCGGTCCTAGGGAAACGCTGATCCATCATGTCCTGGCTGCGGCGGCCCGGATCGAGCGATCCGAACCCCCTCGATCTGGGCCCGTATGTTCGATACGAGCCCACGATCTCGTGGTTCCGGCTCATCTCGCCCGACCCGTCCTCGCCAAGAACAGCATCAATCAGCGGTTCCCTAGGGAACCGCTGACGCCGCCTCCGTGACGCCGAGGGTGACCTCCGACCATGCCCTTGCTCGATGAGGCCCGCGGCGCCGGTCCCGACGCCGCGGCCACCCTCGCGTGCGGGCGCGCTCAATCCTCGTCGAGGTCGTCGTCGAGGCGCGCCAGCCAGGTGGCCAGCCGCTCGACGGGATCCTCGAACTCGGGGAACGTGTCCACGAAGGCCCGCAACTGGTCGGCCACCCAGGCGAGGGTGACCTCTTCGTGCCCTCGCCTGTTCTCCAACTCCTCGATGCCACGGTCGGTGAAGTACACCTGTCGCCCTCCCGGTCAGAGGTCGCTGAACGCCCGGTCCATGAGGTCCTTCTCCTGCAACTGGTGAACCTTCAGCAGGCCCACCGACGGCGCGGCGGCCTCCGGGCGCGTCACCGGCGTCATGCGGAGCGTGTAGCCCGGCATGGCCTCGGCGATGGCGGCCGGCAGGTGCGAGGTCATGTACGGCCACGCACCCTGGTTGAGCGGCTCGTCCTGGACGAAGAAGACCTGCGCGTTGCGGTACTTCTCAAGCTCGTCGGCCAGTTCCTTGGTCGGCAGCGGGTAGAGCCGTTCCAGCGACACGATGGCGACCTTGTCCTCGAGCCCGCGCTTGGCCCGCTCGTCCACCAGCGTCCACCGGACCTTGCCCGAGCAGAGCAGGACGCGCTTGACGCTCGCCGGATCGGAGATCGAGGCGTCGCCGATGGCCGGCTGCCACCGGCCGCTCGTGAAGTCCTCGGGCTGAGACGTGGCCAGCTTGTTGCGCAACATGGACTTCGGCGTGGCGATGACCAGCGGCCGGTGCCAGTTCACGTAGGTGTGCGTGCGCAGCAGGTGGAAGTGGTTCGCCGGCGTGGAGGGCTGGCAGACCGCCATGGCGTTCTCGGCGCACAGTTGCAGCCACCGCTCGATGCGGGCGGAGCTGTGGTCAGGGCCCTGACCCTCGTAGCCGTGGGGCAGGAGCAGGACGACGCCGGACTTCTGGGTCCACTTCGCGGTGCCCGAGCTGACGTACTCGTCCGCGACGATCTGCGCGCCGTTGGCGAAGTCGCCGAACTGACCCTCCCACAGGACCAGCGCCTGCGGCGAGGCCACGGAGTAGCCGTACTCGAAGCCCATCACCGCGTACTCGCTCAGGAGCGAGTCGAAGATGTGGAAGTGGCCCTGGTCGTCCGAGAGGTGCTTCAGCGGCACGTACTCCCAGTTGGTCTGCCGATCGACCACCGCCGCGAAGCGCTGCGAGAACGTGCCTCGGCGGACGTCCTGGCCGGTGAGCCGGACGGTCCGGCCCTCCATGAGCAGGGATCCGAACGCCAGCAGCTCGGCGGTCGCCCAGTCGATCGGGCCCTCCAGGATCTGCTTGGCCCGGCGCTCCATCTGCGGCAGCACCTTCGGGTGCACCGAGAAGTCGGAGGGGTAGGTGACCTGCGCCTCGGCGATGCGCTTCATCACGTCGGCGCCGATCGCGGTGCCCTGCTCCTTGCCCAGCTTGGCCGGGTAGAAGGGGACCCGGGTGTAGTCGGAGCCGAGCTGATCGGTGCCGGTCTCGCGGACCTCCTTGAACACGCCCTCCAGGCGGGAGCGGAAGCGCTCCAGCACGGCCTCGGCGTCGGCGTCCGAGATGTCCTTGCGGCCGATGAGCGCCTCGGTGTAGAGCTTGCGGACGCTCCGCTTCTGCTCAATGAGGTCGTACATCAGCGGCTGCGTGAAGCTCGGGTCGTCGCCCTCGTTGTGGCCGCGGCGCCGGTAGGCGACGAGGTCGATGACGACGTCCTTGTGGAACTTCTCGCGGAACTCCAGCGCGAACGCACCGATGCGGGCCACGGCCTCGGGGTCGTCGCCGTTGACGTGGAAGATCGGCGCCTGGACCGTCTTGGCGACGTCCGTGCAGTACACCGACGACCGCGACTCGGACGGGGCGGTGGTGAAGCCGACCTGGTTGTTGACGATCACGTGGATCGTGCCGCCGGTCTTGAAGCCCCGGAGCTGGCTCATCTGCAGCGTCTCGTAGACGACGCCCTGGCCCGCGAACGACGCGTCGCCGTGCAGCAGGACGGGCAGCACCGAGAACGCCTCGAGATCGCCCGTCGCGTCCATCTTGGCGCGCGCGATGCCCTCGACGACCGGGCTGACCGTTTCGAGGTGGCTCGGGTTGGCCGCCACCGACGTCTTGATCGTCCGCCCGGACAGGGCCGTGAACTCGCCCTCGGCGCCGAGGTGGTACTTGACGTCGCCGGTGCCCAGCTTGTTGGCGAGGTCGACGTTGCCCTCGAACTCGCGGAAGATCTGGCTGTAGCTCTTGCCCGTGATGTTGGCCAGCACGTTGAGGCGACCGCGGTGCGGCATGCCGATCGCGACCTCGGCGAGGCCGGCGTTCGCGGCGGAGTCGCAGATCTCGTCCAGCAGGACGATCGTGGACTCGGCGCCCTCCAACGAGAAGCGCTTCTGGCCGACGAACTTGGTCTGCAGGAAGGTCTCGAAGATCTCGGCCTCGTTCAGCTTGTCGAGGATCCGCAGATGCTCCTCGCGCGGCCACTTGACCCACGGACGCTCGAAGCGCTCCTGGATCCACTCGCGCTGCGCGCGGTCGGAGATGTGCATGTACTCGATGCCCACGTGGCCGCAGTACGCCTGCCGCAGCTGCGACAGGATGTCGCGCAGTTTCATGGTCTCCTTGGAGTGGCCACCGAAGTCCCCGACCGGGAACTCGCGGTCGAGATCCCACAGCGTGAGGCCGTGCGCTCCGAGTTCGAGCTCCTCGTGGGTCCGCATGCGGTACTCCAGCGGATCGATATCGGCCATCAGGTGGCCGAACGTCCGGTAGGAGTTGATGAGTTCGATGACCCGGGCGCCCTTGCCCACCTCGTGGGGGCGGTGCGCCGAGTCGTCCTCGGCCCAGCGGATCGGCGTGTAGGGCACGCGCAGCGACGAGAACACGCCGTCGTAGAAGTTGTGCTTGCCGATGAGCAGCTCGTGGATGACCTTGAGGAACTCACCCGACGTCGCGCCCTGGATGACGCGGTGGTCGTAGGTGGAGGTGAGCGTCGTGATCTTGCTGACGCCGAGGTTGCGGATCGTCTGGTCGGACGCCGCGGAGAACTCCGGCGGGTAGTCGATGGACCCGACACCCAGGATCACGCCTTGGCCGGCCATGAGCCGCGGGACCGAGTGGGACGTCCCGATGCCGCCGGGGTTGGTCAGCGATGCGGTCGTGCCGGCGAAGTCGTCGACCGTCAGCGAGCCGGTGCGCCCCTTCTTGACCAGCGCCTCGTAGGCGGCCCAGAACTCCGCGAAGTTCATGCGGTCCGCGCCCTTGATGTTCGGCACGAGCAGTTGGCGGGTGCCGTCGGGCTTGGTCATGTCGATGGCCAGGCCGATGTTGACCTGGTGGTTCTGCACCAGGATCGGCTTGCCGTTCTCCTCGTCGTAGGCGAGGTTCATGTCCGGCACGAGCGCCAGCGCCTTGACCATCGCGTACGCGATCAGGTGCGTGAAGGAGATCTTGCCGCCGGTGGTGCGGGCGAGGTGGTTGTTGATGAGCTCGCGCTGGTCGATGACGAGCTTCATCGGGACATTGCGCACACTCGTGGCCGTCGGCACCGCGAGCGACAGCTCCATGTTCTTCGCGGTCCGCATCGGGGCGCCGCGCAGCGGGGAGCGTGTCGGCTCGCCGGCGCTGGACGCCTTCGGGGCCGCGGTGGGTCGGTTCGCCGACAGGCCGGACGCAGACCCGGGGTTGGCCGGCGCGTCGACGGCGGCGGTGGGCGGTGCCTCGGCGACGGGCGCGGACGCCGCGGGTGCCGCCGGAGCCGGTGCAGGAGCGGGTGCCGGTGCCGGAGCGGGT
>CAYZXQ010000044.1:0-21782 GCA_964482465.1 uncultured Nigerium sp. | reverse complement strand
GTGCGGAAGGCTTGGAATGTGCCTCTGACTAGGTGGAGCTAACGGGATTCGAACCCGTGGCCTCTTCCATGCCATGGAAGCGCGCTACCAACTGCGCCATAGCCCCTCACCGTTCCCTGCGGAACGGATTGAAATACTAACCCACATCCCCGCCGGAGCAAAAATCGGGGTTGCGTCGACAGCCCCCGGGCCCTGTGGTTGACTGCTGGAGCCCACGTTGGAAGGAACCGCCATGGCCACGCCGCACATCTCCGCAGCACCCGGAGACATCGCTCCCCTCGTCCTCATGCCCGGCGATCCCAAGCGCGCCGCCCGCATCGCGGAGCAGTTCCTCGACGACGCGCGCCAGGTGTCGGACGTCCGCGGCATCGGCTGCTACACCGGCACCTACCAGGGCACCCCGATGAGCGTCATGGCCTCCGGCATGGGCGTCCCGTCGCTGTGCATCTACGCCACCGAGCTCTACCGGTTCTACGGCGTCCGGCGCATCGTCCGGGTCGGCACCTGCGGCGCGTTCAGCGACAAGGTGGCCGTCGGCGACGTCGTGATCGGCACCGCCGCGCACACCAACTCCTCCACCGCGACGCTGTTCGTCCCGGGCGTGACACTCTCGCTGGTCGCTTCCTACCCGCTGCTCCGCGGGGCCATGGACGCCGCGTCCGCCGAGACGGACGCCGCCGTCCACGCCGGACCGGTCTACTGCTCCGACCACTTCTACCTCGCCCGTCCCGACATCATCTCCGGGCTCGCCAAGCTCGGGACGCTCGCCGTCGAGATGGAGTCCGCGGGCCTCTACGCGACCGCGTTGGCCGAGGGCGGGGAGGCACTCACGGTGCTGACGGCGTCCGACCACCTCTTCGACTCCTCCCGCGACATGTCCGCCGAGGAGCGCGAGACGCGCTTCGCCGCCAGCGTCAAGATCGCCGCGGCGGCTCTTCTCGCCTGAGGAGCCGCACTCAGGCGTAGGTGACCGTCCAGCGGACGCCGCCGTCCAGGGTGCACGTCTCGAACGTCACGGAGGCGCCGCGCTGGACGGTCACGAGGCTCGGCAGACACGCGCCCGTCCCGTGAATCGTCGAGTCCAGCGTCACGCCGCTCGGCGTGAGCAGCGTGACGGCCGAGGCGTGCGCATCGATGACCCGCAACGGAACCTCGCCGGACAAGTCGCGCAGGACGACCGTCTTGCCGGGCAGCACCCCCTCGGCCCACGACACGGGTTGGGGCTGCTCGCGCGTCCAGCCCGACCAGGGCTGCTGGACGATGCGGAGCTCGCCGGTCACCCCCGGCAGCCGGACCACGACGGCCCAGGCGACCCCCAGGATCGTGACGCCCAGGACGAGCGCGATCAGGACCCGGCGCCTCATGACGGGCTCGCTCCGCTGCTGGTCACTTCTTGCGTCCTGACGTGTAGACCACTCCCGGCGACATCGTCCCAAGCAGCTCCGGAACCGTCACGAACGTGTAACCCTGCGCCTTGAGCTTGGCGAGGATGCCGGGCACGGCCGCCACCGTCGTCGGGTGGATGTCGTGCATGAGGATGATCGCCCCCGGGTGCGCCCCGGCCAAGGCGGCCTGCGTCACCATCGCCGAATCGCGGTGCTTCCAGTCGAGCGTGTCCACATCCCACAGGATGAGCGGCACCCCGAGCGTCTTCGTGTCGGCGTTCAGCGAGCCGTACGGCGGCCGCAGGAGCGTCGGACGCGGCGCTCCGGCTGCGGCGATGGCGTCCGCACCACGTTCCACCTCGCTGACCTGACCGTCCCGCTTCAACCGCGTGAGCTGCTTGTGGTCGAGGGTGTGGTTGGCCACGACGTGGCCCTCGCGCGCCTCGCGGGCAACCAGCTCGGGATGCGCCGCGGCGCACTCGCCGAGCACGAAGAAGGTCGCCTTCGCGTCCGCGGCGTTCAGCGCGTCGAGCAGTCGCGCGGTGGACGGCCCCGGACCGTCGTCGAACGTGAGCGCCACGCACTTGGCTACCGAGCAGTCCACCCGGGCGGTGGTAGCGGACGCCGTGGGCGCGGACGCCGTGGGCGCGGCCGGGGTGGGCCGGTCGGGGGTCGCCGAGGGGCTCGTGGCCGGCGCGGCCGGCTGGACGGCGTAGGCCGCCCGGACCGACTTCCCCGCGTCGCTCAGCCAGGGCGCCACCGTCGCGGCGGGGAGGCTCACCTCGGGGCTGCCCTCGCTGCACGCCGCGACGTCGCACTCTTGCAGCAGCGCGACGAGGTTGCCCTGCCGGTCGAACGCGACATCGTCCAGCAACCGCGCCCGCACCTTGGCCGAGGTTCGCGCCTCCTCGAAGACGGCGATCCCCTTGGCCGCGGCCGCGTCCAGGATCGCCGAGGCGACGGCGTCCGCGTGCGAGGCCCCGATCAGGCCGGTACCCGCCCAGGCCTGGCCCGAGGCCGCATCGCCGTAGAAGGTCGCGGTCAGGCGCACGGCGTCCGCACCCGTGGACTCGAGCACGTCCAGACGCACGCCGACCAGCGAACCCGTGGCCAGAATCTCGGTGCCCGTTCCGTTCAGCTCCGGCGGCACCGCGTCGGACGGGGGGTTGCCGTCCTGGAACGCACGGTCGCTGCGCTCCATCCAGGCACGGGTGAGCTGGTTCAGCGCCGGAATCCGGTCGTAGGTCGGCCATTGCAGGTGCACCGGGCGCTTGGGATCGTCATGCGACAGCCGCTCGACAGAGTTCGCCGCAGCCGTCCCGGTCGGCGGCCCGGACGGGGGCGTCACGGCGCACGCGGCCAGGGCTAGAGGCACGGCGAGCGCGAGGGCCAAGACGGCCAGGAGGCGCGGGCGGTGGGGACGACGAACCGACGAACGGGGTGAGATCACTTGCGCCAGCCTAGCGATCGCCACGGCCCAGACAAACCGCAGGGGGTCTCTCTCGGGAGCCCGCCCCCGACCATCTGCGGCCCGACTAGGGCGAACTCGGGCTCGCCAGGGCCCCGGAGTGTCCGGGGACGACGTTGTTGTACGACACCAGCCGCCAGCGGTCACGCACCTCCAGGACCGTCCAACTGCAATTCCACAGCCCCGACAGCGCGAACGATCCGGCGAAGTCGAACCCGAGGGTGAACGCCAGCCCGACGCGAAGCGCCAACCCGTGTCCGACGACCAGGGACGTCTCGCCGGGATGCTCGCGGGCCAGCCGCTCCAGCACCCCTCGGACGCGCTCCCCCGCCTCGGTGGCCGTCTCCCCCGTCGCGGACCGGCGGAAGTCGCGCCCGGCGAGCAGGTCCTCGGCGTAGCTCGGCGCCTCCGCCCGGATGTCGTCGGGGGTCCGCCACTGCCAACTGCCGACGTGGATCTCGCGCAGGCCGACGTCCGTCTCGACCGGGAGCCCGGACGCCGCGGCGATCGTCTGGGCGGTCTCCAGCGCACGGGACAGGTCCGACGAGACGACCCGCGCCGCCCCGACGCCGGCCAGGACCGGCGCGACCGCGCGCGCCTGGGCGCGTCCGTGATCGTTCAAAGGCACGTCGAGTTGGCCCTGGAACCGTCCGGACGCGTTCCCTTCGGTCTGCCCGTGCCGCACGAGCACGAGACGCGCGGGGCTCACGCGTCCTCGGCGCGCGGCGCCCGATCGTCCACGGCGATCTCCAGGAAGGGGCAGTCCCGCCACAGCCGCTCCAGCGAGTACAACTGGCGCTCCTCGCTGTGCTGCACGTGGACCACCAGATCGAGGAAGTCCAGCAGCACCCACCGGGCCTCGCGGTCGCCCTCGCGCCGCACGACCTTCGTCCCCTCGCGGAACAACGCCTCCTCAACGGCGTCCACGATCGCCCCGACCTGCCGCTCGTTGGCCGCGGTGACGATCAAGAACACGTCGGTGATCGCCAGCCGCTCGCTGACGTCGAAGGCGACGATGTCGCGTCCGAACTTGTCGGCGGCGGCCTGCGCCGCGATCCGGGTGAGGTGCAGGGCGTGGTCGGTCGCCGTCATGAAACTCCTAGGGCCGGGTCGAGGTCGCGGTAGAGGCCGCGCTTGGAGATGTATTGGACGATGCCGTCGGGGACGAGGTACCAGATCGGCAGGCGGTCGCGGACGCGCTCGCGGCACGCGGTGGACGAGATGGCCAAGGCGGGCACCTCGAGGAGTGTGACCTTGTCCTCGGGCAGGTGCGAGACGTCCTTCTCGGTGAGGTCGACGCCGGGCCGCGAGACCCCAACGAACTGGGCGAGCTCGAACAGTTCGTCCACGCCGCGCCACGTGAGGATCTTGCTGAGGGCGTCCGCGCCGGTGATGAAGTACAGGTCGGTCTCGGGGCCCCGCTCGGCGCGCAGGTCACGCAGCGTGTCGACGGTGTAGGTCTCGCCGGGACGGTCGATGTCCACGCGGCTGACCGAGAAGCGGGGGTTGGACGCCGTCGCGATCGTCGTCATGTTGTAGCGGTCCTCGGCCGGGGAAACCCGGCGCTCCCGCTTCTGCCAGGGCATGCCGGTAGGAACGAAGACGACCTCGTCCAGCGCGAAGCGCGCCTGCACCTCGCTCGCGGCCACCAAGTGGCCATGGTGAATCGGATCGAACGTGCCGCCCATGACGCCCAAACGCCACGGGCGTCCCGGCTCGCGCCAGGCGAGCCCGGCAGGCGGCATCAGCTGTGCGGCCGCGAGGATCCGAACAGCTGCAGGGCGCCCATGGCCCCGAACAGCAGCACGAGGGCGGTGATGCCTGCGATGAGGGGCAAGTTCGACGCCTGGTGCGCCGCGGTCTCCAACAAGCTCATGCGCCGGATGATAGCGGTCCGGACCGACCGCTAGCCACGCACCTGTCCGTCGCCGGTCACGACGTACTTCGTGGACGTCATCTCCGGCAGCGCCATGGGGCCGCGCGCGTGCAGCTTCTGCGTCGAGATGCCGATCTCGGCGCCGAACCCGAATTCGCCGCCGTCTACGAACCGGCTGGACGCGTTCACCAGCACGACCGCGGCGTCCACCTCGGCCACGAACCGGTCGGCGGCGCGACGGTCGTCGGTGACGATCGTCTCGGAGTGCCCGGTCGAGTGCGCGCGGATGTGCGCCAGCGCGGCGTCCAGATCGGGCACCACGTCGCAGGCCAGGTCGAGGCTGAGGTACTCGCCGTCGAACTCGTCGGGGCCGGCCGGGACCACGGCGTCCGCGTACGCGGCCACGGCGGGCGTCCCGTGGACGGTCACGCCGGCGTCGCCCAGCGCGGCGAGCGCGCGCGGCAGGAAGGTGGGGGCGGCGTCCGCATGCACCAGCAGGGTCTCCAGCGCGTTGCACACGCTCGGACGCTGCGTCTTGGCGTTGAGAAGGACGGCGAGGGCGATGTCGGGGTCGGCGGCGGCGTCCACGAACAGGTGGCAGTTGCCGGTCCCGGTCTCGATGACGGGCACTTTCGACCCCTCGACCACGGCGTTGATGAGCCCGGCCCCGCCGCGCGGGATCAGCACGTCGACCAGCCCGCGCGCCGCCATCAACTCGCCGGTGACCTCGCGTCCGCCCAGGACGAGCTGGACGGCGTCCGCGGGCAGCCCCGCCGCCGCGAGCGCGTCGCGGAGTGCGGCGACGATGGCGACGTTGGAGGCCTGCGTCGAGGACGATCCCCGCAGCAGGGCCGCGTTGCCCGACTTCACGCAGATGCCGGCGGCGTCCGCGGTGACGTTGGGACGGGCCTCGTAGATGATGCCGACCACACCGAACGGCACCCGGACCTGCCGCACCTGGACGCCGTTGGGGTTCGTCCACCCCCTGACGACGTCGCCGACGGGATCGGGCAACGCGGCGAGCTGCCGCAGGCCGTCGGCCATCGCGTCCAGCCGCGCGGGGGTCAGCCGGAGCCGGTCGATCAGCGCCGCGGAGGTGCCGGACGCCTCGGCCGCGGCTACGTCGGTGGCGTTCGCGGCGAGGATGTCGTCGGAGGCCGCCAGCAGCGCCTCGGCCATCGCGCGGAGCGCCGCGTCCTTGGTCGCCCGGTGGGCGGTGGCGAGCGCCCGCGAGGCGGTGCGCGCGGCCTGGGCCTGGTCGGTGAAACTCATGGGGGCATCGTAGGGCTGGCCCCGGACGCCCCCACCGGGAGTCCGCCGGACGGGCCTCAGCCGACGTCGCGGGCCAGGAGCACGTACTCGGAGCGGGCGCGCAGGTGCCCCGGGACGTACCCCGCGGGCGCCTTGCCGGCGTGGATGAGCGACCCCAGGAAGGCGTCGGTCCGGCCCGCGCGGCGGGCCAGGATGATCATCGACAGGTCGGCCGCCACACGCAGGGGCGCGTACAGCGAGGCGAAGGCGTCCGCGTCCACGGGCCGATACGCCGGGAACGACGCGTACAGCTCGGTGAGCAGGCCGTGCACGTCGGCCACCGTCGCGTCCCAGTCGCGGAGGCGCGAGGCTCGTGGCCTGGCGCGGCGACGCCCCGGTGGCCAGCCGTGCCAGTGAGTCGGCCTTGCCGCCCAGCCCGAGAGCGGGCGCGGGGCCCGCGGTCAGGTCGACGATCACAACGGCGCCTTGCGGAGCCGCGCGGCGTCCAGCAGCAGGTTGAGCACGACATGCGTGAGGCCCCCGACGACGACCGAGCCCAGCGCGAAGCCCCACCCGATCGGGGCGAACAGCGCCAGCACGAGCAGACAGCCGAGGACGAGTCGATCTGGTCCACGACGACGAACGCGACGACCCTGCCCCCGGAGTGCCGCTGGCCGGGCCGGATGCCGACGCGGCGCTTGAGGAAGCTGTTGGGGAGCTCGAAGACGCCATAGGCCAGCCCCAGTAGGGCACCGGTGAACGCGCTGTACTCGGGGGTGCTGGCGTGGGCGGCGTAGAACAAGTTGTAGGACTCGACGGGGGTGCCGCGGATCGCGGCGCCCCACGCGAGCCCGGCCAGCGCCCCGAACGCGACCATGCCGGCCAAGCCCTTCCAGGTCCTGTGGTCACCGAACAGCCGCCGTCCGTCGCGGAGCGTCCTGCCGCCGTCGAATCGGGCGCCCCCAGCACGCCAGGACGGGGGTCTTCACCCACGCCCTGGTCGCCACGCCGGCCACGATGGCGGGCAGCAGGCTGGCATACATCTGAGCGACGAGGGCCACGATCACCGGCACATGCTGGCGCACCGCGGTGCCGTCGAGCCCCTCCGGCCCACCATTCGCGCAGGAGAACACTCCCCGCGGGGAGGCCGCCCCGCCGGGTTAGCCCGCGCGGTGACGGACGATGAGCGCGTCGCGGTGTACCAGTTCGCGATCGAAGCCGGGGCCCCGCTCGGCCACGAGGTCGCGCGTCGAGCGGCCGAGGACGCCGGGCAGATCCTGGGCGTCGTAGTTGACCAGGCCGCGCGCGACGACCTGGCCGTCGGGTCCGAGCAGGGCGACCGGGTCACCCACGTGGAAGTCGCCGCGGAACGTCGTCACCCCGGCGGGCAGCAGCGACGCCTTGCGCTCCACGACCGCCGCGACGGCGCCGGCATCCAGGACCAACTCCCCGCGCGGCTTGGACGCGTAGGCCAGCCACAGCAGCCGCCGCGAGCGGCGCTTGCCGGTGCGGTGGAAGTACGTCCCGACGGGCTCGCCGCGCAGCGCCGGACCCACCTGGTCGGCGCTGGTGAGCACGACGCGGACGCCCGCGTTGGTGGCGATCCGGGCCGCCTCCAACTTCGTGGTCATGCCGCCGGTGCCCACCGCGGCCCCCCGACGATGGGTGTCCACGTCGAGGTCGTCGACGCTGAACACCTCGTCGATGCGCTCGGCCCCCGGGTCGCACGGGTGGGCGGTGTAGAGGGCATCCACGTCGGAGAGCAGTACGAGGGCGTCCGCGCGCACGAGGTGCGCGACGAGGGCCGCCAGCCGGTCGTTGTCGCCGAAACGGATCTCGCCGGTGGCGACGGTGTCGTTCTCGTTGACGATCGGGACGACGCCGAGGGCCAGCAGCCGGGTGAAGGTCCGCAGGGCGTTGGCGTAGTGGCCCTTGCGGGCGATGTCCTCCGAGGTCAGCAGCACCTGGCCGACGGTGATGCCGTGCCCGGCGAACAGGGCCGCGTACTTCTCCACCAGGAGCCCCTGGCCCACCGACGCCGCCGCCTGCTGGCTGGCGAGGTCGCTCGGACGGCGCTTCAACCCCAGCGGCGCAAGCCCGGCGGCGATGGCCCCCGACGACACCAGCACGACGTCCTTGCCGGAGGCCCGCGCTGCCGCGATGGCGTCCACCAACCGGGTGAGCTGGGCGTCGTCGAGGTGACCCGCGGCGTCCGTCAGCGAGGACGAACCCACCTTCACCACCACGCGCTGCGCCTTGACGATGGTGGGGCGCAGCCAGGACTCAGCCATCGGCGTCCGCATCGTCCGCGGCCGCAAGCCCCTGCGTCGCCAGGCGCGTAGCCTGCTCGGCGGCCTTGACGGCGTGGTACTCGGCGTCCAGGGCGCGGCGACGGGCCACCGACGGCCGCTCGATGTGCAGGCGCTCGTCGTCGCCGCGGCGGGCCAGGATCTCGGCGCCGCTCTCGATCTGCGGGGCGAAGTCGAACACGACCGGGTGCTCCCCTGCCCCGATAGCGACCGCGTCGCCCTGGCGGGCACCCAGGCGCAACAGCTCGTCCTCGACGCCGAGCCGGTTGAAGCGGTCGGCGAGGTAGCCGACGGCCTCGGGGTTGTTGAAGTCGGTCTGCTTGACCCAGCGTTCGGGCTTGTCGCCGGACACGCGCCACACGAAGCCGCCGTCCCCGTCCCCCATGCGGCGGATCGTGAACTCCGGCCCGCCCGCCACGGGCGCGGGCCGGATGACGATCCGGGCAGGCTCGCGCGGCGGCTCGGCCTCGCGCCGCGCGCGGACCAGATCGGCCATCGCGAACGTGAGCGCCTGCAGCCCCTCCCCCGACAGCGTCGAGATCTCGAAGACCCGCAGCCCGCGCGCCTCCAGCTCGGGGCGGACGAGCGCGGCGAGCTCGCGGGCGTCCGGGACGTCGATCTTGTTCAGGGCCACGAGCCGCGGACGATCCTCCAGGCCGCCGTGCGCGTCCAACTCGCCCTCGATCACGTCCAGGTCGGTGAGCGGGTCGCGTCCGGGCTCGTAGGTGGCGCAGTCGATGACGTGGACCAGGGCGCGGCAGCGCTCGATGTGGCGTAGGAAGTCGAAGCCGAGGCCCTTGCCGAGGGAGGCGCCCTCGATGAGGCCCGGGACGTCCGCGACGGTGTAGGTCGTGGCGCCGGCCACGACCACGCCCAGGTTCGGGACCAGCGTCGTGAACGGGTAGTCGGCGATCTTCGGCCGCGCCCGGGAGATGGCGGCGATCAGCGAGGACTTGCCCGCGCTGGGGAACCCGACCAGGCCGACGTCGGCGAGCACCTTGAGCTCGAGCCGGATCGTCCGAGACTCCCCCTCCTCGCCCAGGAGCGCGAAGCCGGGGGCCTTGCGGGCCGCGGTCGCGAGCGCCGCGTTGCCGAGCCCGCCGCGTCCGCCGCCGGCCACGACCACCTCGGCGTCCGTGCCGACCAGGTCGGCCAGCACCTCGCCGGTGTCGGCGTCCCAGACGACGGTGCCGTCCGGGACGGCCAGGACAACGTCCTCGCCGTTGGCGCCCGCCCGGTGGTCGCCGAGGCCGGGCTGGCCGTTCGTGGCGCGCCGCTGGGACTGGCGGTGGTACTCGACGAGCGTGGTGAGCCCCGGGTCGACCCGCAGGATGACCGAGCCGCCGTTGCCGCCGTTGCCGCCGTCGGGGCCGCCCAGCGGCTTGAACTTCTCGCGGTGGACGGACGCGCAGCCGTGGCCACCGTTCCCGCCGGCGACCTTGAGGGTCGCCTGGTCGACGAAGGAGGGAATGGCCATGCGTTGCTCCGCTTCGGGTTGGAGGGACCGCGACAGTCTACCGGGGCCTCACCGGCTCGGACGCCCCCGCAGTCCGTCGATGTCGCGGCGCTCCTTCTTGGTGGGACGCCCGGCACCCCGGTCGCGGACGGCGATGCGCCCGCCCATGCCCGGGATCGGCGGCGGCTTGGGCGGGGTCTTGTCCAGGTAGGCCTGCTGGGCGACGGAGGCCCCCACGCGCTTGACGAGGGTGGGATCGACGACCTCGACGATGCGCTCCTCGCCCTCCCGGCGCACCCGGATCACATCGCCGCTCGCCACGACCTGCGGCGCCTTCGCGAGCGCGTCGTTCACCCGGACGTGCCCGCCGCGACAGGCGGCGGTGGCGTCCGAGCGCGTCTTGTACAGCCGCACCGACCACAGCCAGGCATCGAGTCGTCCCATGGTTCCCTCCGCGGCCCATGCTCGCACACGCCGGAACCCCCGGGGACGCAGAGACGGCGGGAGACGAATCGCTCGTCCCCCGCCGTCTGCTTGGGTTCAGTGGCCCGCGGTCACTCCGCCTCGGGCAGCGCGATGTTCACGACCCGGCGGCCGCGACGCGTGCCGAACTCGACCGTGCCCGCCGCCAGGGCGAACAGCGTGTCGTCGCCACCGCGGCCGACGTTGTCGCCCGGGTGGAAGTGGGTGCCGCGCTGCCGCACGATGATCTCGCCCGCGTTGACGACCTGGCCGCCGAACCGCTTGACGCCGAGCCGCTGCGCGTTGGAATCGCGACCGTTGCGGGACGAGGACGCGCCCTTCTTATGTGCCATGTCTGTCTCCTCAGGCCTTGATGTCGGTGACCTTGACCCGCAGGTAGCGCTGGCGGTGGCCCTGGCGCTTCTTGTAGCCGGTCTTGTTCTTGTACTTCAGGATGCGGATCTTCGGGCCCTTGGTCTCGGCCAGCACCTCGGCCGTGACGGACACCTGGTCCAGCTTCTTCGCCTCGGTCGTCACCGCATCACCGTCGACCAGCATCAGCGGCGCGAGGTTCACGGTGGAACCGACCTCGGCGTCGACCAAGTCGATGTTCAGGACGTCGCCGACGGCGACCTTGTGCTGGCGGCCGCCACTGCGCACGATCGCGTACACGCTGACCTACTCTCTCACTCTCGAACGGGGTCGGTGCGGCGGCGACGTTGAGCCAGCCCGCGCAGGCACCGAAGGTCAAGGATAGGCGGACGGCTGGGAGGGGTCAAACCGGCACCCGGTCGGCCACGAACCCCGCCACCGGCGCGAGCAGCGCCGCGACAACCGCGGACCTCACCGCCGCCGAACGCGGCTGCAACGAGTGCGTCCCCGGCACGGCGTGGATCGCGCGGCTTCCCGCCTGCGCCACGGCGGCGACGGCGGCGCGCAATTCGTCGGGGGTGCCGAAGGGATCGCGCTGGCCCTGGAGGATCACCGCATCGGACGCCGCGGCCGCCAGTTCCTCGCCCCGCGACCGCTCGGGCTTTCCGGGCGGATGCAAGGGGAAAGAGAGCAGGACGAGCCCCGCGGCGTCCGCGGGCAGCATCCGGCAGGCGACCCGCGCCCCCGCAGAGCGCCCGCCGACGAACAGCGGCAGGCCCGGATAGGCGGCGCGGACGGCGTCCAGAGCCGGCAGCCAGGCCCGGTCGAGCGAGGCGGGCGGACCGGCGACGCGGCGTCCGGCCACCACCCACGGCTGCTCGAAACGTCCGACGGCGACGCCGTGGGCCGGCAGCCCCTCGGCGAGGGTCGCCAGGTCGAACGCGTCGATCCCGCCGCCCGCCCCGTGCCCCAGCAGCAGGACCGCGCGGGGGGCGTCCGGAGCCTGCCAGACGATGCGTCCGGGCCCCGCGGCGGTCGGGATCTCGGTGGGCTGCTGCCTCATGGGCGTAGTGTCCCACGCGGGAAGGCGCGAACCCCGGCTCCGGGCTCCGACAGCGACCCCGTGACGGTGTAGCGTGTGCGCGCCACCCCGGGACCGCACCTGAGGATGGACCACATGCCCGAGACGCCGCGCCGTCCGCGCCTGACCGACGCCGAGACCGAACGCCGGATGCTCACCGCCGCCCTGGAACGGGTTCGGGCCAGCGGGCTGGCGGTCGGCTTCGGCAAGCTCAGCTTCGAGGAGTTGATCGTCGAGGCCGACGTCTCCCGGAGCACCGTGTACCGGCGGTGGCCGAGTCGCGAGGAGTTCTACCGGCGGCTGCTGCTGGAGCTGCTGGCCCACGGCACGGGGTTCGTGCACTACTTCTCCGCCGAGCACCTGGCCGAGGTGATGGCAGCGGTGACGCCGCGTCCGGACACCACCGCGGAAGAGCGCCGAGCGCACTTCGTCGAACTCGGCCGGATCGGCGCCGCGCGCAACTTCGAGGCGGTCCTGGGCTCGCCGGAGAACCAGACGCACACGGCGCTCACCGCCGTCGTCGGGTGCGCGGACGGGGCGCTCCGCGACGACGCCGTCCACGCCCTCCGGACATCCGAGACGGCCTTCCTCGCGCGCATGGCCACCTTCTACGAGACGGCGCTGGGCGTGGTCGGCTATCGGGTGCGGCCGGGGGTCACCCACGAGCAGCTCGCCGCGCTGGGCAGCGCGCTCGTGCAGGGCTATGTCAACCATGCCGTCGGCCTGCCCGACCACCTGCTGGCCGCCCACCGCGGCGACCCCTTCGGCACCGGCGTCGAGCGCGACTGGACCACCGTCGCCATCGGGTACGTGGGCCTCATGCTGTCGCTCACCGAGCCGGATCCCGAGGGTACGCCGGACCCACTACGGTAGACGCAGAAGGAGCTGCACCCATGGACTTCCGCAACCTGTACGACCAGGGCTTCGCGCGCGTGGCCGCCTGCACCTTCCCGCTCACCCTCGTGGATCCGGCCGCCAACGCCGCGGCGATCGTCGCGCAGGCGCGGGAGTGCCAGGCCGAGGGCGTCGCGCTCGCCGTCTTCCCCGAGCTGTGCCTGACGGGCTACTCGATCGAGGATTTGCTGCTGCAGGATCCGGTGCTGGACGCCGCCGTCGCGGCCGTGGAGACGCTGCGGGCGGCGTCGGAGTCCCTGACGCCGGTCCTCGTGGTGGGCGCGCCGTTGCGCCACCGGCAGCGGGTCTACAACTGCGCGGTCGTCCTGCACCGCGGCCGGGTGCTCGGCGTCGTGCCGAAGTCCTACCTGCCCACCTACCGCGAGTTCTACGAGCGCCGCCAACTCGCCGCCGGCGACAACGCGACGGGCTCGATGGTGCTGCTGGGCGCCGAGGTCCCCTTCGGGGCGGATCTGCTGTTCGAGGCCACCGACCTGCCCGGGTTCGTCGTGAACGTCGAGGTGTGCGAGGACATGTGGGTGCCCGTGCCGCCGTCGGCCGAGGCCGCGCTGGCCGGTGCGACCGTGCTGGTGAACCTGTCCGGCTCTCCCATCACCGTCGCGAAGGCCGTCGACCGCCACCTGCTGTGCGCGTCCGGATCGTCGCGCTGCCTGGCGGCCTACCTCTACGCCGCGGCCGGCGAAGGCGAGTCGACCACCGACCTGTCGTGGGACGGCCAGACGATGATCTATGAGAACGGCGCCCTGCTGGCCGAGTCCGAGCGCTTCCCTGAGGGGCCCCGCCGGTCCGTGGCCGACGTGGACGTCTCGACGCTCGTCTCCGAGCGCATGCGCCAGGGCACGTTCGACGACAACCGCCGCGCCCACGCCGCCCGCACGGACGCCTACCGCCGGGTCGCGTTCGAGCTCGGACGCCCGCGCGGCGACCTGGGCCTGCGGCGTCCGGTCGCCCGCTTCCCGTTCGTGCCGAACGATCCCGAGCGGTTGGCGCAGGACTGCTACGAGGCCTACAACATCCAGGTGTCGGGCTTGGAGCAGCGCCTGCGCGCGATCGGCCAGCCCAAGGTGGTCATCGGCGTGTCCGGCGGCCTGGACTCCACGCACGCGCTCATCGTCGCGGCCCGGGCGATGGACCGCATGGACCGTCCCCGCACCGACATCCTCGCGTTCACGATGCCGGGCTTCGCCACGTCCGACCACACCCGCACCAACGCGACACGGCTCGCCGAGAGCCTGGGTGTCACGTTCGAGACGCTCGACATCAAGCCGGCCAGCCACGCGCTGTTGGAGGGCATCGGCCACCCCTTCGCGGACGGGCACCCCGTCTACGACGTGACGTTCGAGAACGTCCAGGCGGGGCTGCGGACCGACTTCCTGTTCCGGATCGCCAACCAGCGCGGCGGCATCGTGCTCGGCACCGGCGATCTGTCGGAACTGGCGCTCGGCTGGTGCACCTACGGTGTCGGCGACCAGATGAGCCACTACAACGTCAACGGCGGCGTCCCCAAGACGCTCATGCAGCACCTGATCCGGTGGGTGATCGCGTCGGGGCAGTTCACCGACGAGGTGGGCGTGGTGCTGCAGTCGATCCTCGACACCGAGATCACCCCCGAACTCGTCCCGACGGCCGCGGGCGCCAAGCCGCAGTCCACCCAGGACGTCATCGGCCCCTACAACCTCCAGGACTTCACCCTCTTCCACGTCCTGAGGCACGGCATGGCTCCGTCCCGGATCGCGTTCCTCGCCGAACACGCGTGGTCGGACGCCGCGTCCGGGGCCTGGCCCCCCGGCTACCCCGAGGACGAGCGGGTCGCCTACGACCTGCCCACCATCAAGCGCTGGCTCGAGGTCTTCCTCAAGCGGTTCTTCGGGTTCGCGCAATTCAAGAGATCGACGTTGCCGAACGGTCCGAAGGTCGTCCGCGGCGGGTCGCTGTCGCCCCGCGGCGATTGGCGAGCCCCGTCGGACACCTCGGCGCGCCTCTGGCTGGAGGAGTTACGCGCCCATGTCCCCTGATCCCACCCCGCCCCGGAAACGCCGCGAGCGCATCCCCGAGGCCGAAACGGCCCGTCGCATGCTGGAGCGCGGACGCCTGCGCCTCGCGCAAAACGGGCTGTGGGTCACCGTGGACGGACTCTCCTTCGAGGACCTGATCCGCGAGGCCGAGGTGACCCGCAGCGCCGTCTTCCGCATCTGGAAGCGCCGGGAGGATTTCTACCGCGACCTCTTGGAGGCCATGGTCCGCTCCGAACCGGGTGGCGTCTACGTGATGGGCGACACCTACTGGGATTCGGTGGTCGCCCTGCCCGAGGATCTGCTGCCGACCAGCCCGGAGGAGGACACCCCCGAGCGGCGTCGCGCCCTGTGCGTCGAGATCTGCCGACTCACCGGGCACCACAACGTGGGCTTGACGATCGATCACCCGGTGACGTCGACGCACTTCGGGCTCGCGGCGTTGGCCACCGGCCGCCAGGACGCCTTCGGGGCCTCGGTCCGAGCGTCGCTCCGCGTGTCGGACGAGCGTTTCACTCGTGCCCTGAACGACAAAGTGGCCCTCTTCGCCCTCGTCGGGCGGCGCCCCCGCCCAGGCCTCACCTTCGAGTCGCTCGCGGACGCCCTAGGCGCCTACGTGGAGGGCTGCGCTTTGGAGGCTGTCACCCGTCCGGACGCCTACACCGCCACCGCGGACGCCGACCCCTTCGACACCGGGATCGTCCAGCCGTGGAGCACCGCGGCCATCGGCTTTGCCGCCCTGGTGCTGGCCTACACCGAGAACGATCCCGACTGTGTGGTCGATCCAGCCCGGGCCGCGGCGGCGGTGTTTGGCGCCCACAACAGCCCCGCTTCGGCCATGAGCGAGAGCGACGCGGTCACGCGATCGGGCGAGGGTCCGGACGCCGCAGCTACCAGCTCCGGGACAGTCGCGGGCCGAGCCAGGCTCTCCCACAGGAAGCGTTCGGCCTCGCCGACGAAGACCGGTCGCGCGTCCACCCAGTAGGCCGCCCCTGCGGCGTGGGCGAGGGCGTCCGCCACGTCCCGACGGGACCAGCGGTCGGCCTCGTACGGACCCGATGTGGGCAGGGGCCACCACGCGGTGCCCGGGCCCTCGCCGGGCCAGCGCGGGGCGGCCAGCAATCTCAGGGCGTCGGCGATCTCGGCGTAGGAGAGCCGCCAGACGGGGGCGAGTTCCGAGAGACGCCGCAGCGGGAACTCAAGAGCTGCGAGCGCGCACGATTGCTGGACGAGGAGTGGCAGGGCCTCACCGAGACCGAGACGGACGAGGACCGGCACGGCGTCCGGACGCCGGTCCAAGATCACGAGCCGATCCAGCAGGAGCGTCTCGGGGCAGGCGGGCAGGCCGAGGGCGTCCGGGCCGGCGAGCGACTTGGGCCCCTGGGGCTCCGGGACGAACGACAACGGCTTGGGGTAAGCACGAACGCGACGGGCGGCGTCCACCACGAGGAGCTCGTCGGTGACGTAGCCCCACCCGTCCCGACCCAGGGCCAGGACAGCCGTGCTCTTGCCGCCGCCGGACGGCGCGAGCAGGCCGAGGGTCCGACCGTCCGAGCGAGCTGCGCCGGCGGCGTGCAACAGCACCGCGGCGCCGGCATGGTTGGCGACCGCCACCTCCGTCAGGTGGGACACCAACCGTTCGGTGAACGCCGGCGCCGTCAGCGACGGCAAGACGATTTCGGCAGCCGCAGGGCCCGCGCCTGAGGGCACCAGACAGCGTGACCAAGCGGCCGCCGTCTCGCTGCGAACCTCTCCCTCGGCCCGCAGGTCGACCATCGCCCCCGCGAGAGAGACCCGCAGCGGGCGCTCAGTCACCAGTCCTGGCGGGGCGCTCCGCGGGAGCGGCCTCCTTGCCCTCGGGGCTCGCCTGACCGGAGGGGGCCGGCGTGGCTGCGGACTTGCTGGTCGTGTTGCCCGACCGGGCTGCGCCCCCTTGAGGGGAACAATCGTTGAAGTTGACGTAGGCGCTCGTCGTCCGCCGGATGGTGCCGGAGACCGTCAGCGTCTGGAGGTCCGTCCAGGGGCCGGACGTACCGGGACGCGTCTGGAGTTTGAAGGTGATCGAGACCGACGTGTCGGTCGTCGGGCGGGGGGCGGAGGTTCGATACGTCAGCGAGTACTGCTCGCAGCCACCCACCCCACCGAACGGGGCCAGGTAGAACGGGGGCCGGTAGCCCTGATTGGGGCCGTACTGATCGTCGTGAACACCGTCGACCTCGATCTGGAAGTTGCTGAGGTCGTCTTGCTCCTGCCAGCGGTAGTAGGCCCCCTCCTGCTGGCAGTTGCAGATCTCCAGGTACGCCGGGAGGTTGACCGTGCCGTAATTGTCGTAGATGGACGGGGGGCTCGCCTGCTGCGACTGCGAGACGCACACCGCCCGCATGGTGCCGCTGGTGTTGGGTCCGACCTGAACGGACCCCTGCACCTGGCACAGGCTGGTGCCTGCGAAGGCAGGTGGGGCGGCCGCGACAACGAGGGGGGCGCTCCAGGCGGCCCCGACCGCCAGGGTGCGCCGAGAGATGGTGCGTGTGGGTGAGATCACGGCTCCTCCATAACGCCGTTAGGACATGTTGACCTTACGTTAGCCCATCTAAGGACGGAGTGTCCTCTAGAGACATGAGCGAGCTCCCCTCGCCCGTGATGAGTCATGACCTCCTGAGTTCACACCCAGGTCGGCAGGCCAACCGCACGCCAACCGACTCGTAGCGACGGCGACGCGGATCGTGCCTGAGGGGCTCTGTCCGGGGACGCCCGGGGGTTTGGAAGGGCCGCGATGTGCGAGGCCCGTGGAACACTGGCAGGCGTGGATCTCATGGCCTACACGCCGGCGGACGAGGTGCGCCTCCGACGGCTCCGCAAGATGAAGGTGGTCGCGCTGTCGCTGCTGATCGGCGCCGCCCTCGTCTACCTCGCCACCCTGCGTCTCGACCATTCGGGCGTGTGGGGCTATGTCAACACCGGCGCCGAGGCCGCGATGGTCGGCGGGCTGGCCGACTGGTTCGCCGTGACGGCGCTCTTCAAGCACCCGCTGGGGCTCCCGATCCCGCACACCGCGCTGATCCCGCGCAAGAAGGACGAACTGGCGGGCTCGTTGCAGGACTTCTTCGTCGACAACTTCCTCACCGAGGAGATCGCGCGCGACCGCGTCCACGAGGCCCGCATCGCGCGCCGGGTGGGTCGCTGGCTGAGCAACGAGGCGCACGCGCGCCGCGTGGTCGCCGAGGGCGTCCGCGTCACGCGCGCGCTGCTGGGTCGGGTCAAGGACGACGACGTCCGGTCCTTCGCCGAGGACGTCATCCTCCCCCGCCTGCAGCGCGAACCGATGGCCGACCTGGCGGGCGGTCTGCTGGCCGCGGTCGTCGAGGACCGGGCGCACAAGGGCTTCGTCGATCTCGTCCTGGGCGAGGTGCACGCCTGGTTGTCGGCCAACCCCACCAAGTTCACCGCGATGGTCCGCGACCGGGCGCCCGGCTGGATGCCGAGTTGGGTCAACCAGCGGGTCGTGAGCTGGACCTACTGGCAGGCGCTCGACTGGGTCCACTCGGTCCGGGAGGATCCCGACCACCGTACCCGCCAGGCCTTCGACCACCTGCTGCTGCGGATCGCCGGCGACCTGCAGCACGACACGTCGATCCAGAAGCGCGCCGAGGCCCTAAAGGTCCGGCTGCTGTCGCATCCGCAGCTCGGCGAGACCGTGACGAGCCTGTGGCGCAGCCTGCGGGCCAGCCTGAACTCCGCCATGGACGACCCGAACTCGACCCTGCACGAGCGCGGCGCGCGGGCGCTCCAGCGGCTGGGCGCCTCGCTCGTGGACGACGAGGCCCTCGCCGCCCGGGTCGACGCCGCCGTCGCAGACGCCGTCAGCTTCGTCGTGAACAGCTACGGCCACGAGCTGTCCAGCGTCATCAGCACGACGATCAAGCGCTGGGACGGTGCCGAGGCCTCCAAGCGCATCGAGCTGCACGTCGGGCGCGACCTGCAGTTCATCCGCCTCAACGGCACGATCGTGGGTGCCCTCGCGGGGCTTTTGATCCACGCCGTGGGTCAGTTGCTGGGCGGCTGAACCCCCGCGCCGCGCGCCAGCAAGGCGAACGAGACCAGCCCGTGGGTGGCCATGATGTCCCCGGCGGTGATCCAGCCCCGGGAGGAAGGCCGCCAACCAGGCGTCGACCTCAGCCGACGGCAGCACCCGCCGCATCGAGGCGGCCTCGCACAGCCCGGCCGACACGTAGTCCTGCCCGCCCTGCTCCCACGCGGCGGGAGCTCTCGGCACCGAGCAGCCCAGATGATCGGGAAGGGCGGTCCGAGGTTCCTGGGGGCGGCTTCTCGGTGTCGGGACGTCAGGCTAACGGCGTTCGCGCCCGAACCCCACCAACCGACTCCCCGCGCGCAAGAACATCTCGCCCTCGTCGGCCATGCCGTGATCCAGGAGGGTGAGGCCCGTCGAGACCCGCTCGGCGAAGGCCCACTGCCAGATGGCCTCGGCGTCCGTGTCGGTCTCCTCGGCCAGGACGGCGCACCAGCGGCGCAGGGTGACCACCGGATCGTCCCACGCCAGGACGTACCGGTTGGCGTCCCGCATCACGACACCCAGGTCGTATTCGCGTTCGCACCGGAAGCCGTCGGGGTCGACCCACACGTACCCGGCCTCGGCACCCACCCGGGGCGCGGGAACGGCGAGCAGGTTGCCGGGATGGGGGTCGCCGTGGCACACCACGTGGGTCTCGGGCTGGCACCCCACGAGCCGCTGATCGCAGTAGAGCAGGGCCCGCTGGATCGCCAGGCCGTGCGCCGAGACATCGTGGCGCCACGACAGTTCCTCGATATGGCGCCGCAACTGCGCCGCCTTGTGCGTCTCCGGCGTCGCGGGCGGGGCGACCTCCAGGGGCAGCTCCCAGGCCCGCCGCAGGGCCGCGACGACCACGCGGGCGGTGGGATCGCTCATGGCGTCCATGTCCACCAGCGCCGCCGGGACGTGACCGAAGGCGTCGGAGAACTCATCGGCCAGCGAGGGACCGAGATCCTCCAGGAGCAGGATTCCGCGGTCCAGGTCGGCGTCCAGCAGCCGGGCGTAGCCGCGTCCGTCGGCGGCCGCCAACACCCGCGCCTGCTGGGTGAGGTGCTGGGAGGGGACGGCGACCTTGAGGATGACGCCCTCCTCGCCCCGTCCGGCGCGCAGCACCACCGACCAGGGGCTCACCGAGACGGGTTGCCCCACCTCGAGATCCCACCGGGCGACGGCGTGCTCCAGCGTGGACGGCAGGGACTCCATCCACCGTTCGCCGTTGGGTCCGAGCGCCAACAAGTGGCTGCGCCATGCAGGAAGGGCCATGGGGTGCGTGGCTCCCTTTCAGGATTCGTGCGAGGTCTGTTCCGCGTTGCCGCCCCGGGACGACCGCCCGCGGCGTCCGTGGTCGCGGTCGCCGCCATCGGCCGGGGCCTGCGAGGCGACCGGCGACTCGTGGACGTGGTAGCCGCGCGCCTTGCAGGTCTCGCAGGGTACGGTGAACGCCTCGTGCAGGCCGGTCCCGATCTTCTTGCGGGTCATCTGCACCAGCCCGAGGCTCGTGACCTCGGCCACCTGGTGGCGGGTCCGGTCGCGGCCCAGGCACTCCACCAGCCGCCGCAGCAGCAGCTCGCGGTTGGCGGGCAGGACCATGTCGATGAAGTCGATGACGATGATGCCGCCGATGTCGCGCAGCCGGAGCTGCCGGACGATCTCCTCGGCCGCCTCCAGGTTGTTGGACGTCACCGTGGCCTCCAGGTTGCCCTGGGTGCCGGTGAACCGGCCCGTGTTGACGTCGATGACCGTCATCGCCTCGGTGCGATCGACGATGAGCGAGCCCCCGGACGGCAGGTGCACCTTGCGCTCCAGCGCCTTGGCCACCTGCTCGTGCACGCGGAACTTGTCGAACAGGTCGCCCTCGGACTCCCGCCGCCAGTGCCGCAGGCGCTCCTGCAGGTGTGGCGCGACGTGGGTCACGTAGGCCTGGACGGTGTCGAAGGCGTCCTCGCCGCGGCCGTTGCCGTCGACGATCAGGGCGCTGAAGTCCTCGGTGAACAGGTCGCGGACGATCCGGACCGTCAGGTCGGGCTCGCTGTAGAGCTGCTGCGGCGCCTGTCCGCCCTTGACCTTCTTCTCGATGACCTCCCACTGGGCCTTGAGGCGGCTCACGTCCCGCACGAGTTCCTCGGCGGACGCCCCCTCCGCGGCCGTGCGGACGATCACGCTGGCGTCCGGACCCACGACCTCGTCCAGGATGGTCTTGAGGCGGTTCCGCTCCGACTCGGGCAGTTTGCGCGAGATGCCGGACAGGTGGCCGCCGGGGGCGTAGACGACATAGCGTCCGGGGATCGACACGTGGCTGGTGAGCCGGGCGCCCTTGGCGCCGACCGGATCCTTCGTCACCTGAACGAGCACGGGCTGTCCCGACTTGAGCACCTTCTCCACCTTGCGGTCGGCGCCGGTGACGCCGAACGCGTCCCAGTCGACCTCGCCGGCGTAGAGCACCGCGTTGCGGCCCCGGCCGATGTCGATGAACGCCGCCTCCATGCTGGGCAGGACGTTCTGCACCCGCCCGAGGTAGACATTGCCGATCATGGACGCCGAACTGTCGCGGTCGACGTAGTGCTCGACGAGGACGCCGTCCTCGAGCACGGCGATCTGGGTGTAGTCGTCGGCCTGGCGGATCAGCATCATGCGGTCCACCGACTCGCGCCGCGCCAGGAATTCCGCCTCGGACAGGATCGGGGCCCGGCGGCGTCCGGCGGCGCGGCCCTCGCGGCGGCGCTGCTTCTTGGCCTCCATGCGGGTCGAGCCCTCGATGCCGGTGATCTGGTCGCTGGAGCCGTTCGCCTTGCGCGGCTCGCGGACCTTCACCACGACGTCCACGCCGTCCTCGGCCTCGGCACCGGTGTCCTCGCCGCGGCGACGACGACGGCGACGACGACGGCCCGCGGTCTCGGTCGGAGCCTCGCCCTCGGGGGCGGCGTCGGCCGCCTCGTCGGCAGCCTCGGCCTCGTCCTCGGTCTCCTCGGAGTCGGCCGGCTCCTCCTCGCCCTCGCGGTCCTCGGCACCGCCGCGGCGGCGACGGCGGCCACCCCGGCGCCGGCGACGACGGCGCGTGGCCGCCGTCTCGTCCTCGGACGCCTCGTCCGGCTCCTCCTCGTCGGTGGCGTCGTCGGACGCCTCGGG
>CAYZXQ010000043.1:6794-22333 GCA_964482465.1 uncultured Nigerium sp. | reverse complement strand
TTGGAGGCCAGCTTCGGACGAGGCTCTTGAGGTCCTGCGGCGAGAGGTCGCCGAGTTCGCCGACGTGCTCGACGAGCGATTTGGCTGAGGGCTGGCCCGCAGCTCACCCATCACGTCTCAGCCGCGCTGCCTATCCGGACGCAGCATGCCTCTCACCCCCGGACCATCCGGCGCAACCCTCGCCCTACCCGGCGGACGCCGCGGCGTCCGCCACCGCCCCGGACGCAACCAACGCGACCACGGCGTCCAACTCGGGGGCGAGGAAGCGGTCGGGGCCGGGACCGGCCACGTCCCGGCGGATCAACGACACCACCGCGGCCGTCGCCGGCGCAGAACCCAGACCGCGCAGGTCGAGGGCGCGGGCGGCGGTCAGGGCTTCGACGGCCAGGACGCGCGTCAGCCCATCGACGGCGCGACGCAGTTTGCGGGCGGCGTGCCAGCCGAGGGAGACGTGATCCTCCTGCATGGCCGAACTCGGGATCGAATCCACCGACGCCGGCACCGCCAGCCGCTTCAACTCGGCCACGATGCCCGCCTGCGTGTACTGCAGGATCATGTGGCCCGAGTCCACCCCCGGGTCGGCCGCCAGGAACGGCGGCAGCCCGTTGCTGCGCTTCACGTCGAGCATGCGGTCGGTGCGACGCTCGCTCATGGACGCGACGTCCGCGACCGGGATCGCCAGGAAGTCGAGCACGTATCCCACGGGCGCGCCGTGGAAGTTGCCGTTGGACTCCACGCGGCCGTCGAGCGCGACCACCGGATTGTCGATGGCGGAGGCGAGTTCGTAGGCGGCGACGGTCCGGGCGTGAGCGAGGGTGTCGCGCGCCGCACCAGTCACCTGGGGCGCGCACCGCAGCGAATAGGCGTCCTGGACGATCGGGCAGCCCGGCTGCTGATGGCTCGCCACCACCGGCGAGTCGGCCAGCGCCGCGCGCATCCGCGCCGCGGACACCTGCTGGCCCGGCTGCGGCCGCAGCCCCACGAGGTCGGCCGCGAACACGTGATCCGTGCCCAACAGCGCTTCGACGCTCATCGCCGCCACGATGTCCGCCGTGTCCCAGAGCCGCGCGAGGTCGTGGCACGCCAGGACGAGCTGCCCCAGCATGCCGTCCGTGCCGTTGACGAGCGCGAGCCCCTCCTTCTCCAGCAGCACGACCGGGGTCAGGCCGGCGTCCGCGAGACACTCGGCGCTGGGACGC
Organism: uncultured Nigerium sp.; assembly: GCA_964482465.1. Lineage (GTDB taxonomy): Bacteria > Actinomycetota > Actinomycetes > Propionibacteriales > Propionibacteriaceae > Propioniciclava. The sequence continues at coordinate 21,134 of CAYZXQ010000043.1, read as the reverse complement.
CGGCGTCCGGACCGATCCCGCGCGAACCCCTCTCCGATCAGCGTGAGCGCGCAGTGGGCCAGCGGCGCGAGGTCGCCCGAGCACCCCAGCGAGCCGTACTCGTGCACGACCGGGGTGATCCCCGCGTTGAGCAGGGCCGCATACGACTCCGCGACGAGGGTCCGGACGCCGGTCCGGCCGGTCATCATCGTCGAGAGCCGCAGCAGCATCATCGCGCGGACGACCTCGCGTTCGACCTCGGGCCCCGACCCCGCCGCATGCGACCGGATCAGACTGGCCTGCAGGTCCGCCCGCCGCTGCACCGGAATGTGCCGCGTCGCGAGCGCCCCGAAACCGGTCGAGACGCCGTACACGGGGGCGTCGGACGCCGCCAGCGCGTCGATCCGGTGGCGGGTCTCGGCGACCGCGGCGAGGGCGTCCGGATCGAGCTCCACCCGAGCGTCGTGGCGGGCCACCGCCACCACCTCGTCCTCGGTCAAGGGGCCCAGCCCCACACGCACCAGCTCCATGGGCGTCACTCTGCCGCGCGGGCGTCCGGACGCCGATCCGAGCCCGGGGCCGTCTCGGATCCAAGACCGGAGGCGGGCAGCGGGCGCGCGGCTGGGAGGGCCATCAGCGCCAACACGGACGCCGCCCCCACCGCCAGCAGGGCGCGCAGGACGCCGACGCGGTCGCCGAGCAACCCCAACAGCGGGGGGCCGGCGAGGAAGGCCGTGTACCCGATGGTCGAGACCACCGAGATGCGGGCGGGGGCGCGGGCCGGGTCGTCGGCCGCCGCGGACATCCCGACCGGGAACCCCAGGCTCGACGCCAACCCCCAGATCGCGACGCCGACGAACGCCACCGCCGTGTCGCCGAAGACCACCAACAGGCATCCCACCAGGGACATCAGGAACAGCACCGTCAGCACGGGGAGGCGTCCGAAGCGGTCGAGGACACGGGTCCCCACGATGCGTCCCGCGGTCATGAACGACAGGAAGGTCGCCAACGCCACGACACCGAGGGCCTTGTCGAGGCCGTGTCCGTCCACGAACGCGACGGCGAGCCAGTCGTTCGCCGTGCCCTCGGTGAACGAGGCAGCGAGCACCATGACGCCGATCATGAGCGTCCGGGGCTCGAACCACGCCGGACGGACACCCGCGGCGTCCGGACCCTTCCCCTGGGCTTCGGGGGCGGACGCCGCGCCGCTCTCCAGGGACGGCAGGAACCGCGCCGTCCCCCACAGCAGCGCCACCACGGCGGCCACCGCGACCACACCAAGGTGGGCCCACAGCGGCACGCGCCAGGCGGTCATGCCCGCCCCGACCAACGCCCCCGCCACAGTGCCCGCGCTGAACGCCGCGTGGAACCACGGCATGATGGACCGTCCCAGCGCCTGCTCGATGACGGTCCCCTGGAGGTTCTGGGCGACGTCCCAGATGCCGTTGCCGAAGCCCAGCAGGAACAGCCCCGGCAGCACCCAGAACAGCGTGCCGTGCATCTCCGCGGCGATCGCCGCCCACACCAGCCCCGGGATCGCCAGCGACAGCCCCACCCGGACCGCGCGCTTGGCGCCGATCCGGTGCGCCAGCGGCCCTGCCGCGGGCAGGCCGATCAGCGCGCCGGCCGACAGCGACAACAGCAGGACGCCGAGCAGTCCGGGCGTGAGGTCGAGGGCGTCCCTGATGTCGGGAATGCGCGACATCCACGACGCGAACGAGAACCCGTTCGCCGCGAACACGGCGAGATCTCCGGAGCGCGCCAGCGATGTGCGACGGACCTCCGCGTCCGGCGTCATCAGGCGACCAACTCCACCTCGTTGCCCTCGGGATCGAGGACGCACGCCTCGTAGTAGCCGTCGCCCGTCCGCCGCGGACCGCTGAGGACGCGGACGCCGTCCTCACGCATCCGCGCCGCGAGGGCGTCCACGGCTTCGACCGATCCGATCCGGAAGGCGAGGTGGATCCAGCCCAGCGAACCGACCGGACGGGCGGCGTCCACCCCCGGACGGGTCATCAGCTCCAACCGCGAGCCGTCGCCGAAGGACAAGAAGAAGGTGCGCAGTCCCGTCGTCGGGTTGTGGTAGCCGTCGTTCGACGTTGCGCCGAGGTAGCGGACGTAGAACTCTCGCGTCGCCGCAAGGTCGCTCACGTAGCAGGCGGCGTGGTCGATCACAGGGGTCACGATGCGCTCCTCACGACGAGGGAGACGGCGGTTCGATGCGCGTGCCGCCAGCCGAGTCGCCCCCGGACCCTCAGCATCGCACGCCCATCCGACAGTGTTGAACTCGTCGGGGGTGCGGGGGGCGCCTGGGGCCCTTCTGGGCCATGCGGCACAATGGACGCCGGAGGTGGAGTCATGGAACACAAGCCTGCTCGCGTGGCGAAACGCCGCCTGTCTCGGGGGACGCGCTGGGCTCTGGGCATCTTGGCGGGCCTGCTCGTGGTCCTGCTCGGGCTGGGTACAGTGCTCACCATCGCCCTGACCAACGCCCTGAATTCCGCCACCAGCGGGAGGGGCGGATCGCCGGTCGGAGTGTTCGTCCCGCAGCCGCTCGAGGGGGAAGGGACCGGTCGGGTCAACGTCCTCATCGCCGCCAACTCGTTCGACGACCCCGAACATCCCGGCGCCCTGCTCACCGACTCCATCATGGTCGCCACCGTGGATGTGGCGACCAAACGCAGCGCCCTCATCAGCGTGCCCCGCGACCTCTGGGTCGACTATGAGGGCCGCCAGACCAAGATCAACGCCGTCTTCGTGTATGCGGGCGGCGGCACCGCCGGGCTGAAGGCCCTCGGCGGCATCGTCGAGCGCGTCACCGGGCTGCACATCGACCAGCATGTGCTCATCGGGTACAACGCGGTCCGGGACACGGTCAACGCCGTCGGAGGGCTCGAAGTCACCATCGCCACGTCCGATCCCCGCGGCATCTACGACCCGCTGGTCGGGCTGACCTTGCCGGCGGGGACGCAGACTCTCGACGGCGACACCGTCATCAAGCTGGCCCGTTGCCGCAACCTGCCCGTCCCGGGGAGGACGCCCTATGGGCTCCCCCGCGGCGACTTCGACCGGCAGCAGAACCAGCGCATGCTGGTCGCCGCGCTGGCGACCAAGCTCAAGACCACCCCCGCGCTGGCCAACCCGGTCGCAGTCGTGACGATCTTCAACAGCGTCGGGAAGAACGTCCTCACCGACCTTGACGCCGGCCAGATCCGCCGCTTCTACGACCTCATGTCGGGCGGCCAGATCGCGAGTGTGTCGATCCGGGGCGAGGGCGAGCCCAGCCTCCTGCGCAACTACACGGCGCCCGGCGGCGGTGCCGCGATGGTGCCCACCGCGGGCATGTTCGACTACTCCCAGATCCACGCGATGGTGCAGAAGGTCACCGCGTGAGGCCACCCCGCGCGGCAGCAGGTGAGCTTGCCCACCCGGATGCGGGGCAAACTCACATGCTCCTTCGCTCTCAGCGGCCGAGCACCCGGCGCACCGCCGCTTCGAGGACTCCCGGCTCCCGCTCGCGCAGCTCGTAGCGCGCCCGGACGACCGGCTTGGTCGTCGTCAGCACCCGCGTGATGTCGATGGGCGTCCCGGACACCACCACCTCGCCGTCGGCCGCTTCGATCGTCGCCGCGAGGTCGCGGATCTGCGCCTCTCCGTAGCCCATCGCCGGCAGGATGCCCCGCGCGTTGGGGTACTTGGCGTAGGTCGCCGCGATGGACGCCACCGCCCACGGGCTCGGATCGACGATCTCGGCCGCCTTCGCCTGCCGGGCGCCGACGACCCCGGCACCGAACGACATCGAGCCGTGCGTCAGCGTGGGTCCGTCCTCGATCACCAACGCCCGACGGCCACGGACGGCGTCCGGATCGTCGACCGTCACCGGCGAATCGCACCGGAGGATCGTCACGCGCGGGTTCAGCCGCCGGATCGACGCCTCGCACGCGTCGATCTGGTTCGCGGACGCCGAGTCGCACTTGTTCAGGATGACCAGGTCGGCCATCCGGACCCCCGCCTCGGAGGGGTGGTAGCGCTCCTGGTCGAGCGGCCGCAGCGGATCGGCCAGCACGATGGACAGGTCGGGGGCGTAGAACGGCAGGTCGTTGTTGCCGCCGTCCCAGAGAATGACGTCGGCCTCGGCCTCCGCCTGCCGCAGGATCGCCTCGTAGTCGACACCGGCGTAGATGACGAAGCCGGCGGCGATGTGCGGCTCGTACTCCTCGCGTTCTTCGATGGTCGTGCGGTGGGTGTCGAGGTCTGCGAAAGTGGCGAACCGCTGCACCGCCTGCCGCGCGAGGTCGCCGTAGGGCATGGGGTGCCGGACCGACACCACGCGCAGCCCGAGGTCTTTGAGGATCCGCACGAGGTACCGGGACGTCTGCGACTTGCCCACGCCGGTCCGGACGGCCGTCACCGAGATCACCGGCTTGGTCGACGCCAGCATCGTCGGCCGCGCGCCCAGCAACGTGAACCGTGCCCCGGACGCCGTCGCCCGGCTGGCGAGGTGCATCACGTGGTCGTAGGTGACATCGGAGTACGAGAAGACGACCTCATCCACCCGCTCCCGGACGATCAGGTCGTCCAGCGAGGCCTCCTCCACGATCGGGATCCCGTCCGGGTAGCGCGCTCCGGCGAGTTCCGGCGGGTAGGAGCGTCCGGCGATGTCCGGGATCTGGGCGGCCGTGAAGGCCACCACGTGGGTGGTCGGGTCGTCGCGGTAGGTGACGTTGAAGTTGTGGAAGTCCCGTCCCGCGGCACCGAGAATGACAATCCTGCGTGGCTCGCTCATGTGCGTGTCGCCTTTGCGTCGTCGCTGACGGGGCCGACTCGCCTGGCATCGCCGGCCGTCTCGGATTCAGGCCCCGCCACCTCTCACCGTAATCCGGACGCCGCCCGCCCGCCTGCCCCCGGCGATTTCACTGCGCGGGGCGTTTTTCACAGCGTTCCTTGCCGTGGGACACGACCCACGGCGGTCGTCGCCGGCGGGGTGCCCGCTCGGGTCGCGGGGTGGGGTCAGGACACGTCGTCGAGGACGTCGACCATCAGTTCGCTCGTGATCCCCTCCAGGGCCGTACGGACGTCCTCCGTGGTCACCCCGTCGGGAAGGATCAACAGCGCGTCGGTCCCGAAGAGCAGCCCGTCGCCCATGGGCGCGTCGTAGGTCAGCGTGCTCATCGACTCGATGCTCACTCCGAGCCCAGCGAGGGTGCTGGACACCTCGCGGACGATCCCCGGACGATCGTGTCCGGTCAGTTCGACGTGCAGCAGCGCCCCGGCGACCGCGGGCGCGGCGTCCGCGGGCGTGAGCGTGACGGTCAGCAGGCCGTCCGCGCCGAGTTGCTCGATGCCCGCACGGAAGCCGTCGACCGCGGCGTCCGGAACCTCCACGAGCACGATGCCCGCGAACTTGCCCGCCAGGCGGGACATCTCCCCCTCGACCCAGTTGCCGCCGTGGTCGGCAACCGTTCCCGACAGCGCGGACACGAGCCCCCGACGATCGTCGCCGATCGCGGTCAACACCAGCTTCGCCATGTCCACAGCCTAGGACGTACGGGGCGTCGGACAGGCCAAGAGGCCATTCGCCGCTTCTCGATCCCGAAAAGCCCCCGAAACCGGCCCCAGGACGCAACGAAAAGCGGCTAACGGCCCTTGTCGCCGGGTCTCACTCGACTTCGTAGACCACGCGGATGCTGTCGGCCATCACCAGCGTGTCGTTCAGCTCCATGAGGACCGCCTCGCCCGGGTGGAGCGTCAGCGGCTCGGCGCCCGCGCGCAGCAACTGGGTGCCGTTGGTCGAGCCGAGGTCGCGCACGAGGACGTTCCAGTAGTCGAGCGTCACCGACAGGTGCTGCCCCGAGATGTCCCGGTTGGGGTCCGCCACGACGACCAGCGCCGGCTCCGGACCCACGTGGCCCTCCGGCACGCGCGGGTTCCGTCCAAGCACGAGGTCGCCGTCCAGCCGGACCGCCGCCCCCGTCGAGAGCCGCAGCACGCCCAGCAGCGGGCGCGGCGCCTCGAACCGCTGTTGCGCCGGGATCGCGGCATGGCACGTCCGGCACACCGTCGCCGACGCGGGGCTCAGGTGGCCCTGCCCACACCGGACCGCCCACACCAGGGGCGCCCCCTCGGACGCCGCGGGCTCCGTCGGTCGCCAGAGGTCGGACGCGGACGCCGCCGGCTCGACCGGTGCCCACGCAGCAGGCGACGCCGACTCAACCGGTGCCCACGCAGCAGGCGACGCTGGCTCGACGGGCTGCCACGCGGCGGGGGACTCGCGATCGACCGGAACCCAGGTCGCGCCGGCGGGCGCCGGCTCGACGGGGTGCCACGCCTCCGGATCGAACGGCGCGGGCTCGACGGCCGCCTCCCCCACGGGGACCTCGGCGGACTCCGCGTCCTGACCCGACTCGGGATCGGGCGTCGGGGGCTCCGCGGGCGACCACCACGCGGGGACCTCCGTCCCGACGTCGGACTCAACCTCCCACGCGCCCTCGGCGAGCCTGCGCGGCGAACTCGCCGACACGGGGGGCTCGCTGGCGGGCGCGTCGGCGTCCGCATTCCCCCATGGCACGGTCGAGATCAGTCCGGCACCGGCGGCCAGCCCGCCCGCGACGGCAGCCTCCACGGCGGACACCTCGGGCGTGTCCGCGACCGCGACCGCAGCAGCATCCGCACCCGTCAGCCACTCGGGCGTGAGCGGCTCCAGCGGTGACCCCGCGGACACCGGGCTCTCCGGCATCACCGGCGTCACCGGGAGCGCGGCCGACGCCACATCGGGGCTGGCGGCGAACACCGGGCTGGACGGCGACTCGGCCCCGACGCTCGGCAGGTCGGCGGCGGGGAACGCCGCGTCCCCCTGTGCGGGTGCGGACACCACGTCCTCCCCCTCGACCCACGGCGCGTCGACAACCTCGCCCGCGGGCTCGGGGGCCACCTCCTCGGGATCGGGCGCCGGGGCGAAACCGCTCGCTGCCACCGGCATCTCCCATCCGGGCAGCGGGGTATACGCCGGCTCGGAGTCCGGGACATCCTCCGCCTCATCCACCTCGACGCTGGCCGCGGCGAGGTCGCCGGCATCGGACGCCGCGAGTTCCTCCACCATCTCCGCGTCGGCCGTCACGGCGTCGCCGTCGGTCGTGGGCGTCGCCTGGGGCTCGTCCCACGCCGCCCCGACCATGGGGGCAACCGCCTCTCCAGGCTGGGCCGTCACGGGGAACCAATCGGGCACCTCGGACACGCCTCCCAGGGCCACGTCATCGAACCCCGGCGTCGCGACGTCCGCGGACAGCTCCGTCGCGGGCTCGTCGCCGCCCGGACCCTCGTCCGCGACCGCCGCCCCGTCGGACACCGCCGGGAAGACATCGGTCACGTCGTCGGCGGCGTCCGCGCGGAAGATCGACTCCAGCCACGCGGCGTCCTCGGCGCCCGGATCGGACGGTTCCGCTGCCGCCGGCTCCCAGGCGCCCGCCACCTCCCCCTCGGCTGCGCCCTCGGGAGCGACCGGGGGCACGTCCTCGGGGTGATCCACGGGTTCCGCGCCCACGAGCGCGTCGACCGGGGCACCCTCGCCCGCCGGCCACGCGTCGTCCGCAGCGGCGACCTCGGGGGCCTGTTCCTCGGGGACCTCCACGCCCGCGGACGCCTCGTCGGCGGCCTGGTCGTCGGGCATGTCGACCCCCACGGACGCCTCGCCGCCCGCGTCACCCCCGTCGAACTCCACGCGCTCGCCCGGATCGAACTCCTCAGCCGGCACGAACGCGTCGGCGACCGCTGCGGACGCCATCCCCGCAGCCGCGACGGTAGCGACACCAGCGACGCCAGCCGCACCCGCGGCGTCCGCGTACCCGGACGCGCCGGCGTCCACGGACGGACCAGCCACGGCGTCCGCACCGGACTCCGCGAAGACCAACTCACCCGCCTGGACCGACCCGCCGCGGAACCGGACGCTCTCCCCGGGTGCGGAGCCCTCGAGGTGGAGGGCGAGGTGACGCGCGGACACGGTGAGATCGGTCCACGGGCCGCTCTGCGGGCGGATCGGCGCGCCGCCGTCGGCGACGGCATAGAACGGGCCGCGCAGCAGCACGCGCAGGCCATGATCCGAGCGCGCGACCAGGGCGAACGGGGGCAGCGCGCCGATCCCGCCGCGGAAAAGCGCGGCGAAAACGTCGTCCAGCGGCGTCGGACCGTCGAGCGCGTCGAGCAACAGATCGACCAGCGGATCGTCGGGGTGGATTCCGACCAGCAACCCGATCGACCCGGACGCCACCGCAGTGGCGTGCCCTTGGACATAGCGGAAGGGAGTGGCGCTCATGTGTCCTCCTCGGCACGACGTCAACCGCGGGGACACGCCTCGCGGTGCGGTCAGCCTAGCGCGCAAGGGCGTCGCCGACGGGGGGGTCGAGTCCCACAAACTCATGCGGACTCCAGCCGCGCACCGGAGCGCTCCGCCGCTTCGCGTCGGCGGCTCCCTGAGGGAGACGAGGTCAGACGATCTGCCAGGCCACGGTCATCGTGCCGGACCCCAGGTTGCCGATCGCCGCGAACGCCGCGCGCGAGAGGTCGAGGCAGCGGCCACCGACGTAGGGACCGCGGTCGTTGATGCGGACGATCACCGTCGCGCCGGTGCGGGGGTTGGTCACCTTCACCCGCGAGCCGAGCGGCAGGGTCTTGTGCGCGGCGGTCATCGCGCTCGGGTTGAACCGCTCGCCGGACGCCGTCATCTGCGGCTCGTCGTAGTAGGACGCGGTGCACGAGTTGCCGGTCGCCGGGGCCACGCCGGCGGCGGGCTGGGCGGGGTCGGACGCCGCAGCGGTCTTCTTCGCGGTGGGCGTCAGGGACGGCTTGGGCTTCGGGGTCCAACTGATGACCGGCGCCGGAGCGGGGGCGGCGACGGCCGCCGGGGACTCGCTCGCGGACGGGGTGGGCGTCGGGGTGGACGTCGCGTCGTCGAGCCGCTCGGTGTCGCGGCTGACGAGTTGGGAGCGGTCGGTCGCGGGAACGGCCTGTGCGACCTCGTCGGCGGGCGCCTGGAGGGCGACGCCAGTCGCGGTCAGAGCACACGCCACGCACGAGGCGATGAGGATCCCGATCTTCTGCACGTCCCTATCTAAGCACAAGCTGAGCGATTTCTGAAGTTCTCTCAGGAACCTTCCTCATCGCCCTCGCCCCGGACCGAACCGCGAGCACACCGGACGCCGGCGTCCGACCCCGCTAGCCTGCCGACCAATCGAAGCGAAGGCGGACGCATGACACGCAAGCTCCTCAGCGGCAACGAGGCCATCGCGCTCGGCGCGTGGGAGGCCGGGTGTGCGGTCGGGTGTGGCTACCCGGGCACCCCGTCGACCGAAATCATCGAGGCCCTCCAGACCCTCCCCGACCTGTACGTCGAGTGGAGCGTCAACGAGAAGGTCGCCCTCGAGGTCGGGATCGGCGCCGCCTACGCCGGCGGACGCGCACTCGTCACCATGAAGCACGTCGGCGTCAACGTCGCCGCGGACCCGCTGTTCACGGCGTCCTACACCGGCGTCAACGCCGGTCTGGTGATCGTCACGGCCGACGACCCGTCCATGCACTCCTCCCAGAACGAGCAGGACAATCGCCACTACGCCGTCGCCGCCCGGGTCCCGATGGTGGAGCCGTCGGACTCGGCCGAGGCCCGCGACTTCACCCGCGCGGCGTTCGAACTGTCCGAGGCGTTCGACACGCCGGTGTTCCTCCGGACGACCACGCGCCTCAGCCATTCCAAGGGCGTCGTGGACGTCGACGAGGCGTTCGTCCCCACCAAGCACGGCATTGGGTTCACCCCCAACCCGGCCAAGTACGTCATGATCCCGGCCAACGCCCGCGGCCGCCGCGTCGTGGTCGCCGACCGCGAGGCCGCGCTCGCCCGCGCCGTGGAAACCCACCCGCTCAACCGCGTCGAGCAGGTCGCGGACGCCCCCGCGCGCGTCGGCGTCATCACCTCGGGGGTTCCCTATACCTACGTGAAAGAGGTGCTGCCGGACGCCGACGTCCTCAAGCTGGGCATCGTCCACCCGCTGCCGCGCGACCTCATCACCGACTTCGTCGCCGCCCACGAGGTGACGTACGTCGTCGAGGAGCTCGATCCCGTCTTCGAGACCCAACTGCGGGCGTGGGGCCTGGACGTCCACGGCAAGGACATCTTCCCGGCCATCGGCGAGTTCTCCCCCGAGGTGCTGCGGGCGAGCCTCGGCCTCCCGGACGAGACCGGCCAGGTGCCGAGTCTGCCCGTCCCTGGACGCCCGCCCGGCTTGTGCCCCGGCTGCCCGCACGGCACGGTGTTCGACACCCTGAGGACCAAGGGCATGATCGTCTCCGGCGACATCGGCTGCTACACCCTCGGCGTCCTGCCGCCCTACAACGTCATGGACACCTGCGTCGACATGGGCGCGTCCATCACCATGGCCCAAGGCATGGACGCCGTCTACCGCCAGGGCTCCGGCGACCGTCCCAAGATCGCGGCGGTCATCGGCGACTCGACGTTCGCCCACTCCGGCCTCACCGGCCTGCTCAACGCGGTGTGGAACCGCTCCGACGGCCTCTACATCGTGCTCGACAACGGCACGACCGCCATGACCGGCACCCAGCCCAACCCGCTGTCCGGGGAGCGCATCGGGCGCGAGAACACCGGCGTCCTGTCCTATCCCCTGCTCGCGCAGGCGTTCGGCATCCCGGATGAGAACTTCGCCCTCGTCGACGGCGGCGACGCGCGCGCCATCGCTGCGGCCATCGACGACCTGGCCGACCGCGACGGCGTCCGCCTGCTGTGCGTCGTCGGGTTGTGCATCATCGAGGCCAAGGAACTGCGCAAGATCGGCAAGTACGACGAGAAGCGCTCCTGGCGCGAACTCGAATTGCTGCCCGTGTCCGTCTCGGGCGGCTGCCAGTCCGGGGGGTGCGCCAGTGTCTGAGGTGTTCAACGTGCTGCTGGTCGGCGTCGGCGGCCAGGGGGTCGTGCTCGCCTCGGACGTGCTGACGAGCGCGGCGATGCTTGCCGGGCACGACGCCAAGAAGTCCGAGATCCACGGCATGAGCCAGCGCGGCGGCCCGGTGTTCGCGCACGTGAGGTTCGGCGAGCGCGTGCATTCGCCTGTGATCCCGAAGGGCTCGGCCGACATCCTCATCGGCCTGGAGCGCATGGAGTTGCTGCGCTGGGCGCCGTGGGCGCGCCGCGGGGCGGCGGCGGTCTACGTTGCCAAGGACATCCTGCCGACCGGCGTCGCCGCCTATCCCCAGGGGATGGACGCCGAAGTCGCGGCGCTGTTCGGTCGGGTGGTCAGCTTCGACACCCGGGCGTTGCGTCCGGCGAAGGTGAGCCCCAAGGTCATAGGGACTGTCCTGCTCGGCGCCGCCTCGGTCCTGATGCCGTTGCCGGCGGACGCCTTCCCCCCGGCCCTGGAGGGCCTCGTCCCGGACGGCACCTACGACATGAACCTCGCCGGCTTCGAGTTGGGTCGCCAACTCGCGGCCGCGGCGTCCGCACCCGCCGGAGACGTCCGTGCGTAGCGCGGCGGCACAGACCCTGCCGGTGGAGCAGTTGCGCGCGCGCCAACTCGACCTGCTGCGCGCCCAGGTGGCCAAGCTGTACGAGCGGGTGCCGTTCTATCGGCAGCGGATGGCGGACGCCGGCGTCCGGCCCGACGACCTCCACACGCTCGCCGACATCGTCCGGCTGCCGTTCACGAACAAGTACGACCTGCGCGAGACGTTCCCGTGGGGGCTGCTGGCCTGCGACCGGCGCGAGATCGTCGAGACGCACATGAGCTCGGGCACCACCGGCAAGCCCGTCGTGGACGCCTACACCCGCGGCGACATCGAGATCTGGCGCGAGACCATGGCGCGGACGCTCGACATGGGCGGGGTGGGTCCGGACGCCGTGGTCCAGGTCGCGTATGGCTACGGGTTGTTCACCGGCGGATTCGGCGCGCACTACGGGGCGGCCGAGCTGGGGGCGATGGTGATCCCGATCTCGTCGGGCAACACGCACCGCCAGATCTCCACGATGCTCGACTTCGGGACCACCGCGCTGTGCGCGACGCCCAGCTATGCGCTCTACCTCGCCGAGTACGCCCGCGAGCACGGCCACCGGGTCGAGGACTTCGCGCTGACCAGCGGGTTCTTCGGCGCCGAGCCGTGGAGCGAGGCCATGCGCGCCCAGATCGAGAGCGAGTGGGGCATCAAGGCGTACGACATCTACGGGCTGACCGAGCTGATCGGTCCGGGGGTGGGCGCCGAATGCGCCGAGCAGGACGGCCTGCACCTGTTCGAGGATCACTTCTATCCCGAGGTGCTCGACCCCGACACCCTCGAACCTGTCGCGGACGGCGAGGTCGGCGAGCTGGTGCTCACCGCGCTCACCCGCGAGGGCACGCCCGTGCTGCGGTACCGGACGCGCGACATCACCTACGTGTTGCCCGAGCCGTGCGCCTGCGGCCGGACGTCTCGGCGGATCCACCGCCTCATGGGCCGGACCGACGACATGCTCATCATTCGCGGCGTCAACATCTTCCCCAGCCAGGTCGAGGAAGTGCTGCTGCGCACCCGCGGCGTCGTGGGCCAGTACCAGCTCGTGGTCGACCGGGCCGGCTCGATGGATTCCCTCGAGGTCCGCGTCGAGATGGACGCCGCGACCTTCTCCGACGACATCGGCTCGGTCGTGGGCCTGGAACGCCGGATCGAGAGCGAGTTGAAGAGCGAGCTGGGGATCCAGGCGACGTGTCACCTGGTCAACCCCAAGTCCATCGAACGCAGCGAGGGCAAGGCGAAACGCATCATCGACCGCCGGGAGGTCACCACCCATGTCTGAGTCCCTGCTCGCTGCGGGCGACCGCGCCGTCGAAGCCCGTCAGGTGTCGGTGTTTCTGGAGAACGAGCCCGGCAAGCTGGCGGAGGTCCTGCGGTTGCTCGCGGACGCCGACATCAACGTCCTCACGATGTCCCTAGCCGAGACCGAACGGTTCGGCATCGCGCGGATGATCGTCGACGATCCGGACGCCGCGGTGGCCGCCCTCGGGGAGCTGGGCGTGGTGACGCAGATCGTGGACGTCCTGGCCGTCGAGGTGCCGAACCGTCCGGGCGGCTTGGCGGACCTGCTGGAGTTGCTGGCGTCCGCGAGAGTCAACGTGCGGTACGTCTACGCCGAACTCGGGGCGTCCGTGGAGCGCGCGGTCCTCATCATGCGCTTGAACCCTCTCGACAAGGCCCTGGAGGTCCTGGACGCCGCGGGTATCCACGCCTGACCTTCCTCCGTCCTGGCCGCGTGGGAACCGTCGCCGCGTCCGGAGGTCACTCCACCGGACCCACGGCGTCCGGGGATCACCCCACCCGACCCACGGCGTCCGGGGATCACCCCACCGGACCCACGGCGTCCGGACCCCGCCGCACCAACGCAGGCGCGACGTGCCCGACGATCAACGGCGCCAGATCCGAGGGCAGCGGATCGACGTCCAGCGGCTGCCAGCGCACCTCGGCGATCTCCGCGGAGGGCGCGATGCCCGGGACGTAGGGGTGCTCAAACACCCACGCCCGCAGCGTGTGTCCGGGTTCATTGGCGGCCTGCGTCACGATGTGCCCGAACTCGACCAAGGCGTCCTCGGACAGCTCCACCCCCAACTCCTCGCGGCACTCCCGGACGCCGCACGCGCGCGGGGACTCGCCGGACTCGGGCTTTCCGCCGGGGTTCATGAACATCGACGTGCCGGCCTTGCGGACCGTCAGCAGCCTCCCCGCAGGGTCGCACATGACGACCGCGGTGACGTCGATCACGGGCTCCGGCACACCGCGACCCTAGAACGCCGGCCGTCATACCGAAGAATTGACGACGCTGGCGGCCCCAAGTTCCCGCCCATCGAGCCCCGGAGGCGACATGATGGTGTCCGTAGGACTCCACGGAAGGATCGGACCACATGGATTACCTGGCTGACATCAAGAAGTACACCGACTCCGTCGACGAGGCCGTCGTCGCGAAGATGGAGAAGACGTACAAGCTCGTGCTGAGCAAGCCCGACACCGCCGTCGTGGCGTTCGGCGACCCGGCCGAGAAGGCGACGGTCCGCGAGAACTTCCTCAAGAAGAAGCTCGGCCTGACCAACCCCGACTCCGAGTTGGACGCCGCCATCGAGGCCGTCGGCGTCAAGATGAAGGGCGTCACCCGCCGCAACCGCTTGACGGTGTACTACCTGCTCGCCGACCACTTCGGCAAGCTCGACACCTTCAAGTGAGCTGACCGGCACAGGGGCGGGCCTGCGGGTCCGCCCCTGTGTCGTCCCCGGATCCTGCATCGGTCCCCGCCGCCGTTGCCCCGGTCTTCGGACGCCGCCCCCTGCCCGTCCGACCGCCACCCCC
>CAYZXQ010000043.1:0-6694 GCA_964482465.1 uncultured Nigerium sp. | reverse complement strand
GCCGCCCCCTGCCCGTCCGACCGCCACCCCCTCGACCGGACGCCACCCCCTCCTCGTCCAGACGTCGCCCCCCTCGACCGGACGCCACCGTCGCCCCGCCCCTGCCATCCCATCTCGCGTCCCCCACGCTCCCCCACACCACTCCCGGAATGCCCCGCGGCAACACCCTCAGACCCACGCTCCCCCGCCCCCTCGTCCGCACGCCACCGTCGCCCCGCCCCTGCCATTCCACCTGGCGTCTCCCACGCTCCTCCACACTTCCCCGGAACGCTCCACACCTCCCCGGAACGCTCCACACCACCCCGGAACGCGCCACACCTCCCCGGAACGCTCCACACCTCCCCGGAACGCTCCACACCACCCCATAACCCGCCACACCTCCCCGGAACGCCGCGGCAACACCCCCGGACCCACGCTCCCCCACCCGCCCCAGGACTACCCTTCGCCCCATGGACGCCCCCCTGCGCATCGGCGAGGTCGCCCGCCGCACCGGACTGACCGTCCGCACGCTGCGGCACTACGACGATCTCGGGCTTCTGGTGCCGTCCGAGCGGTCGGCGGGCGACTACCGGCTGTACGCGGAGGCCGACCTGCGTCGGCTGTTGGCCATCCAGCACCTGAAGTCCCTGGGGCTCGGGCTGGAGGAGATCGCCCGCGCCCTGGACGATCCCGATTTCGACGCCGCGGACGCCCTCGCCCGCCACATCGCCGCGGTCGAGCAGCGCCTGGCCGCCGAACGCGAGTTGCTCCGCCGCCTGCGCGCCTTGCAGGGCTCGGCCGACTGGACGGAGGTCCTCGACACCATCCGGCTTGCCGAGTTGTTGCGGCATCCGGACGCCGGCGTCCGGCTCCGCGCCGCGCTGGCCGCACCCGCAGACGCCTCCGTCGGGACCCTCGTCGAGCGGCTCGCCAGCGACCCGGACCCGGGCGTCCGCGAGGTGCTGACCTGGGCGGTCGCGCGTCACGGCGCCGCGGCGACGCCCGCGCTCGTGGCCCGGCTGCGGGACCGGGACCCGGGCGTCCGCGCGCAGGTCGCCCACGCGCTGAGCAAGCTGGGCGACCGGACGGCCGTCCCGGCGCTGGCCGCCCTTCTCGCCGACCACGAGCCGTCCGTCGCCGCCAAGGCCGGGTTCGCGCTCGGCCAACTCGGCGGCGAGGAGGCACTCGACGCGCTCCTGGACGCCGTGGGCCAATCCGAGCCGTCCGTCGCCGAGGGAGCGCCCTCGGTTCGCGACGCGGTGACGGACGCCCTCGCGCGGTTCGGTCCGGATGCGGTGGATCCCGTCGCCGCCCTGCTCGCGGACCGCCACGCGGGCGTCCGCGCCCACGCCGCGGAGATTCTGGGGATGATCGGCGACCCGGCGGCTGCCGACGTTGTGTCCGGTGCGCTCGCGGACGCCGACGCGGATGTCCGGTTCGCGGCGCTCGTCGCCCTCGGGCAACTCCCCGGCGCGGCCGCGACGACGGCGCTGCGCAGCGTCCTGGACGACACCGACGACCGCACCCGCATTCTCGCCGAGCGCCTCCTGGCCGACCGCACCCGCTGAGTCCGCCCGCTGGACACCCCCTGCCCATTCCTCAATATGGTTCGGCCCACCAATCCACGGCAGTACAGTGGGCCCAACCACACATCGACAAGGAAGTTGCCGTGATGGAGGAACGCCCCAAGACCTCGAACGTCTCCGTCGACGTCTTGACACTGCGCTACAA
Organism: uncultured Nigerium sp.; assembly: GCA_964482465.1. Lineage (GTDB taxonomy): Bacteria > Actinomycetota > Actinomycetes > Propionibacteriales > Propionibacteriaceae > Propioniciclava. The sequence continues at coordinate 4,984 of CAYZXQ010000043.1, read as the reverse complement.
CGCCGTGGATCGGCGGGTGGAGATCGCGGTCGCACCGAGGGCGTCCGAACCCTATGTCGGACAACTCGCGCTGGCGGGTGTCACCTTGTGGGAGGGCGAACGGCTCGCGGACGCCGCCCGTCGCGCCGTCCGGGACAAGCTCGGGCTCGACGTCAAGGGGCTGGGTCAGTTGACCGTCTTCGACGAGCCCAACCGCGATCCGCGCGGGTTCACCCTCTCGGTGGCGATGTGGGCGGTGGCGTCCGGCGAGGACGCGCGGGACGACGTGGTGTGGGTGCCCTTGGAGGATGTGCCGCAACTGGCGTTCGACCATGCGCAGATCGTGGACTCGTGCCGCCCGCTGCTGGTCGAGCGGCTGTGGCGCGACCTGGCGTTCACCCGCGCGATCACCGGACCGACGTTCCCGGTGTCGTGGGCCGTCGCCATCACCCGCTCGCTCACCGGAGCCTCGCCCGACCGCGGCAACCTCAACCGCAGGCTGGCGTCCGTCAAGGGACTGGGCGTGAGCCACAAGAAGGTCGTGCTGGGGCGCGGGCGTCCGGGGACGCTGTGGGAGTGGCAGTCCGCGAACCCGCCGGTCACCCTCGGCGACACCGGCGCGCTCGGCGACTGACGACAGCGCGGAAGGGGCGCGGGTCTTCGGCACTTGGAAAGAAACGCGTTCTTTCCGCCCTTGAAACCTGCCGGGGCCCTAGGCGGCCCAATACCCTGTGACTTGTGACTCGGAGCATCTATGTGATGGCGCCCGAGGGACAGACAGGGAAGTCTGTCGTGGCCCTCGGCATCGTCGACGCGCTCACGCGCGAAGTGGAATCAGTGGGCGTCTTCCGCCCCATCGTCAAGGCCGGCAGCAAGCGGGACGAGCTGCTGGAGTCCATGATCGGGGAGCCTGGCGTGCGTCAGCGCTACTTCGAGGCGGTCGGCGTCACGTACGACGACGTGCGTGCGAACCCCGACGAAGCCCTGACCGAACTCGTCAACAAGTACGGCGCCATCAGGGACCGGTTCGACGCCATCGTGATCCTCGGATCCGACTACCGCGATGTCACCAGTTCCACCGAGCTGGCCTTCAACGCCCGCGTCGCCGCGAACCTCAATGCGCCCGTCGCGCTCTGCGTGTCGGCGGAGGATCGGACGCCGGAGCAGGTCCGCAGCCTCGCCAACAACGCGCTCGCTGAGCTCGACAAGCAGCACGCGCGCACCATCGCGCTCTTCGCCACCCGGTGCCCCGCCGGGCAGGCCGACGAGTACGAGACCGCGCTGGCCAGCCTGCGCGAGGCGTTCACCGCGTCCCTCGAGATGCACCCGCTGCTTACCGCCGCCACCCTGGGCGAGCAGTTGGCCGCCGTCGAGGCGACGCTGGTGTCCGGACGCCGTGAGCAGTTGGCGCGCGAGAGCCAGAACGTGCTGCTGTGCGGCATGACCCTGCCGAACATCCTGGAGCGGCTCAGCACCGAGGCGACCGTGATCGTCCCGGCCGACCGCAGCGAGATCATCCCGGGCATCTTGCTGGCCCAGACCTCGGGCGCGTTCCCGCAGCTCACCGGCATGATCCTGGTCGGCGGCTACGAGGTGCCCCCCACGGTGCAGAAGCTGATGGATTCGGTCCACCACGAGCTGCCGATCGCGGCCACCCAGCTGGGCACGTACACCTCGGCCGAGCGCCTCTTCCACCTGCGCGGCGTCATGTCCAACTCGCCGCGCAAGGTCGAGACCGGACGCCGCCTCTTCAACGAGCGCGTGGACATCCGGGGCCTCATGGACCGCATGAAGCTGGAGCGGGCGTCGGTCACCACCCCGCTCATGTTCGAGTACCAGCTCAACGAGATGGCGCGGCGGCACAAGCGGACGATCGTCCTGCCCGAGGCCATGGACGACCGCATCCTGCAGGCGGCGTCCATCGTGCTGACGCGCGGCACGGCCGGGATCATCCTGCTCGGCGATCCCACGGTCGTGAAGCAGCGGGCGTCGCAGCTCGGACTGTCGCTCGACGGCGCCGAGATCATCGATCCCACCAACGAAGGGCTGATGGAGCGGTTCGCCGCCGAGTACGCCCGACTCCGCGCCCACAAGGGCGTCACGCTCGAGCAGGCGCGGGAGCGGCTGAAGGACCTGTCGTACGTGGGCACGATGATGGTGCACACCGGCATGGCCCACGGCATGGTCTCGGGCGCGGTCAACACGACGGCCAACACGATTCGTCCCAGCCTGGAGTTCATCAAGACCAAGCCGGGCGTGAAGGTCGTCAGCTCGTCGTTCCTGATGTGCATGGCCGACCGCGTCGATGTCTACGGCGACTGCGCCGTCAACCCGAACCCGACCGCCGAGGAGCTGGCCGGCATCGCCGTCAGCTCTGCCGAGACGGCCCGCACGTTCGGCATTGAGCCGCGCGTCGCGATGCTGTCGTACTCGACGGGATCGTCCGGGGCGGGCGCGGATGTCGACAAGGTCATCGAGGCGACCAAGCGCGTCGAGGAGATCGCCCCCGACCTCATGGTCGCCGGACCGATCCAGTTCGACGCCGCCGTCGATCCGACCGTCGGCCAGAAGAAGATGCCGGGGTCCGAGGTGGCCGGTCGCGCGACCGTGTTCATCTTCCCCGACCTCAACACGGGCAACAACACCTACAAGGCCGTGCAGCGCTCCGCCGGAGCGGTCGCCATCGGCCCGGTGCTGCAGGGCCTCAACAAGCCGGTGAACGACCTGTCCCGCGGCGCCCTCGTCGAGGACATCGTCAACACCATCGCCATCACCGCCATCCAGGCACAGCACGTCTGAACCTCGGTGTCGGACGCCGTGGCAACGCACGCCGCGGCGTCCGACCCCCTCTCCCCAGCGACTGCACTCGAAAGAAAGGGCCGACCCCCCATGAGCATGGACATCCTCCTGCTGAACGCAGGTTCGTCGTCGATCAAGTACCAGGTGATCGACGCCTCGGACGAGTCGGTCATCGCGACCGGCCTCATCCAGAAGATCGGCGGCACGGGCAGCACGCTCGACCACACGGCGGGCGGTGAGGAGTTCCACGTCGCGCAGGACTTCGCCGATCACGAAGAAGCGCTGCACGCGATGGTGGAGATGTTCAACGCGCACGGGCCGGTGCTGAGCGAGATCAAGGCCGTCGGCCACCGGACCGTTCACGGCGGCGACCGCTTCGACCACACCGTCCTCATCACCGAGGACGTCATCCAGGCGCTCATCGACCTGTCCCCGCTCGCGCCGCTGCACAACCCGCCGGGCATCACGGCGATCCGGGCCGCGCAGCACAACCTGCCGGGCGTCCCGCACGTCGCGATCTTCGACACGGCGTTCTTCGCGCACCTGCCGGCCGAGGCGTACACCTACGCCATCGACGCCGAGACGGCGAAGCGGCTGAACATCCGGCGGTACGGGTTCCACGGCACCAGCCACAACTATGTGTCGCACGCGATGGCCGAGTTCCTCGGCAAGCCCTACGACGAGCTGAAGATGATCGTGTGCCACCTGGGCAACGGGGCGTCCGTGTCGGCGATCTCCGGCGGACAGCCGGTCGAGACGTCCATGGGCCTCACCCCGCTGCAGGGCCTCGTCATGGGCACGCGGTCGGGCGACATCGATCCCGGCATCCACGCCTACCTGTACCGCTCGGGCATGGGCATGGACGAGATCGACAACCTGCTCAACAAGAAGTCCGGTCTGCTCGGCCTGGCGGGCGTGAACGACATGCGCGACGTCGGCGAGAAGGCGGCGGCCGGCGACGAGGGGGCGCAGTTGGCGCTGGACGTGTACGTCCACCGGCTGGTGTCCTACATCGGCGCGTACATGGCGATCCTCGGGGGCGTGGACGCCGTGGCGTTCACCGCGGGCGTCGGCGAGAACGCCGTGGACATTCGTGCGGCCGTCGTGGGGCGCTTGGAGAACCTCGGGTTCGTCCTGGATCCGGAGCGCAACCGCGTCCGCAGCAAGGCGCCGCGCCTCATCTCCACCGACGACTCGCCGGTGAAGGTCCTCGTCGTGCCGACGAACGAGGAACTGCAGATGGCCCGCGAGGTCAAGCAGGCGATCTCGGAGTAGCTCTTGGGTGTGACTCCGCGGCCAACTAGGCTCGGGGCGCCCCTGCGGGGGCGGACGCCTCCCTCCCATCCCCCCGGGCGGGAGGCGTTCTCACGTCCCGGGGTGGGCGACCTCCCCCACCGCCCGGCCCGGCCCTAGACTGCACCGTGACCAATGGCCGAACAGGAGGCGGACGCGTGAGTGACGACGACCTCGGCAAGTACTCCGACCTCCCGCAGGCGATGGGTCGCTTCGTGGCCCAGCAGATGATCATGAAGCCGTATGTGTGGTCCGTGCTGCGGGTCCACACGCACGGCGAGCGGTTCCTGGAGGACGTCGAGGCCCCCTTTATCGTCATCGGCAACCACAGCTCGCACCTCGACGCGACGCTCATCTTCGGGTCCCTGCCGCGGCGACTGTCCCGCAACCTGGCCGCCGGCGCGGCCGCGGACTACTTCTTCCAGCAGAAGCTGCGGTCGCTGCCCACGCGGTTGTTCTTCAACGCCTATCCCATCGACCGGGCGGGCATGCGCGCGCATCGGGGGATGTCCGGCAAGTTGTTGGACGCCGGCGTCCCGCTCTTGATCTTCCCCGAGGGCACGCGGTCGCGGACCGGCGCGATGGCCAAGTTCAAGACCGGCGTCGCAGCGCTGAGCGCGCAACACGAGGTTCCCATCGTGCCGTTGGCGCTGGTGGGGGCGTACGCGGCGATGCCCTACGGCGCGAAGACCCCCGTGGCGGGGCGTCCGGACGTCCACGTGGTGTTCGGCCATCCCCAACGCGCGAACCCCGGCGAGACCGTCGCGGCGTTCACCGAGCGGCTGTACCGCTACGTCGTCGAGTTGCACGACACCACCGCGCGCGCCTACGGCATGCCGACCCAAACCGACTTCCACCGAGCCGTCGCCCTGCGCGAAGCGGCCCAGAAGGAGCAACCCAAACTCGACCGTGC
>CAYZXQ010000042.1:0-22416 GCA_964482465.1 uncultured Nigerium sp. | reverse complement strand
CCTAGGCGCCCAACTCCCGCACCAAGCCCGCGTAGGACTGGCAGCGCAGGCGCAGATCGCCGAGGGTGCCCGATTCGGGGGCGTTGGCGTCCCACAGCACGCCGGACAGCCCGACCGCCCGGGCGCCGGCCGTCAGCCAGAGCTCGCAAACGAATCGCTCGAGGCGTCCCGTCGCCACGACGCCGACGCCGGGGAGCAGCGCGGGCAGCGCCCGCGCGTAGGCGGTGGGGAGGGCGTCCGCGGGCACGACCTGGACCTCGCCCTCGCGCGCGGCCGCGGCCAGCTCGGTCGGCGTGAGCCCGCCCGGAAGGAAGGGGATGTCCCCCGCGGCGTCCGCCTCCGCGGGATCGCCCACCGGCGACGTGACGAAGTGGGCTCCGGACGCCACGGCCGCGGCCACGTCGTCGGGCGTCAACGCGCCCCACACGCCGAGCCGCGCGCGACGTCCGAACAGCGGCAGCGCCTGGCGGAGCAGGTCGAGGTGACCGACGTGGAACGCGACGGCGCCGAGGCCCTCCTGGACCAGCACCTCCACCGCCGCCACCCACTCGGGGACGCCCGCGGCCGGCAGTTCCACGAACAGCCGCCGCCCACCCAGGGCCCGCTCGGTGAAGGTCATGCGCCCATCTTGCCGCACGCGGTCAGGCCAGCGTCACGTACGAGATGCCGTCCGCGCCGAGCCGGACGCGCATGACGTCGACGGCGGCCGGGTTGGCGTCCACGAGGACGAATCGCCGCCCGAGGGCGCGCGCGACCGCGCCCGTCGTCCCGGAGCCGGCGAAGAAGTCGAGCACCCAGTCCCCCGGACGGCTCGACGCCTGGAGGATTCGCCGCAAGATCGCCTCGGGTTTCTGGGTGGGGTACCCGGTCTTCTCGCGCGCGTTCGTCCCGACGATCGACTGCCACCACACGTCGGTGGGCAACTTGCCGCGCGCGGCCTTCTCCGGGCCCACCAGGGACGGCGCGAGGTAGGGGATGCGGTCGATGGCGTCCCGGTCGAAGAAGTGCCCGCCTGGGGTCCGCACGTAGACCAGGATCGTGTCGTGCTTGGCCGGCCAGCGGTCGCGGCGGCGTCCGCCGAAGTCGTAGGCCCAGATGATCTCGTTGAGGAACGCGTCGCGGCCGAAGATGCCGTCGCAGAGCACCTTGACGTAGTGCGCCTCGCGCTGGTCGACGTGGAGGTAGAGGGTGCCGGACGCCGCGAGCACCCGCCGCGCCTCGCACAGCCGCGGCTCCAGGAACGCCGGGTAGTCGGCGAAGCTGTCGGCATAGGACGCCGTGGCGGTCACCTCGGTGGCGTAGCGGCGTCCGCCGAATCCGGTCCGGTCGCCGTCGGCGTCGGCGACGGTCCGCAGGGTGCGGCGGGTCTGGCGGCCGCCGGTGTTGAACGGCGGATCGAGGTAGACGAGCTGGAACGCGCCGTCGGGGAGGTGCGCGAGCGCGGCGAGGTTGTCGCCCGCGACGACGAGGTCGGGGGCGCCGGGTCCCGGGCTCGGCAGCACGTGAGTCATGGTAGGCCCCAGTGTCGGCGCCGGGCGGCAGACTGTGGTCCATGCAGACCGATGGCGCCGGCGTCCGCCTCATCGCCGAACTGCGCGACCGACTGGCCGCGTGCGGCGACCCCCAGCGCGCCGCCGCGCAGCAGGCGTACATGAAGTCGACGCTCCCCTTCTACGGGGTGGCCTCGCGCGAGCTGGCCGCGACGGTCCGGGCGGTCGCGGACGCCCACCCGCTGCCCGACCGGGCGGCGTGGGAGGCGACGGTCCGCGCGCTCGTGGACGAGGCGACCCATCGCGAGGAGTGGTACGCGGCCCTCCACCTGGCCGGGCACCGCCGGTATCGCCCCTACCAAAGCCCGGCGAGCCTGCCCCTCTACCGCCATATGGTCACGGCGACGGCCTGGTGGGATGTCGTGGATTCCGTCGCCGCGCACCGCGTGGGGCAGGTGCTGAGGGATTTCCCGGGAGAGGCGACCCGCATCCGCGCCTGGTCGGTCGACGACCACCTGTGGGTGCGGCGGACGGCGATGCTGGCGCAGCTCACGTTCAAGGGCGACACCGACCGGGGGCTGCTGTCGGACGTCCTGGCGGCCAACCTTGAGGACAGCCCGCACGGCCGGACGTTCTGGATCCGCAAGGCACTGGGCTGGTCGCTGCGGCAGTTCGCCCGCACCGACCCGCAGTGGGTGCTGGCCTGGGTCGCGCAATACGACGCGGGGCTCTCCGGCCTCAGCCGCAGGGAGGCAGTGCGTCACCTCAAGTCAATCGGTTGACTAGCTGGTTTGCTGGAAAGCGAGCCGTTACTCTGTGCCGCATGCCTCGCGTCAGTTCGTACCCCGAAGACTTGCGCGACCGCCTCGTACGGGCAGCCGCCGAACGTCTCGTCCAGGCCCCTCCCGATCAGCTCTCCCTTCGCGAGCTCGCGGCCTCGCAAGACACCTCCACCAACGCCATCTACTCGCTGTTCGGCGGCAAGGACGCCCTGATCCGCGCGGTGGTGGCGGACGCCAACGAGTCCTTCCTGGCCGAACAGGAGAAAGCGCTGGAGTTTGGCGCCACCATCGAGGGGCTCATGGAGCTGGGACGCCGCTATCGCGCCTGGGCGCTCGACCAGCCCTCCCTCTACCAGCTCATGTTCGGCGGGGTCGGCACGCTCGCGTCGATCCCCTGCTACGGCATCGGTCCGCTGGAGCAGATGGTGTCCGCCCTCGTGGAGGCCGGCGTCCTGCGCGCGGCGCCGGTGCGGTCCATCGGCCACGCGCTGTGGGCGGCCTCGCACGGGTTCGTCTTGATCGAGATGGGACTGCAGATCGACCGGGAGATCGGCGACGAGCAGTTCCGCGAATTCCAGGAGCTGTTCCTGCAAGGGCTGTTGGCGTCCTCCGAGGAGCACGCCCTCGCTGCCTCGGTGTAGTCCCTGCGGGATCCGTCCGGGTGGGGTGCGGACGCCGTCCGGCGGGTGCGGCGCTCAGAGCGGGGAGGTCCGGAAGTTCTCGAAGCTCCGCGACGCCGTCGGGCCGCGCTGGCCCTGGTAGTGGCTGCCGCGCCGCGCCGCACCGTAGGGGTGCTCCGCGGGCGAGCTGAGCCGGAAGAAGCACAGTTGTCCGATCTTCATGCCGGGCCACAGCTTGATGGGGAGCGTGGCGACATTGCTGAGTTCCAGCGTCACGTGACCGCTGAACCCCGGATCGACGAAGCCGGCGGTCGCGTGGGTCAGCAGCCCGAGGCGTCCGAGCGAGCTCTTGCCCTCGACACGCGCGGCGAGGTCGTCGGACAACGTGACGGCTTCCAGCGTGCTGGCGAGGACGAACTCGCCGGGGTGCAGGACGAACGCCTCGTCGGGGTCCACCTCGACCAGTCGGGTGAGCTCGGGCTGCTCCTCGGCGGGGTCGATGAACGGGTACTTGTGGTTGTCGAAGAGCCGGAAGTAGCGGTCCAGGCGGACGTCGACGCTGGACGGCTGGATCAGGCTGGGGTCGAACGGGTCGAGAACGACCCGCCCCTCGGCCAGGGCGGCGGTGATGTCGCGGTCGGAGAGCAGCACGTCCGCGAACCTACCCGTCGTCTGCGGGGGTGGCCAGCCCCGGCCCGGGAGCGCCCAGGGGGGCGGCGGGCGTCCGCGACAGCCGCGGGGCCGGGGCGGGTTGCCAGAGGCCGTCGGCGCAGTGGAGGACGCCGCGGCTCGCGTTGTGCGGGTCGTGGCGGACCTCGTCCAGGGTGAGGACGGGTTCGAGGCAGGCGTCCGTGCCCGCCGCCCGTTCGGTCCACTCGGCGCGGGTGCGTCCGGCGATGGTGGCCGCGAAGCGGGCGCGGAGCGCGGGCCAGGCGTCGCGGTCGTCCCGGTCGGGCAGGGTCGCGGGGTCGAGGCCGAGGACGGCGAGCAATGCGGCGTAGAACTTCGGTTCCAGCGCGCCGAGGGCGACCCACCCGCCGTCGGCGGCGCGGTAGCAGTCGTACCAGGGCGCGCCGGAGTCGACCAGGTTCGTCCCGGGGGCGTGGGCGTCCCAGCGGCCCTGCTGGGCGAACCCGTGGAAGGCCGTGGCGAGCAGGGCGGCACCGTCGACGATGGCGGCGTCGACCACCTGGCCGCGTCCGGAGGTCTGGCGCTCATACAGCGCGGCGAGGATCCCGAACGCCAGCATGAGCGCGCCCCCGCCGAGATCCCCGACGAACGCCAGCGGGACGGTCGGCGGCTGGCCGGCGCGGGCCAGCAGGGAGAGGGTGCCGGACGCCGCCAAGAACGTCAGGTCGTGGCCGGCCGTGTGCGCTTTGGGACCGTCCTGGCCCCAGCCCGTCATGCGTCCATAGACCAGGCGCGGGTTGCGGGCGCAGCAGACGTCCGGGCCCACGCCGAGCCGCTCGGCGACCCCGGGACGGTTGCCCTCGATGAGCACGTCGGCGGCGTCGATGAGCTCCAGCGCGAGCGCACGACCCGCGTCGGTCTTGAGGTCGGCCTCGACGACGCGCCGATTGCGGTGCTGGAGGTCGGTGTCGGGAGCTCCGATGGGTCCGACGGCGGGGACGCCGCCGGGGCGCTCGATCCGCACCACCTCGGCGCCGTGGTCGGCGAGCATCATGGCGCAGAACGGTCCGGGACCGATCGTCCCGAGTTCGACCACCCGCAGCCCGCTCAACGCGCCCGTCATGCCGCCGAACCTAACGCGGCCGGTCCGCCGACGCCATGGGCGCGCCTCACAGGGCGATGGCCGCGAGCGCCAGGAAGACCGTCTGCGCGCACTCGATCTGGGCCCCGATGATGTCGCCGGTGACGCCGCCGAAGCGGCGGACGAGCGCCTGTCCCCACGCGGCCGCCACCGCCAGGGCCAGCGCCGCGGCCCCGGCGAGGACCAACGCCGGACGCAGCCCGTCGCCGGTTGCCCACACCCCGGCGGCCGCTCCCCCGGCGGCGGCCAGGGCCAGCACCGCCAGGAGACCCACGACGAGCCCGGACGCCGGGGTGACGCCCGCGAAGAGCGCACCGAACCCCGACCCGCGCGCGGCCGGGATCGAGCCGCGCGTGGCGGGCAGGCTCGCCGCCCGACCGACCGCGGGTGCCAGCGCCACGACGAGGGGAAGGTAGTCGGCCGGGACCGCGCTCGCCGCGGCCACATCCACGACGATCACGAACACCAACGCGGCGACGCCCATGGGACCGATGTCGGAGCGCTTCATGATCGCCAGCGCCTCGGCGGCCGGACGCCGCGATCCGAGGCCGTCGGCCGTGTCGGCGAGGCCGTCCAGGTGCATGCCCCCGGTGACCAGCGCCCAGGTGCCGACCGCGAGGGCGGCGGCCAGCGGGGTCAGCTCGGGGCGGATCCAGCCGATGCCGGCCGCCAGGAGGCCGGACACCAACCCGATCACCAGGCCCAGCCAAGGGAACCAGGCGATGGCGCGTCGTGCGTCCGCCCTCGTCACGTCGGCGTAGGACCCCACCGGGATGAGGGTGAAGAGGCTGGCCGCGCGTCTCACTTGAGCCTCTGGGGCAGTCCGGCGGTCAGGAACCACACCTCGTCGCAGGCGGCGGCGACGCGCCGGTTGAGCGCGCCCATCTCGTCGCGGAACCGGCGTCCGGACGCCGTGGCCGGGACGATGCCCTGGCCCACCTCGTTGCTGACGAGCACGGCGTGGCGGGGGCTGGCGCCGACGGCGGCCACCAGTGCGTCTAGGCGGGCGGCCAGGTCGGCGTCCGCCCCCTCGCGCCGCTCCCAGACCCCGGCGGCGTCCATCGCGCGGGTCAGCCACACCGTCAGGCAATCGACCAGGACGGGACGGTCGGCGTCCGCGACCAAGGCCCCGGCGACATCGAGGGTCTCGACGGTCCGCCAGGTGGCCGGGCGGCGGGCCCGATGGGCGCGGACGCGGGCGGCCCACTCCGGATCGCCGGGGTCGGACGCCGAGGTGGCCAGGTAGTCGACGTCGTCGCGTCCGGCCAGGGACTCCTCCGCCCACGTCGACTTGCCCGAGCGCGCGCCGCCGAGCACGAGCACGCGGCGCGGGGGTGGCAGGGACGTCATGAAACCTCCTCAGGCGACCGCACAAAAAGCACCGGCCAAGCGGACCGAACCGCCCCGGTGCGGCGCGATGGAATCGCCGACCAGACCGACCAGACCGACCAGACCGACCAGACCGACCAGACCGACCCTAGCCCACGTCCCACTGCAACACCTTGGCGAGGAAGCCCCGCACCTGCGGATCCTGCGGCGCGGCGAACACCTCGTCGGCCGGACCGACTTCGCGCAGCACCCCGTCGGCCAGGAACGCCACCTGCTCGCAGGCGTGGCGGGCGAAGCCCATGTGGTGAGTGACGATGACCATCCGCATACCGTCGCGGCGCAGCCCGGCCAGCATGTCGAGGACGTCGGCGGTGTACTCGGGGTCGAGCGCGGACGTGGGCTCGTCGAGGAGCAGCCAGTCGGGTTCGGACGCCACGGCGCGGGCGATCGCGACACGCTGTTGCTGGCCGCCGGACATCTGGGACGGATGCTTGTGCGCCTCGTCGGCCAGCCCGAACCGCTCCAGCAGCGCGAGGCCGCGGGCCTCGGCGTCCGGACGCGCGACGCCGTGGACGTGCACGAGCGGCAGGGTGATGTTCTCCAGGCCGGTCAGGTGCTGGAACAGCCCGTTCGACTGGAACACGAACCCGATGCGGCGCAGGTGCTCCCGGACCGCGGCGGGACGGTAGTCGACGGGGTGGCCGTCGAAGGCGACCTCGCCGGCATCGGGGGTGATGAGCCCCGCGAGGACGCGCAACAGGGTCGACTTGCCGCCGCCGCTCGGGCCGATGACGGCGAGGGAATCGGCGTCGAGGTCGAGGGTGATGCCCCGCAGGACGGCGCGGGGACCGAACGAGCGGGTCACGTCACGCAGCGCCAAGGGCACGGCCGACCCTCCTCTCCAGCGCGCGGGACACGACCGACACCGCGAACGTCAACAGGAAGTAGAGCAGCCCGAGGAACAGGTAGTTCTCGAACATCTGGAAGTTCTCCGCCGAAATCTCCTGGGTGGCCTGGGTCAGTTCGATGACCGCGATCACGCTGAGCAGCGAGGAGTCCTTGATGACCGACGCGAACTGCCCGGCGAGCGCGGGGACGGTCCGGGCGAGCAGGATCGGCAGGGTGACGAGCCGGAACGACTGCCAACGATCCAGCCCGACGGCCCGCGCGACCTCGAACGTCTGGGGCGCGATCGACTGCCACCCGCCCCGGACGATCTCGGCGATGTAGGCACCCTCGAACAGCGACAGGATCACCACGCCCGCCACGTAGCGGTTGTCGAGCCCCCACGCGGTGCCGATCAGGTAGTAGAAGAAGTAGATCTGGGCGAGCAGCGGCGTGCCGCGGATCACCTGGACATACGCCGTCGCGAGATACCGCAGGACGGCGACCCCCGAGCGCTGGCCGAGGGCGGCCAACACCCCGATGAGCAGGCTCAGGACGCCGGCCGCGACCGCGATGACCAGCGTCATCACGAACCCCTGGGCGAACCGCGCGCGGTACTCCCACAGGCTGGCCGGATTCAAGGTGACGTTGACCCGGGCGAACGACCACGCCACCAGCCCGACCAGCGCGACCGCGACGGCCGCGACCGCCAACAGGCGCCCCGCGAGGGTTTCGCCGCGTAGAAGCCGTCTCACGCGAAGAACCAGCGGAAGCCCTTGGCGTCGAACGTCGCCTTCTCTTGTGCCAGGTACTTCTGCGTCAGCTTGTCGAAGCCGCCTCTGGCCTTGTACTCCACCAGGAACGCGTTGATCTGGTCGCGCAGGGCGGTGTTGTTCTTCGCTACGGCCGCACCCCACGACTCGGGCTGCTGGTCGGCGATGGGCAGCATGACCGTGGCCCCGGCGTGCTGCTCGGCCTGCCGGTAGATGGTGAGCTGGTCGTAGATGAAGGCATCCGCCTTGCCTTGAACCACCTCGGTGACCGCGGCGTTCTCGCTCGACAGCGCCGTCACGGTGGCGTTGGGCAGCTTCTCCCGGACGTACGTCTCGCCCGTCGTGCCCTTCTTCACCGCGATGGTGCGCCCGGCGGCGTTGAGGTCGGCGACCGAAGCCGCGGACGACTTCGCGCTCACCAGGAACGCCAGGTACGCCTTCGCGTACGGGTCGGAGAAGGCGACGACCTCGGAGCGCTTGGCGGTGATCGTCATCGACGAGATGACCACGTCGACCTTGCCGGACTGCAGCGAGGGGATCAGCCCGTCCCACGCGGTGTTCTCGATCTGCACCGGGCGCTTGAGGTACGCGGCGAGGTCGGTGGCCAGGTCGACGCTCACGCCGGACGGATTGCCCGCGGCGTCCTTGGTCTCGAACGGCGGATAGGCCAACTCCATGCCCACCTTCAACGGCGCGGACGCGGACGCACCGGCCGTCGCGGGGGCGGGCGCGCCGGAACAGCCGGCCAGCGCGATCAGAACGAGGGCGAACAGAGGCGCCAACAGCTTTCGCATCGGGTCTCCTAGGGTCGAGGGAGGACGTGACGGAGTCTAGGTCCCCGTTCCGACAATCCGCGTAGGGGGTCTCAGTGGGCCGCCGCGGCGTCCGCACCCACCAGCAGGCGCCGCAGGTCCGCGACCGACTCGCACACGGCGTCCGGACCCGCCGCTTCGATGTCCGCGCGCGTCCCGGCGCCCCAGGTGCAGGCGATCGCGGCCATGCCCGCGTGGCGTGCGGCGAGCACGTCGACGGCGGCGTCTCCGACGTACACGCAGGCGTCCGGGGCCGCGTCCACCCGGGCAGCGGCCAGCAGGAGGGCGTCCGGGGCGGGCTTGTGGTGGGCGACGCTGTCGTGGTGGACGAGGAGCGGCATGGTGTCCGCGATGCCGCACAGCCGCAGCGCCCAGGCGGCGGGCGCCTCGCGCTTGGACGTCGCGACGCCGGTCCGGACGCCGGCGCTCACCAGAGCCTGCGCCAGTTCGGGAACGCCGGGGAAGGGGCGCAGCAGACGCTCGGTGTTGGCCTCGTTCCACGTGGTGTAGGCGGCGAACAGCTCGTCGGCACGGTCGGGCGCGACCCGGACGAACGCCCCATAGAGCGACTGGCCGATCCACGTCTTGATCTCGTCGGGGTCGTGGGGCTGGCCGAGGACCGTGGTGAACGCGTGCTGGTACGACGCCACGATGAGGGGGACGGAGTCGGCGAGCGTGCCGTCCAGGTCGAAGATGACGACGGGCCAGCGCGGTGAGGTCATGGCGGTCAGCCTACGCAGGGCCGGACGCCGCGCTGTCCAGCGCTGGCCGGTATCGTCACGCCCCGCGGGGGCCCGGGCCTAGACTGCCCCTACCGCGTGGAAGGAATCGCCATGGCCTCGCAGGACGGCTCGCACCCCGATCACCAGCCCCCGGACGTCGGCGCGTCCGTCCCCTCTCCCGCTCCCGGAACTGCGAGCTGGCAGCCGCCGACGCCCTACGGCCAGCCGACCCCCACCGGCGCACCCTACGGCCAGCCCACCCCCACGGGCGCGCCCCTAGCCCCACCCTACGGCCAGCCCACCCCCACCGGAGCGCCACCAGCCGCACCATACGGCCAACCCACACCCACCGGCGCACCCTACGGCCAGCCCACTCCCACCGGCGCACCCACGCCTCCACCGGCGGGCGGGCCCTACGGCCAGCCGACTCCCCCGGCCTACCCGGCGGCCGCCGCCTATTCCGCGCCCGGCGGTCGCCCGAACCCCGGTCCACCGCCCGGCTACCCGGCGGCGGGGGCGCCCGGGCAGGCCACCTTCGGCGGTCCGGGGTACCCGCCCGGACCAGGCCAGCCCCCCGCGTACGGGCAACCGGACCCCACGCTGCACCTCCCCACACCGCCGGCTCCGCCCACGCCGACCAAGAAGTCGGGCGGCCGCAAGGTCGGGATCGTCCTCGGCGTGGTGGTCGCGCTCGTGGTGGTCGGGCTCGTCGCCAGTTGGGCCTTGGGGCTGTGGCCCAAGTCGCCGGCCACGCGGGCCAAGGAAACCGCGCAGACGTACCTGACGGCCTTGGCCAAGGGGAGCGCCAGTGAGGCCCTGCAGCTCCTGGCACAGGCCCCCTCGGACACCAGCCTCCTGACGGACGCAGCGCTGGCGGCCGCGCGCCAGTCCACCCCCATGGCGGATGTCGCCGTGGAGGATCCGATCAAACTGGAGGACGAGCTTTTCGACGTTCCGATCAAGTACCGCCTCGGTACCGATCTCGTCGTCGGCAGCATCACGGTCTCCGTGAAGGACACCCCCCTCGTGACGACCACTCCCGGGGTCTTGAAGCTGGACCGGGTCGGGATCCCCGTCACCGTCAACGGCATCAAGCCGACCAGCGATCGCCCGGCCATCTTCCCGGGCACGTACGCCCTGGCCTCGACGCAGTCGTACTTCGCGCTGGGCTCCAACAACTCCTTGCTCGTCCGGGGCCTGGATGAGGTCCCGAGCATTCCGGACATGCACCCTCAGCTCACCCCCGAGGGCCAGCAGACGTTCCGCGCCAAGGTCGCGGCAGCCGTCGAGACGTGCATGGCGTCGACCGTCCTGCAGGGAGGGTGCGGCATCGACATCCCCGAGACACTCAAGGACGGCACGCACATCCGGGAGAACTCGATCGTCCGCAGCCTGCCCGCCGAGACTCGATCCACGATGGAGAACGTGACGGGTCAACCGGATTCCGCTCGCCCCAGCCTGGTTCGCGCCACGGAAGAACTCGGCAAGATCACCATCGCCGCCGAGTGCAATCCTGGCAGCGGCTGGGGGAAATGCACGATCACGGGCGGTGAGCTCGGGCAACCGACCGTCGACTTCTCGACCCCCGCCCTCACGGTGGGCTGGGACTGACGCCCAGGGCCGCTCAGGGTCGCTCGGGCCAGTCCCACCCGTCCATGCGGCCCAGGAAGTCGTCGCTCGGCTCGCCGTCGTAGCCCTCGTCGAACGGGGCGAGCCGGGCCGCGTGGAGCACGTGCAGGGCGTTGAAGATGCCCGAGGAGTACTCCTCCACGAACAGTGCGGCCAGGACCTCGCGCTCGCGCTCGTCGAGGTGGGCGAGCAGGTCGTTCATGGCGTGCTGCTCGGGCGCGGCGTCCGGGGATTCCTCGGCGTTGCTGTTCCACACCCCCGCGCGAATGCGGTGGGCACTCACCTGGCCGGCGTCCGCGCAGGACACCACCATGGCATCGATGATCTGGCGGTAGAGCCAGCGGGGATCGTCGCTCATGCCCTCCATCATGCCTGCTCGGACGCCGCCCGTCACCGACCCCGGACGCCCCTACCCTGGACGTCATGTCAGCGCGCTTCGCCTGGGAACCCCTCGTCTGCGGGCTCACCGGACACGTGACCTACCGGCCGTCCGAGCCCGACCTCGCGGACCGGCTCGGCACCCCCACCCCGCGCGGCGAGGCGTGGTTGTGCCTGCGCTGCGGGTCGTATGTCCCCGGGGCGCCGATCGGGCAGGGTCCGGCCAACCACGCCCCGATCGTCCTACGCGGTCGGGCCTTGTCGGACGCCGTGATCCTGCGGGTGTTGTCGGTGGACAAGGGGTTACGTGGCCTCGTGCTGCTGGCGGTCGCGGCGGGAATCTGGCGGTTCGACGGCAGCCGCAACTCCATCCGGCACACCGTGGACGCCTACCTGCCGGTGCTGCGCACCCTGGACCAGCAGGCGGGGATCCACCTCGAAGACGCCTCCGCCATGCACTGGATCCAGGAGGCGCTGGAGGCATCGTCCACGATGGTCCTGGCGGTGGCCGCGTTCGTGGCGCTCTACGCGATCCTGCAGCTCGTGGAGTCGGTGGGCCTGTGGCTGCTCAAGCGCTGGGGCGAGTACGTCGCGGTGATCGGCACCTCGCTGTTCCTGCCGCTGGAGATCTACGAGATCGCCGAGAAGGTGACGGTCCTGCGGGTCTTCGCGCTGGTGGTGAACCTGTTCCTGGTTGTCTACCTGGTCACGACCAAGCGCCTTTTCGGCGTCCGCGGCGGACGTCGCGCCCACGAACGCGAACGCGAGAACACCTCGCTGTTGGAAGTCGAGCAGGCGGCCCTCGGCGAGTCCTGACCCGCGGGGATCGGACGCCGCCCCCTGGTCCGTCGCTGCCCCCATCGTGTCGACAAGCTCGCGAACGACAAGACCACCTGGCAAGCCGCCACCCGATCCGTCGCTGCGCCCATCGTCCCGACATGCGCGAGAACGACAAGACCCCCCGGCAAGCCGCCACCGGGTCCGTCGCTGCCCCATCGTGGCGACCCGCCCCGAATGACGTCATCCCCCCGTTGTGACGGGAGGAGCGAGGGACCTCGGGAGGGAAGACGCCAGCCAGCCCGCGGCGTCCGCCCACGTCGACCCCGCGAACAACGCACGGCTGGCGACCGAACCCCCCGCCCGCGACGCATACCCAGCGGGGCGGCCATCGCGGGCACGCTCCCTCGCGAGCGGGACGACCCCCTTCGGGCCTACAGAAGCCGCAGGAGGGCGTCCGGACGGTTGCGGAAGTCCTCGATGTCGAGGGTCTTGGCGGTCAGCGCCTCGAGGGTCTCGGTGAGCACCCGATTGACCGGAGTCGGGACACCGACGTCCGCGCCGTGACGGACGACCGCGCCGTTGAGGTAGGCCACCTCGGACCGGCCGCGTCCGGAATGCAGGTCGATGTGGAAGCTGGGCATCTTGTCGCCGCGTCCGGACCCCAGCGCCTTGGTCAGGATCGGCTGCGCGATCCAGCGCGGGAGCCGCTCGACGGCGAGGGCCAGCGCCCGGACCGGAGTGCCCGGCAGGTCGACGGGCGCGTGTCCCCTCGCCCGCATGACGGCGAGGCACTCGCGCATCGCACGCACTTCGACCCCGTAGAGGCGCTTGTCGGCGAAGATGGCGCCGACGGGCAGGTCGAGGATGGCCGACACCGCGTTGCCTTGCAGGTTGGTCAAGAGCTTGGACCACTTCATGGGCGCCGCGTCCGCGAACAGGCGGGCGGCGAGGACGGCGGTGTCGAGCTCCTGGACCAGCGGCTCGGACAACGCGTGCCCCGCGGCCACCCCGATGCCGCGCCGCTTCTCCTCGACGACCTGACCCACGCCCGGCTTCCCGACGGCGGTCGTGACGGTGCCGTAGATGACCTTGTCGGACCCCAGGACTCGCGCGATGGTGGGCTCGTTGTCCACGCCGTTCTGCAGGGAGAGGATCGGCGGCACCGGTAGCCCGGTGGCGGCGAGGTTCCGCGCGGCGCCCTCGGTGTCGAACGACTTCAGGGCGAACACGCCGACGTCGTAGGGACCGGCGGCGAGCGCGGCGGCGGCATCGATGAACAGCGACACGTCGCGCACGACCTTCTCGCCCTCGGCGCTACGGATGAGCAGGCCCTGCTCGGCGATGGTCTCGGCCGCGGCGGGCTGCTCGATGAAGGTGACGTCCGAGCCGGCGGCGGCGAGCGAGCCGCCCACGTAGGTGCCGATGGCGCCCGCGCCCAGGAACAGGAATTTCATGCGTTCTCCTCGCCCATCCGTCGTCCTCCGGCGAGCGTACCGTCCCGAGCCGGCCCCGGATTCTCCAGGTACCGACGGGGGACGATCAGCCGCCGTACATCTCCTGGGGCGTCCTCAGACGCTCGGCGTTCTCCACCAGATCCCCCTCGGGCGTCAGGGTCCGGGAGAAACACGAGCGGAATCCCTCATGGCACGCCGGTCCGGACTGACGCACCCGCAAGACCACCGCGTCGGCGTCACAGTCCACGCGCACCTCGACGAGCGTCTGGACGTTCCCGGACGTCTCGCCTTTGCGCCACAGCTCCCGACGCGATCGGGACCAGTAGTGCACCGTCCCGGTGCGCAGCGTCGCCTCGAACGCGGCGGCGTTCATGCCGGCGACCATCAGCACCTCGCCGGTGTCGGCGTCCACAGCCACGGCCGTGATGAGGCCGCCGCCCTTGGCGAAGTCGGGTTGGAACGGCGCCTGCATGGGGTTCCCTCTCGATGGGTGACGGACGCCGCGATGCTACCGCGCCCTCACCCGACCGCCGATCAGGGGATCCACGTCATGGGGTTGACCACATCGCCGTTCACGTACACCTGCAGGTGCAGGTGGCAGCCGGTGGACAACCCGGTGGTCCCGACGTAGCCGATGAGCTGGCCCTGGGCCACGAGCTGGCCGTCCTTGACGACGTACGACGACTGGTGCGCATAACCGGTCATCACCGACTGCCCGCCGATGATGCCGTGGTCGATGATGGTGTAGTTGCCGAACCCGCCCTGGACACCGACGTGCACGACGCGCCCGGCCTGGGCGGCGTAGAGCGGCACGCCGCACCCGGCGCCCCAGTCCTGGCCGCGGTGCACCCGCCAGTACCGCAGGATCGGATGGAAGCGCATCCCGAACGGCGAACCCGGCGTCGCCGCCACCGGACGGATGAAGCCCTTGGGACTCACCGCCACCTGCGCCCCGGACGCCACCATCGGGTAGGTCGCCGGGTCGGTCCACACCTGACCGGCGGGCACCCCGGTGACGTAGGTCCCCTGCGACGCGCGGGCCATGATCTCCCGCGTCAGCGCCTGGTCGTCGGCGACCAACTGGTCGTATCTGGCCTTGTCGGCGTCGAGTTCCGCCTGCGCGGCACGTCGGTTGGCCTCGTTGCCGGCAACCAGTTCGGCGACCGCCGACTGCGCCGCCGCCGCCTGCTTGGTCAGCGCGGCGATGGACGCCACGAGCTTCGCGCTCGTGGCCTTGTCCGCGGCGACGCGGGCCTCGGTCGCGGCCTGCTTGTCGCGCGCGGCCTGGAGTGCCGCCTGCAACGTGTGCAGCGCGTCCAGGCGGGCCTGGGTGGTGTCGAACACGGTGGTGTCCCACTGGATCCGCTGGGCGAGGTCGCCGGGCGTCTCCGCTCCGACGGCGACGGACGCCCCCTCGAGACCCGTCTGCTGCTGGAACGCATCACGGGCCGCCTGGGCGATGAGCGCTTGCTGCGCGTCGACGTCCGCCTGGCCTTTGGCGACGGCTGCGGTGTCGAGGGCGAGTTGCCGCTGCTCCTCGGCGAGCTTGACCGCCAGTTCGGCGTCCGCCTTCTTGGCGGTGGCCAGCCGGGACGCCACGTCCTCGAGGGTGGCCTGGGCCCGCGCGAGCTTGGCCTGGGAATCGAGCAGGGCCTGCGTGGCGGCCCCGACCGCGGCCTGGGACGTCTCGACCTCGGCGGCGGCCTCCTTCATGTCGGCCCGCACCTGTTGCTGGCGATCGACGAGATCCTCAGCCTGGACGGGTGCGGCGGACAGCCCGCCGACGAGTGCCACGACGACGGCGGCGGCTCCCGCAGCTCGGCGCCAGCGCCGGGCGGGGAGCGGTCCCGGCGCGGGGCAGGTGGGGGAAGTCACCTGACGCACGAGCGGTCCTCTCGGATCGGAGATTCTCGTCGAGACTAACCGCGCGTGTCCGGACGCCCGCGCAAGCCCCCCGCGTGTCGCCCACGTTCCCGAGCCGGGACCCACGGCGTCCGCAGACGCGACAAGCGGCGACAGGCCGCACCCCCCTAGGATGGATTCGAGAACCCAACCGCAGATCGAACCGAGGGCGAGACCCCTGGAGGAGACGTAGTGACCCCGTACAGAAATCAGAAGACGATCACGTATGTCGTGCCCTGCTACAACTCGGCCGAGTACATGGACCACTGCATCGGCTCGCTCCTGACGGGGTCCACGGACATCGAGATCATCATCGTCAACGACGGCTCCACCAAGGACAACACGGGCGAGAAGGCCGACCAGTGGGCGGCGCGCCACCCCGACCTGATCAAGGTGATCCACCAGGAGAACAAGGGCCACGGCGGCGCCGTCATGGCTGGCCTGCGCGCCGCGGAGGGCGTCTACTTCAAGGTGGTCGACTCCGACGACTGGCTGGACCGCGACGGCCTCAACCTCATGCTGAGCAAGCTGCGCCGCTTCATCGCGACCGGCAGCCCGGTCGACCTGGTGATCGCGAACTACGTGTACGAACACACCTACACCGGCACCCGGAAGGTGATCCGCTACCGCGGCGCCCTCCCGCAGAACCGCGTGTTCACGTGGAACGAGACGGGCTTCTTCGGTCCCGGTCAGAACATCCTGATGCACTCGGCGTGGTACCGGACCCAGGTGCTGCGGGACTCCGGCGTCGAACTGCCCGAGCACACGTTCTACGTGGACAACATCTTCGTCTACGTGCCGCTGCCGTATGTCCAGACGCTGTACTACCTGCCCGTCGACCTGTACCGCTACTTCATCGGGCGCGAGGACCAGTCCGTCAACGAGAAGGTGCAGATCAGCCGCCTCGACCAGCAGATGCGCGTGACCCGCCTCATGGTGGACGCCGTCAAGCTCCCCGAGGGCGCGGGCAACCGCAAGCTGGCCGGGTACATGGCGAACTATCTCGGCCTCATCGTGGCCGCGTCGTCGATGTTCGCGCTGCTCGCCGGCACCCCGGAGGCGCTGCAGCAGCGCCGCGAGATGTGGGACCACATCGACTCGGTCGACAAGGAGCTCAAGGTGCACCTCGGGTTCCGCCAGCCGCTGGTGTTGAGCGCGAACCTGCCCGGCCTGCCCGGACGCAAGGCGTCCCTGGCTATGTACCGGCTCGCGCAGAAGCTGTACCGCTTCAACTGAGGTCGGCGGACGCGGCGCGGTCCGGCTGGGCCCGCCGCGGCGTCCGAGTTCGCGGACGCCCCCGCGCGCGTCGGGCGCGCTCATCGTCGGGTACGCAGACGCCGACCGGACGGGTGACGCCCCTGCGCGCGTCGGGATCTCCGGTGCGGACGCACGGAAACCGGCCTCATCGGAGTGACGCGCCCGCGCGTCGGGCTCTCCCAGGCCGGCACCTCGCCGCCCGACTCTACGACGAGACGCCCCTGCGCGCGCCGGGCTCTTTCCGACGGCGGACCGCATTCAGCGTGCTTCGACCTCTTGATGGGCGCGGGTCTCGTGGTAGTCGGGGTGGAAGCGCGTGAGCGCGACGACGCCCATGATGGCGGTGGCTCCGAGCAGCAGCATCGAGATGGCGGCCTGGGGGGTCAGGTTGCTGCCCTCGTGCAGCACCGCGATGCCGAACACGACCGCCACCACCGGACTGGTCACGGTCATCGAGCCGACCACGATCTCCGCCGGGCCGGTCGCGTACCCCTGCTGCACCATGAGGCCCGCCAGGGCGCTGCCGAGGACGAGGGCGACGGCGATCCCCCAGATCATCGGGTCGCGCCACCATTCGTGCAGTTTGGCGTACTCGATGATCGACTTCACCAGCGCGGCTTCCAGCCCGTAGAACACCGCGCCCCCGGACGCCCACAGCAGGCATCGCCACGGCTTGGGGCCGCGGGCACCGCCGAGCGCGAACAGCGCGGCTAGCCCGTAGATGATGCAGGCCGCGACGGCGACCGGGATGAGGTCGAGTTCGTCGGACGCCGACGTGTGCGTCGCCACCACGAGGATGAAGCCGAGCGTGGCCAGGACCGTCAGCGACACCGCGAGGACGATGACGGGGAAGCGCGAGTCGCGCGTCCGGGCGGCGAGGATCACCGACCACGGGAACGCGAGCAGCCCCACCGGCTGGACGATCGACACCGGCGCCATCGTGAGCCCGGTCACCTGGCAGGCCAGCGAGATGCCCATGAGCCCGAGACCGCCCCACCACCGGGGCTCCTTCATGAGGCGGCCGAGGTCGCGGCGGTCCATGCGCTGTTTGGAGCGGTTGTCCTCGACCTGCTCGCCGACCGCGCCGTGCTGAACCTTCGCTGACAACGCAAAACAGAACGATCCGACGACGCCCAGCACGATGGCGAGGGGGATGTTCTGACTCACTCGGGTTTCCTTGGCTCCGCGGCGGGGGCCCCGCACTGGTGCGACTCTACCGGGTGGGCTCCGCGCGACGCGCCGGGCCGGGTGCGCGAGTCGGTTCCGGGCGCCCCCCGCGGACGCCCCCGCCACGCCGCCACGGCCGCGGACAGCACGAGATCGACGGCGGTGGTGTGCGGCGGGCGTCCGGCGACGCTGACCCGGACGAGACGAACTTGCCCGGCAACCGGCCTGATCCGGACGCCAGGATGGCGATGGGAGGCCAGCGCGCGTCCGGGGAGGAGGGTCACCCCATGGCCCGCCGCCACGAGCGCTTGGATGGCGACGTCGTCGTCGCTGGCGTAGGCGATCCGGGGTTCGAAGCCGGCGTCCGCGCACGCCGCGACGAGGTGACCCCGGCAGCGTGGATCCGGCGAGCCACGCGGCGTCCGCATAGCCGGCCAGATCGCCGAGCCCCGCCCACGGGGCGTGGCCTCGACGCGATCTACCTGCCCATCGGCAGCGGGACCAGCGCAGCGGGTGCCTGTTTGGTCCGGGACGCCCTCGCCCCGACCTGCCGCGTGGTCGGCGTCCAGTCGGCGCATGAGCCCGCCGCGCACGACGCCTGGCGGGCTCACGCCCCCCGGACCGCCCCGTGCACCCCCCGCGCCAGCGGACTGGCGACAGCGGCGTCCTTCGCTCTGCCCCCGGCGATCCTCCGCGAGGGCTCGGACGACCGCCTGCTCGTCGACGACGCTGCCCTCGACGACGCCCGGCGGCTGCTCGCGACACACGCCCACACCCTCGCCGAGCGAGCCGGAGCCGCGGGATTGGCGGGGCTCTTGGCCGACCCTGCGCGTCCCGGACGCTGCACCGTTCATCCTCAGCGGCGGCAACGCCGACGACCGCGAACTGGCGACGCTGGCGGGGTGCGCGGGAGAGGAAACCGGTCCACGGCCGGGCTGAGAGTGCTCCTGCCTGACGACCGATCCCGACGCGCCCTCACGATGAGCCGGACGCCGCCAGTGATCGACAAGACACAAGCCCCGAGTGGCAAGCCCCGACGCGCCCTCACGATGAGCCGGACGCCGCCGCGCGATCCGCGGCGGATCTGGGTACCGGCCCGACCGATCCGCCAGGACGAACCTCCCGCCGGGGGTCGAGGACCCGCGATTCACTGTCGAGGCCGAGAGCGTGGTACTGTTCTCGGGCTGTCCCTTCGGGGGCGAGCGCGAGTGGCGGAATGGCAGACGCGCACGGTTCAGGTCCGTGTGTCCGTAAGGACGTGGAGGTTCAACTCCTCTCTCGCGCACCGGCGTGAAGGCCCCGATGATTCGGGGCCTTTCGCCTTGACTAGGTCGTTTACCTCTAGCCGTGTTGGTCGTTGGTGGCCGTGGCGGGCCAGGGGAGGGCATCGTTTCCCCACGCTTTCCCCACGACCGGGGCGCCGGCGGCGCTGGGGCGCGTGGCCGGTGGGGTCCGCGTCCATGGTGTGGATGGTGCCAACACCTAGTAGCCGCAGGCTGAGCACTTGTCTGGCCGAGCTGGCGCGCCAGTTCACCAGCCCAGGTGAGGCGCTGGCGGCTGGGACCGCGGTGGGACGTGACGCTCGTGGGCGGAACTCTCGAGCTGACCGGTGACCTGCTCCAACGGTGGGCCGACCTGCCGGGACGGCCTGTCGGCGGGTGTATCGGAGGCGGTGCCTTCTGCCGGGGCGGGGAGGGAACCCAGCCAGCGCAGGGCCACTGCGGCGGCCTGCCGGTGCCGGGCTTCCAGGTGACCCAGCCGCTGGGCTATCACGGTGGCGTCCACCAGCCCTGCCTCATGAAGGGCTCGCACGAAGTTGAGGTCCTTCTCCCGGTGGGCGCACAGCTTCGCGACGCACAGGTCCTCCGGATCCAGACACCAACCGATGAACTGCGGCCGCCCCGACGCGGCGGCGGTGTTCGCGTTCTGCACCGGCACCAAGCGGTCCCGCCACCCGCTCGGCAGGACCGCCGTGTCGAGATCCACACCGTCGATGCTGAACCCGTGCATCTCCTCGAACGGCGACCACTCCCCAGCGACACCCTCGATCAGGTCGGCCAACTCTGCAGTCATCGTGTTGTTGTCCGTGATCGGCAGCACATCGACCTCCATCGACATGGTCGCCTCGACCGGCAGTTCGTCCTCGCCGAAGCTCCCCAGGATCGCCTGCGACCCCACGATGATGACCGCAGGCTGGCCAAGGATCTGACACGCCGTCCGGATCGCGTGCTCCAGCTGACACGCCTCATCGTCCGACCGCCGCCAGCACCTTCGACCGCTCGGCCTGCGGCAACAAGCCACCCAGCGGCGACACCTCCCGCATCTGCACCGAGTCAGTGTCCAGACCAGTCATCACGCGCCGGAGCCCGGGAAGGTCGCGCTGCTGCACCAGCACCCCCCACCGGTCCAGGTTCGTCACGTGCGGCTCACCCTGGACCGAGCCACGCAACCGCTCCAGGTTGCGCTGGATCCTGGCCATCCAGCCCTCCAGGACACCGGGCGTCAAGTGACTGGCCAACTGCCGGTGCAGTCGCCAACTCCGCAGGTGGGACCGGTCCAACTCCACCCGGACCGGTCGACGTACCACCTCGAGCCGGTACCCCAGACACGACAGCAGCCGATCCACCATCTCGTCGCTCATCTCGATTCGTCCCGACAAGAATTGACTGATACTCGGCTGCCGCACCCCACTCATCCGCGACAACTCCGACTGAGACACCCCCGTCTCCGTCATCACGTCCTGAAGAACCTCCCGACCATCCACGCCCGAACTATAGCATTTGACGCTATGGATGAGCGGTGCTGCGACACGGACTACTTTGCCGTGTCAGCGCCACTCCGCGAGGGTGGTGGCGATGGCTTCGATCTCGGTGGTGGTGCCGCTGGCGATCGCGATGACGAGGGCGAAGGCGTTGTCGTCGGGGGCGTCCAGGGTGGCGCCGTTGAGGCCGTAGAAGACCACGGTCGCGAGCCAGCCGAGTCGCTTGTTCCCGTCGACCAGGGCGTGGTTGCGCACGATGGAGTCGAGCAGAGCCGCGGCCTTGGCGTCCAGGCTCGGGTAGGCGTCGCGGCCCCACAAGCTGGTGGCGGGCCGCAGTGCAGCCGACTCCAACAGCCCCAGATCGCGCACCGGTCCCACCGCGAGGTCATCGACCAGGATCAGCAGGTCCTCGAGGGTGAGGTGGACCGTCACCGGCCCAGCCGGTCAAGCAGCTCGGCGTACCGCTCCCGTGCCGTGGCCGACAGCGCCCTTACGTCACGCTCGTGCCCGCGGCGGGCGGCCACCTCGTGGATCGCCCGGATGGTCGCCTCCTGGCGGCTGATGCCGTCCTCGGCCGCGAGCCCGGCCAGCACCCGCTCATCCTCGGGCGTCAGCCGCAGTGTCATCGCCATGCCGACACGATACCATGCTGGTATCAGCCTGCTGCCGTCGATTCTTGGACCGAGCAGGGCTTGCTTCGGCGCTGCGCTGCGCCCGCCGACCGGCTTGGTAGTCTCGATAGACGGAGTGCGTGAGTCCGTTCCCACAGCCGGCATTCCCCACGACAAGGAGCCAAGGATGGGGCCTGGCAGACTCGGCCAGACCTCGAAAACGTTCCGCCTTTTAGTCGCCCTAACTATACCAGGTGACGTTCCAGCCTAACCCGGTGGGGCGCAGGTGTCCCCCGGTTGCATCGCACAGGTGACCGGTGGATCGGCGACAGGGCGGGGCGCCACCGGCAGCCTCGGCGCGCGCGTCCGGCGAGCCCCGTCCCGACAACGCCGAACGCTTCTCGCCGCGGATCGGACGCTACGGAGCCTTCGTCCCGCACTCGCCGCAGAACTTGGCACCCGGTTGCATCACGGCGCCGCACTCCGTGCAGTGCGCCTGCCGGTTCAGCCGTGCGCCGCACTCGGGGCAGAACTTGGCGCTCGTGGCCAAGGGCGCCTCGCACTCCGGGCACGACGCGTGAATCGTCTGGCGCCAGTCGGACTCGGTGAGGTGCTTGTCCCCCTCCGACATCTGCGCGTGCGCCCACACCTCTTCCACCGACCGGGACGCCTGCGCCGCCGACATCTCGACCCCCATGTCCGGCGCACACTGCTTACACAGGCCGCGCTTCTCGTTCCAGCACTGCTGACGGCACGACCACTGGCGGCACCGCGGGCACTGGATGAACGACGGCCGAATCTCCTCGATCGCCCGCGCGAACGCCTCGTCGCGCGCCTTCGACCACTGGGCCGACCGGACGCGTTCGGTCACGTTCGCGGCCTGCCCGAAGAGGCCGCCGAACAGGCTGCTCGCGCCGTCCATGATGTTGCTCACGGTGCCCGTCACCCACGCCTGGTAGCGCGTCCGGTAGCCGGAGTAGCAACGGTCGCAGTGGAACTCGAACTGGAACCCGTTGTTGTTACTCAGATCGCTGTAGTTGCTGACGAACTCGATGGCGTCGCCCATGACTGCTCCCTTGACCGCTCTCCGCCCATCCTGCCCGGACGCACGGCCCCCCGCGTCGGAAAGAGCGAAAACGCCCCCCGAGTGTCGTCCCGGCCAGATCCCCCGGGAGCGTCGCCTCGCCGGCCCAGGCGCACTGCCGCAGCGCAGGGGCCGGGACGCCGCGGGTGCGACCCAGGGAACCGCTGATTGATGCTGTTCTTGGCGAGGACGGGTCGGGCGAGATGAGC
>CAYZXQ010000041.1:0-23429 GCA_964482465.1 uncultured Nigerium sp. | reverse complement strand
ATGCTGTTCTTGGCGAGGACGGGTCGGGCGAGATGAGCCGGAACCACTCGATCTTGGGCTCGTATTGAACATACGGGCCCAGATCGAGGGGGTTCGGATCGCTCGATCCGGGCCGCCGCAGCCAGGACATGATGGATCAGCGTTTCCCTAGGCCCGTTCGGCCGCCAGCAGCGCGGCGAGCGCGGCGGCGTCCGGGATCTCCAGGGCGCGACCCGTCGGACGGACGACGCCGGCGTCCGCCAACTCCCGAAGCACCCGGCTCAGCGTCTCGGGCTTCATCCCCAGCCGGCTCGCGACCACCGCCTTGGACGGCGCGAACGCCACCCGGGTCGTGCCGGGCTGCGCGTCGAGGAGGCCCAGCAGGTGGCCGACGACCCGCTCGGTCGCCGAGTGGAGGCTGTACATCTCCACGTCGGCCACCAGCGAGTGCAGGCGCAGCGACAGCGACGCCACGACCGAGCGCGCGAACCGCGGCTCGGAGTCGAACAGGGCCTCGATCACGTCCGCCGGGACGCGCAGCAGCGTGGTGTCCTGCAACGCGCGGGCGTCGACGGGGAACGACCGTCCCAGGAACATCATCGCCTCGCCGAGGGTCTGACCCGCGCGGATGATCTCCACGACCTTCTCGTCGCCGTCGGCGTTCGACACCGACAACTGGATGAGACCCGTCACCACGCCGTAGAAGCAGGACGCCGGCGTCCCGCGCGGAAAGAGCTGCTCCCCGCGCGCGAGCTTCACCCGCCGCGTCCGGGACGCCACCTGGGTCAGGAGGTCGTCCGGGACGCGAGCGAAGATCGGCCACCTCGCCAGCGTGGCGGCGAGGGCGTCGGACGCCGTGGGTCAGCCCAGCTTCGCGATGATCGCGTTGAGGGTCTCGGACGGACGCATCACCGCCGACGTCTTGGCGTCGTCGGGGCGGTAGTAGCCGCCCAGATCGACAGCGCGACCCTGGACCGCGATCAGCTCGGCCTCGATGGCCTCGGCGTGGGCGGCCAGTTCGTCCGCCGCGCCGACGAACGCCGCCGCGAGCTCGACATCGTCGGTCTGCCGCGCCAGCTCGGCGGCCCAGTAGGTCGCCAGCCAGGCATGCGAGCCCCGGTTGTCGATCTGGCCGACCCGGCGCGCCGGGGACTTGTCGTTGTTGAGCAGGGACTCGGTCGCCTTGTCGAGCGCGTCGGCCAGGACGGCGGCGCGCGGGTTGTCGGACGTCCGGGCGAGGTGCTGCAGCGACTCGGCCAGCGCCAGGAACTCGCCGAGCGAATCCCACCGCAGGTAGTTCTGCTCCACCAACTGCTGGACATGCTTGGGGGCCGAGCCGCCCGCGCCCGTCTCGAACAGGCCGCCGCCGTTCATGAGCGGGACCACCGACAGCATCTTCGCCGACGTGCCCAGCTCGAGGATCGGGAAGAGGTCGGTGTTGTAGTCGCGCAGGACGTTGCCGGTCACCGAGATGGTGTCCTCGCCGCGGCGGATGCGCTCGACCGACTTCTTCGTGGCGGCCACGGGGTCGAGGATCTCGATGTCGAGGCCGTCGGTGTCGTGGTCGGCGAGGTACTTCTCGACCAGGGTGGCGATGTTGCGGTCGTGGGCGCGGGCCGGATCCAGCCAGAACACGGCCGGCATGCCGGAGACGCGGGCGCGGGTCACGGCCAGCTTCACCCAGTCGCGGATCGGGGCGTCCTTGGTCTGGCAGGCGCGCCAGATGTCGCCGGCGTCCACATCGTGCTCCATGAGGATCTCGCCGTCCGACGTCACGACCTGGACGGTGCCCGGGCCGGCGATCTCGAAGGTCTTGTTGTGCGAGCCGTACTCCTCGGCCGCCTGCGCCATGAGGCCGACGTTGGGGACGGTGCCCATCGTCGTCGGGTCGTAGGCGCCGTGGGCGATGCAGTCGTCGATGACGGCCTGGTACACCCCGGCGTAGCTCGAATCCGGGATCACCGCGAGCGTGTCGGCCTCCTGGCCGTCCGGGCCCCACATCTTGCCGCCGATGCGGATCATGGCCGGCATCGAGGCGTCCACGATCACGTCGGAGGGCACGTGCAGGTTCGTGATGCCCTTGTCGGAGTTGACCATCGCGAGCGCCGGGCCGTCGGCGAGTTCGGCGTCGAAGGACGCCTTGATCTCGGCGCCGTGGGGCAGGCCGGCCAGGCCGTCCAGGATCGAGCCGAGGCCGTTGTTCGGCGACAGGCCGGCCGCGGCGAGGTCGGCTCCGTAGGCCTCGAACGTCTTCGGGAAGAACGCCTTCACCACGTGGCCGAAGATGATCGGGTCGGAGACCTTCATCATCGTCGCCTTGAGGTGGACGCTGAACAGCACGCCGGACGCCTTGGCTGCGGCCACCTGCGCCGCCAGGAAGGCGTCGAGGGACTTCGCGCGCAGGACGGTGCCGTCGATGACCTCGCCGTCGAGGACCTTCAGGTCGCCCTTGAGGACGGTGATCGCGCCGTCGGGGGCCACGTGGCGGATCGTCAGGGTGTCGGCGGCCGGCATGATGACCGACTTCTCGTTGCTGCGGAAGTCGTCGGCGCCCATGGTCGCCACCGACGTCTTCGAGTCGGACGCCCACGCGCCCATCGAGTGGGGGTGCGACCGGGCGTAGTTCTTCACGGCCAGCGGGGCGCGCCGGTCGGAGTTGCCCTCGCGCAGCACCGGGTTCACCGCGGAGCCCTTGACCGCGTCGTAGCGGGCCTTGTCGGCCGCGGACGCCGCGTCGTAGTCGGGCAGGTCGTAGCCGAGGGCCTGGAGCTCGGCGATGGCGGCGTGAAGCTGCGGCACGGACGCGGAGATGTTCGGCAGCTTGATGATGTTGGCCTCCGGCGTCTTCGCCAGCTCGCCGAGCTCGGCGAGGGCGTCCGCCACCCGCTGGTCCTCGGGCAGGACATCGGCGAAGGCGGCGAGGATGCGCCCGGACAGGGAGATGTCGCGGGTCTCGACCTCGACGCCCGCCGTCTTCGCGAACGCCTCCACGATGGGGAGGAAGGAATAGGTCGCGAGCAGCGGGGCCTCGTCGGTGTGGGTGTAGATGATCTTGGCCATGAACGGGATCTCCCTTGATGTCTGCGCCGCGTGGGCGGCGGGTGCGTTCCCGCCACAACTTAGTGCATCGCGCGCGGGGACTCACCTGGTCGGCATCGCCCGTTGCCGTCCGGGGGACACGCCGAGTTCGTCGCCGGGTCCCCGGCTCCCGGGCGAGGGTGCAAGACTGCGAGGGTGAACGAGCCCCGGCACTTGCTTCCCCGTTGCGCGCCGCAGGACGTCGATGTCGATCCCGGAGGTGTCTACGGGTTCGTGGACGCGCTGGCCGCCTCCGATCTGGAAACCCACGCGATGCTGCTCGTGCGGCGCGGGCAGGTGTTCGCCGAGGGCTATTGGTCGCCCTGGACGCCCGAGGACCGTCCCCTGCTCTACTCGCTGAGCAAGGCGTTCACCTCCGCCGCCGTCGGGATCGCCGTTGCCGACGGCGCCTTCTCCTACGACGACCGGCTGGTCGATCTGTTCGCGGACGCCGTGGTCCCGGCCGAGGTGGGCGAGCGGACCGCCGCCCTCCGCGTCCGCGACTGCCTCGCGATGGCGACCGGTCACAGGTCCGACACGGTGTGGAGCCCGCAGCTCGCGGCGCTGCCGGGCGACCAACCGTGGGCGGGCCGACTGTGCCCCGAGCCGACGGGCATCCCGGGCGTGACGTTCTGCTACAACCAGTGGGCGCCGTGGACGCTGGCCGAGGTCGTCCGGCGCCGGACCGGCCGCGATGTCTTGACGCTGCTGGAGGAGCGGGTCTTCGGTCCGCTCGGCATCACCGACGCCACCTGGGATCGCGACGGCGGCGGTCGGGTGCTGGGGTTCACGGGCCTGCACCTGGCGCCCGAGGCAGTGGCCGCGTTCTTCCAGCTCATCGCCGACGGCGGCGTCCGCGACGGCCGGCGGCTGCTGCCGCAGGAGTGGGTCGCCGAACACGGCCGGGCGCAGGTCGACAACGGCCCCGGTGAGGACCCGGACTGGGCCTGCGGCTACGGCTGGCAGTTCTGGATCAACGCCCGCGGCGGCTACCGCGGCGACGGCGCGTTCGGGCAGTTCGCGCTCGTCCTGCCCGAGCACGAGCTGGTGGTCGTGCTGACGGGCCAGACCGACCGGATGCAGACGGTCCTCGACCACGTCTTCGGCCACCTGCTGCCGGCCCTGGGCCGCGAGACGACCGCGAGTCCGGACGCCGTGGCCGAACGGCTGCGCGCCCTGCGGGTCCGGACGGTGTGGGGGCAGCGGGGCGGGCATGTGCGCCTCACGTTCGAGAACCGGACCAACCGGTGGCGGCTCGGCGACGAGGAGGAGGGCTGGCAGCTGCGCTGGGTCGATTCGGCGGGCGGCGACAACACGATCCCCGTCGGGCACGGCCGCTGGCGGCGCGGCGTCATGCGGTGGCACGGACGCGAACTGGCCGTGGCGGCGTGCGGGGCCTGGGAGTCCTGGGGCCGGTTCCTCGTGCGCGTGGCGGCCCTCGACTCGCCCCACTGGATCGAGATCGACCTGCGCGACGACGGTTCGGGACGCCTCGTGTGGCCCTTCCAGCCGCTGTCCGCCTCGGTCCTGGCCGACCTTGCCCAACCCACGCTCTGATAAGGGCAGGAACCTCAAGGAAACCCGCGCGCCGCGCTGCCCGCAGGACTAGAATTTCCTGGATGCGGCCGCGACGAGGAGGCGTGTCATGGGGCTCACGCGCGAGGAGCGGGCCCGAGTGGGGCAGCTGCGGTTGATGCTGATCGGGGGGCGGTTGGCGCCAGGGGTTTCTCACGATTACGCCGCGTGGGCGGCGGAGTTGGAGACGGACGCCGACGGCGTCCGGGCTGCGGTGGCCGAGTTGGCCCGCGACGGCTTGGTGGAGATGATGCCGGACGGGGCGGGGTTCGTGGTGCGCGCCCAGCCCGACCGTCCGGACGAGACGGTCGAGGTGCGGCTGCTGATGGAGCCGCAGGCGACCCGCGAGGCCGCTTCGCGCGCGCGGGTCGCGGATCTGCTCTCGCTGCGGCGGCTGGCTACCGACATGGAGGCGGCAGCGGCGCGGGCCGACTTCGAGGGGTTCCGGGCGGCGCATGACGGGTTCCACGCGACGCTGATCGCCTGCCACCCGAACTCCCGGCTGGTGGATCTGGTCAACGAGCTCGCGGCGAACACCCGGACCGATGGCATGCGGCAGGTCGTGGAGGCGGGGTTGGCCGTCCCGTGGGGTGCCGAGCACGCCACGCTGGTCGACCTGATCGAGGCGGGCGCGCTCGACGGGGTCGAGACCCAGGTCGTCCGGTGGCTCGGCGAGTTGCGCTACCTGGGCGCGCCGCGACGGGGGCCGGGCGAGCCCGAGCGGCACGTCGATCCGTACCCGGACGACCTGGTGCCGTGCGAGGGCGACGAGTGAGGCCGCCGCCCCCGCGGGGTCAGCGGTTGGCGAGCGGGACGAACGTCCGGTCGCGGTAGCCGGTGTAGATCTGCTTGGGACGCACGATCTTGGCCTCAGGATCCGTGACGCCCTCCAGCCACTGGGCGGCCCAGCCGGCGGTCCGCGGGACCGCGAACAGCACGGTGAACATCTCCGGCGGGAAGCGCAGCGCCTCGTAGATGAGGCCGGAGTAGAAGTCGACGTTCGGGTAGAGGCGGCGGCTCACGAAGTAGTCGTCGCCGAGCGCGACCCGCTCGAGCTCCTGGGCGATCTTCAGCAGCGGGTTGACCCCGGTCACCGCGAACACGTCGTCGCACGCCCGCTTGATGATCGTCGCGCGCGGATCGTAGTTCTTGTAGACGCGGTGACCGAAGCCCATCAGCCGCGCCTTGCCGCTCTTGACGCCCGCGATGAACTCCGGGACGCGGTCCACCGACCCGATCTCGCGCAGCATGCGCAGGACGGCCTCGTTGGCGCCGCCGTGGGAGGGCCCGAAGAGCGCGCCGATGCCGGCGACGCAGGATGTGTAGACGTCGTTGCCCGCGGACGCCACCGCGCGCACCGCGTTCGTGGAGCAGTTCTGCTCGTGGTCGGCGTGCAGGATGAACAGGACCTCCAGCGCCCGGACCAGCCGCGGGTCGGCGCGGTAGACCCGCTCCTGCATCTGGAACAGCATGGCGAGGAAGTTTTCGACGTAGCCGAGTTCGTCGCTGGGGTAGACCCACCGCTGGCCGATCGAGTGCCGGTAGGCGAACGCGGCCAGCGTGGGCATCTTGGCGAGGACCCGCACGATGTTGTTCATGCGCGACGTCCGATCGGCGATGTCGCGGGCCTCGGGGTAGAAGGTGTGGAGGGACGCCACGCCCGACATCAGCTTCGCCATCGGGTGGGCGTCGTAGCGCAGGGCGTCCACGATCTGCGCCGCGTTCTCGTGGACGAGACGGTGGTGGTTGACGTCGTTCTCCCACGCGGCCAGCTCGCTGGCCGTCGCGGGCTCGCCCTTGATGAGCAGCCACGCGACCTCAAGGAACGACGCCGATTCGGCCAGTTGCTCGATCGGGAAGCCGCGGTACTCCAGGACGCCGGCGTCGCCATCGATGAACGTGATGGCGCTCCGGCAGGTCGCGGTGTTCATGAGGCCGGGGTCGTAGGTGGCCAGGGGGCCGGCGTCCGTGGCGACCTTCTTGAGATCGTTCGCGCGGATGGTGCCGTCGGTGACGGGCAACTCCAGGCTGGAGGAGCCCAGGGTGACGGAGAGCGTGTCGGTCATGGCCGAGACGCTAACCGCCACGGCGGCGTCCGCTTATTTGTTTCGCGGACTGGAACCCGCGGCGGTGGGAGGATGGCGTCCTCGGGGGCGAAGGGGGCCGGGCGTGCGCATCGTGGTGGCGTTGGGCGGCAACGCGTTGCAGCGGCGCGGCGAGCCGATGACGGTGGCGTCCGAGCGGGCCAACGTGGGCGTCGCCTGCCGCGCGCTCGCGCGGATCGCCGAGGGCAACGACCTGGTGGTGACCCACGGCAACGGTCCGCAGGTGGGGCTGTTGGCCGAGCAGACCAGCGGCCCGGGGGAGTACCCGTTCGACGTGCTGGGTGCGGCCACCGAGGGCATGATCGGCTACCTGATCGAGCAGGAGTTGGGCAATCTGGTCCCCGAGGAGCGGCACGTGGTGACGCTGCTGACGCAGGTCGAGGTGGACGCCCACGACCCGGCCTTCGCGCATCCGACCAAGTTCGTGGGTCCGGTGTACGGGGCGGACGAGGCCGCGGCGCTGGCGTCCGCGCGCGGTTGGACGGTCCGACCCGACGGCGCGCACTGGCGGCGGGTGGTGCCGTCGCCGCGTCCGGTCCGGGTGTTCGAGACCGACGCCATCGCCGCGCTGCTCGGGCTCGGGATCATCGTCGTGTGCGCGGGCGGCGGGGGAATCCCGACGGCGT
Source organism: uncultured Nigerium sp. (assembly GCA_964482465.1). Classification (GTDB taxonomy): domain Bacteria; phylum Actinomycetota; class Actinomycetes; order Propionibacteriales; family Propionibacteriaceae; genus Propioniciclava. The sequence continues at coordinate 16,066 of CAYZXQ010000041.1, read as the reverse complement.
TCGACCCGGCGGATCCGCGGCACCTCGTGGGGGTGGAGGCCGTCATCGACAAGGACCGCGCGACGGCGGTCCTGGCGGCCGACCTGCGCGCCGACCTGCTCGTCATCGCCACCGACACCCCGGCGGTGATGCTGGGGTGGGGGTCGGACGCCGCCCGCCCGATCCGTGCCGCGCACCCCGACGCGCTGGCCGGCCTGGAGTTCCCGGCCGGATCGATGGGTCCGAAGGTGGAGTCCGCCGTCGCCTTCGCGCGCACCGGCGGCACGGCCGTGATCGGCGCGCTCGCCGACATCGAGGACATGGTGGCCGGACGCGCCGGCACGCGGGTCGCGCTGGACATCGCCGGGATCGACGCGGGGTGAGGTCGGCAGGGGGTGCGATCGTCTCCCGGACGTCGCGGCATAGGGAAACGCCGATCCATCATGTTCTGGCTGCGGCGGCCCGGATCGAGCGATCCGAACCCCCTCGATCTGGGCCCGTATGGTCACTACGAGCCCACGATCGAGGGTTCCGGCTCATCTCGCCCGACCCGTCCTGGCCAAGAGCAGCATGAATCAGCGATTCCCTAGCGGGACGGGATCGGGATGTCGTCGAGTCGGCCGACGCGACGCGTTGCCTTGCGATCCAGCGTAGCCCTGGCCTCATGTCGATCCGGAACTACGGCAGGGAAGCCATCGGGCCACAAGCGACGCGCCCAGCCCCCCTGTGCCGATGCTCATGAACACGGAGTGGACCCTCGGGAGACGGGCTCCGGTCTCGCTGCTCTCGTCGTTGAGGGAGGCTCCGACCCTTCGACGCACGAACTGCCGGGCATGTCCTCCCGCCACGCCGCCGAAGCGCCGGCGCGCTGGCGCTAGCGGACGGTCGGCGTCTGCTGCTCGAACCTCAGCCGCCAGGTGTCCTGGTCGCGGACCCACATCGACACGCGCAGGCTGGCCGCGGACGCCGACCGCGCGCGCCAGCGGAGCAGGACGACGAACTTGTCGAGGGCCTCGACGCCCTCGAGCTCCAGCCGCGTGGGCTCGGCCAGCGGCGCGAGGGTGGCCAGCCAGCGGCCCTTGCCGGAGATGCGGCCGCGGGCGTCGTGTTCGAGGAAGCGCGGGTGCAACAAGGCGTCGGCCGCCGCGCGGTCGGAGCGGACGGCGTCCGTGAGCAGGCTGCGTTGCAGAGCGACGACGGGGTGTTCGTCCGCGGGATCGGCGGCGGGGGCGTCCGCGAACAGATCCGCGTGCGGGTTCGGGTCGGCAAGGGGTGCCGGCTCGGGGCGCGGCCCGGGCCAGCCGGGACCGGCGTCCACCGGGGTTCCGCGCTGGAAGGCCAGGGCGGCGGCCCGCGCGCGGGCGTCCGCGGCCTCGTTGAGCTCGTGGCCCGCGTGCCCCTTCACCCACTCGAAGGTGACGCGGCGTCCGGGGAGTTCGGCGTCGATGCCTTGGAGCAGATCGACGTTGAGGACCGGCTTGCCGTCGGCCTTCTTCCAGCCCTTGCGTTTCCAGCCCGGCATCCATCGGGTGACCGCGTTGATGACGTACTGCGAGTCGCAATAGACGAGCAGGTCGTCCCCGGCGCCGCGTGTCGCGCGCAGCAGGTCCAGGACGGCCATGAGTTCGCCCATGTTGTTCGTCCCGTGCGGCCAGCCGCCGGCGGCCCAGCGCTCGCCGTCCACGAACCAGGCCCACCCCGCGGGCCCGGGGTTGGACAGCGACGACCCATCGGCGGCAGCAACGATCACGCGCCCATTCTGCCGGGTGCCGCGAGGGTGCGGCCCGCCGAGGCCGCAGGCCGGGCGCTACTCGAAAGCGAGCGCCGCCGCCGGGGGCACCCGGGACGCGCGGGCGGCAGGCAGGACGGACGCCAGCCAGCCGCTCGCCAGCCCCACCCCCGCCACCAGCGCGAGCCGCTCCCACGGGAGGGCGACCACCAGGGGCGTCCTGGCCGACAGGACCGTCGCCATGCCCGTCAGCCCGTAGACGGTCCCGAGGATCAGCCCCAGGATCACGGCGACCCCGGACAGCGTGAGCGCCTCGATGCCGAGCATCGACCGCACCTGGCCGCGGGTGAGCCCCAGGGCCCGCAGCAGACCGGTCTCCTGCGTCCGCTCCAGGACGGACAGGGCCAGCGTGTTGCCCACCCCCACCACCGCGATGACGACCGCCACCCCGAGCAGCGCCACCGCGACGAGCAGGACCGTATCGATGATCCGCTGCATCTCCTGGCGTTGCTCGGCGACGCCGCTCACTCGGACGCCCGGGGCCACCTGCGCCAGGGACGCCCCGAGCTTCTCGGTGACCGACGCCGCGTCCGTGCGGTCCGCGAACCGGACCACCGCGTAGGTGGGCACCTCGGGGGCCAGACGGCGGGCGTCCGCGAGCGTCAGGACCGGTGTCCCGGACGTCCCGACCCCGCCCGTGACGTGGGCGGTCAGGGTGAGGCGGCGGTCGCCGAACACCAGCGTCACGGGCTCGCCCTCGGTCGCCAGTTGGGCGCCGACGTTGAGGACGCCGTCGCGCAACCCCGTAAGCCCGGCGGTGTCGCGCAGGACGGCGTCCGCGCCCGGAGCGAGCGCGACCACCTCCAGGGCTGCCTTCCCCGGACGCTCCACGCCCAGGCTCATCGCCTCCACCCAGCCGGCGACGCCCTCGGAGGCGCCGATCCGCGCCCGGGCGGCCTCGGGCATCGCGCCCGGGAACGAGACCTGGGCGTCCGCGACGAACTGCCGGGAGAACTCGCGATCGATGGTCGCGCGACCCGTCTCGGCGCCGACGCTCATCATCGTGACGAGCGTGACGCCCACCAGCAGCGCGCCCGCGGTGGCGGCGGCGCGGGCGGGGTTGCGCCGGGAGTTCGCGACGGCGAGGCGACCGGTCGTGCCGCGGGCGAGCGCCCCCAGCGCGGCGGCCGCCGCCGGAACGATCAGCGGCGCGACGATCAGCACCCCCGCGAAGCTCAGCACCCCGCCGGCCACGCCGAAGACCATCTGGCGGCTCAGGGTTCCGGCGGCGAGCAGCGCGGATCCGCCCAGGAACGACACGGCCCCGATCCCCACCCGCACCGCCCCGACGCGGCGTCCGGCATCGACCGGCACCGGACGCAGCGCCGCGAGCGGCGCGATGGCGGTGGCGCGGCGCGCCGGGACGAGCGCGGCGACGACCGTCAGGACGATCCCCGCGGCGAGCGGCGCCCCCACGGCGAGCGGCGTGACGGCGAGTTCCGTCACAGGCAGGCCGATCGACCGCCCCGCGGCCAGCAGGCCGGCGGTAGCGCCGACGCCGAGGGCCACGCCCGCCGCCGACCCGACGGCGCCGACGACCAGCGCCTCGGCCAGCACGCTCCGGAACACCTGCCCGCGCGTCGCCCCCACGCAGCGCAGCAGCGCCAACTGCCGCGTGCGCTGAGCGACGAGGATCGCGAACGTGTTGGCGATCACCAAGCCCGTGACGAACAGCGCCACGACGCCGAACGCGGCAAACAGCGTGGTCACCTCGCCCGTGCCGCGCGTGTACTCCTTGATGCGGTAGGCCGTCTCCGCCTCGCCCGTCCGGACCGTCGCCGTGGGCACCTCTGCTCGGACCCGCTCGGCGAGCGCCTCGGGGTCCCCGGACGCCGTCACGTACGCCGTGTCGTAGCCCGGACGCCCGCGCCAGGCCATCAGGTCGGCGTCCGTGGCGAACACCACGGGCATACCGGTGGTCTCGTTGACCTCCGCGCCGGCCACCACGATGCCGACGAGCGTCGCCGCCACGGCCTGGTGGGAGTCGTCCAGGAGCGTCACGCGTGCGCCCACGGCCAGCCCGCGGGACGTGGCGCCGACATCGTTCATGGCGACCTCGCCGCGCGCGGCGGGCAGCCGCCCGGACACCAGGCGGGTCGTGGCGGACAGCGGCGGCACCGACTGTGCGGCCGTGAGGGTCTGGCGTCCGCCCTGGTCGTGCTCGACGAGGGTGGTGATGGCGGTCCGGACGGCCGTGACGCCCGGCAGCCCGCGCAGCTTCTCGGGGGTCTCCACGGCCAGCAGGTCGCCGGCGCGGGGCGTCGAGACCACGACGCTGGCGTTGCCGACCGACGCCCGCGCGGCGGCCGTGAGCGTGGCGGAGAGGGAGGCGCCGGCGAGCAGCGCGGTCGCGAGGAACGCGACGCCCAGGACGATCGAGATGGCCGCCGACAGCAGCCGGCGAGGTGGGGTGCGCACGGTCAGTTCCTCTCGTCCGCGACGATGCGGCCGTCGGCGAGCCGGACGACCCGGTCGGCGTAGCCTGCCGCCCCGGGGTCGTGGGTGACCATGACGATGGTCTGGCCGAGGTCGGTCACGCTGCGCCGCAGGAACGCCAGCAGTTCGGCCGACGCCGCCGAATCCAGCGCGCCGGTGGGCTCGTCGGCGAAGATGACCGCCGGCTCCATCACGAGGGCGCGGGCGATGGCGACGCGCTGCTGCTGGCCGCCGGACAGCTCCGCCGGGCGGTGCGTCAGCCGATCGCCCAAGCCCAGCACGGACACCACGTGGTCGAACCAGGCTCGGTCCGGACGCCGCCCCGCCAGGTGGGCGGGGAGCAGGATGTTCTCGCGGGCGTCCAGCATCGGGAGCAGGTTGAACGCCTGGAACACGAACCCGACGCGCTCGCGGCGCAGCACCGTCAGCGGCTTGTCCGCCAGTCCGGTGATCTCGGTGTCGCCGATCCACGACCGTCCGGAGGTGGGGGTCTCCAAACCCGCCGCGCAGTGCATGAGGGTCGACTTGCCCGATCCGGAGGGCCCCATGATGGCCGTGAATTCACCGGACGCCAGGTCGATACTCACGCCGTCGAGCGCCCGGACGGTCGCCTCGTGGGCGCCGTAGGTCTTCGTCAGCGCCTCGGTCCGGACGGCGGGCAGGGTCGGAGGAGAAATGGTCATGGCGACCACACTACGAGCGGGCCACCCTCGGCCGGATCGCCCGTCGGGCGGGTCCGCGCCTCATCCCTTGGGAGGAGCCGGAGGACGCCTCACACGTTCGCGACGGGCGGGATGAACGCGCGAATGACCTCGCTCCGCGCCCGGAAACGCTTGCCCACCTTCTCCGCCAGCATCATCTTCGTCAGGTCGTTGAGGTCGCGGACCGGGGTCCTGGCACCGCATTGGGCGTATGTGCGGGCGAGGGAGATCGAGAGCTCGGTGGCCTCCTCAGGGGTCACGGAGCGGCCGTCCTTGAACAGGGCCAGAGCGAGCTCACGCTGTCGGTCGCGGGCCGGAGTGCTGGGCTTCGACCGGAAGAGCCCGTAGACGTAGCTCTCCCAGTGAATCTCCATGCTCTCCTTCTTGACGACCTCGATCTGTTCTCGCAACTCGTCGACGAAACCCCTCACCGCGTATTCGACGAAGGCGGAGACGTCTCGCTGGGCGGCGTCGAGCGCGAGATAGTAGGCCGACCGGGTCTTGTTGTAGTGGTCGGACAACAGGTTGGTGGCGACGAGGGGGACGACGCCCGACTCCGACAGGATCTGGACTTCCACGAGTCGGGCTACACGGCCGTTGCCGTTGCCGAAGGGATGGATCCACGCGATGTAGAGGTGTGCCAGGATCGCCGCCAGCACGGCGGTGACGAATCGTTGATCGGGCCGGTCGTCGGCGGGCGCGGAGGCGCGAAGCTCGCGCAGCCACCGGGTGAACCGCTCGATGAGTTCCGGCACGTCCGTCCAGTGCGGAGCGAGGTAGCGGCCGGCGGCGACGTCGTGCTCCCGTAGGCGTCCGGGGACAACCTCCGGCTTGTCCGGGATGCCGGCGAGCACGCCCGCGTTGAGATCCTCCAGGCGTGCCCGGTCGAAGGGTAGGGCGACTCCATCGCGGAGCGACGAGTCGATGTCGCGGACGAGCGCCAAGACGTTCCTCACCTCGTGCTCGAGGTACTCCCGCGAGGGCGAGACACCGGCGCTCCCGTTCACCACGATCGCCTTGACCTCGTCGGCGGTCAGCGTGTTCCCTTCGATCGCCGTGGTGGCCTGGACGCCGCGGGCCAAGTAGATGGCCGCCATGTCCGCGGCGGCCCTCGGCTTCAGCGGCGAGCCCGCGAGGTGCTGGCACTCACTCAGGGCCTCGCCCAACAGGAACCACACGGTGGTGGGGATGCTGCGGGTATCGAAGGAGAAGGTGATGAACGGAAACCGATCCGTATCCATGTCACGGACGAAAGGCGCGCGATAGCCATTTTTCAAGGGATGTTGCACTATCGGGGCGTTTTTTGTCCGGATCTGTGACGGAAAAGGTGACGCCGTCGGCGTCCGCTACTGCGGCCGGACCAGGTGCGTGTCGTAGGCGAAGACCACCATCGCCACCCGGTCGCGGGCGTTGAGCTTGGCGAGGATGTGCCCGATGTGGGTCTTCACGGTGGCCTCGCTGAGGAACAGCGCTGCGGCGATCTCGGAGTTGGTCAGCCCACGGGCTACGGCCGTGAGGACCTCCCGCTCCCGCTCGGTGAGCACCGACAGCCGCTCGGTGGCCGACTTCAGCGCGTCGGCGTCTGTCGGCAGCATCGGGACGAACCGCTCCAGCAGGCGCTTGGTGGCCGACGGCGCCACGACGGCCTCGCCGGAGTGGACGGCCCGGATGGCGGCCAGCAACTCGGCGGGTCCGGCGTCTTTGAGCAGGAACCCCGACGCCCCCGCCTGCAGCGCGGCGTAGACATACTCGTCGAGGTCGAACGTCGTCAGGACCAGCACCTTCGCCGGCGACCCGGACGCCACGATCCGCCGGGTGGCCTCGACGCCATCCAGCTCGGGCATCCGGATGTCCATCAGGACCACGTCGACGCCCGCGGCGTCCGGGCCCCGCAGGGCCGCGACGGCCTGGGCGCCGTTGGAGACCTCGCCGACCACGGTCATGTCGGGCTGCGCGTCCAGCACCATGCGGAAGCCGACCCGGACGAGCTCCTGGTCGTCGGCGAGCAGCAGGCGGATGGGTGCGGTCATGGGAGTTCCTTCGCGTCGGGTGCGGGCAGATGGGCGACGACCTCGAAGCCGCCGCGGGGGAGGTTGTGGGTGGCGAGCGTGCCGCCGTAGGCCGCCATGCGCTCGCGCATGCCGACCATGCCGTGGCCCTGGCCGTCGGAGGGTCCGGCGCCGCGGCCGTCGTCGCGGACCGTCACCGTCAGGCCGGTGGGGGAGTGCGCGATGGTGACGGACGCCGCGGCCCCTGGCCCGGCGTGCTTGATGACGTTGGTCAGGGACTCCTGGACGATCCGGTACAGCGCCAGCTCGGCACCGGGGGTCAGCGGTGGATGCGAGACCGGGTCGCCGACGACCTCCAGCGAGGCCGCACGTCCGGCGTCGGTCAACCGGGCGACGAGTGCCGGGACGTCCGCGAGCGTCTCGCTGGGGGCGCGCTCGGCGCCGGAGTCGTCCTCGCGTAGGACGCCGACGAGCCGCCGGGTCTCGCCGAGGGCCGAGCGCGCGGTGGTCTTGATTGTCTCCAGTGCCTGCGCGGCGGAGGCGAGCCGCTTCTCGGGGTCGCCGTCCATGCCGGCGAGGTAGGCACCCCCGTCCGCCTGGATCACGATGACGCTCAGGGAATGGGCGACGATGTCGTGCATCTCCCGGGCGATCTGCTGCCGGGCCTGGGACTCGGACAAGAGGATCCCCTGGTAGCGCTCGCGTTCGAGGGCTTGGGCGCGCTCGCGCCAGGCCTCGGCGGACGCCCGTCGGCTGCGGGCCAGCGCCCCGAGACCCCACGACGCCACCACGATGGCCCCGCACATCGTCAGCACGATCGCGACGCTCAAGGCGACCTCGAAGGGCCGGTCGGACCGGGTGCCGAACAGGCTGCTCCACCGCAGGCCGGCGAGGAGGGAGCCGACGAGCCCGACGGCCAGCCACATCTCGGACCACTGGCGATCCCCGAAGGCCGCCACCGAGTACAGGATGACCGGCACTACGAAGTTGCCCAGCGTCGGCGTCCCCAGCACGACGAGTTGGACCAGGTGCGTGACGACCAGCGCCACGGCGGCCCGGTCGGCGTGCGTCCGGCGCCACGCCAGCGGCGCGACATACGCCGCCCCCCACAGCGGCGCCAGCCACGCGGCGTTGGGGGTTTCCGCCGCGAGGACCACGGTCACGAGCGGCCACGCCACTAGGGCCGCCGCCCCGTCGATCACGATCGGATGGGCGGCGACCCAGTCGAGGGAGCGGTGGACGGAGCGCACGCGGTCAGCCTAGGCGTCCGGACTGCACTGGGGATCATCCACCGGGTGGAGTCGCCGGTGGTCCCGTCAGTGGTCGTGCGGGTGCGCGTGCCGGGAGTGCTCGTGGCGGACGTGTCCGACGTGTGCGTCGTCCACGAGTTCGCCGTCGGTCTCGTGCAGCGAGCCCAGCCCATAGGCCGCCGTGAGATGGGCCCGGGTGAGGACTTCTGCGGGCGGTCCCGCCGCGACGACGTGCCCGCTCATGAGGATCACCCAGTCGGCCGCGCGGGCCTCGTCCAGGTCGTGGGTGGTCAGCACGACGGCATGGCCGCGCTGGCGCTCGGTATGGACCAACTCGTCGATGATCCGGGCCGAGGTGATGTCGAGGCCGGTGAGGGGCTCGTCGAGGAGCAGCGCCTCGTGCTCCTGGGCGATTCCCTGGGCGACGTAGACCCTTTGCCGCTGGCCGCCGGACAGCTCGTCTAGGTGCCGCTTGGCCAGGTCGGTGACCTGCAGGCGATCCATCGACCTCCAGACGCGGTCGCGGTCGGCCGCCGAGGGGCGTCCGAACCAGCCGAGCTTCGGGTACAGGCCCATCGCGACGATCTCGCGGACGGTGATCGGCGTCCCGGTCGGGAACGACACCGACTGCATCACGTACGCCACCCGCCGCCACGCTTCCGACGGTGGTCCGCCGAGCACCTCGAGGCGTCCGGATCGCGGCGCGATGACGCCCGCCAGGGCGTTGAGTAGGGTCGACTTGCCCGAGCCGTTGGGCCCGATGATCGCGGTGACTCCCTGATGGGGGATCGTGAAGTCGGATGGCCGGACCGCCACGTGGGTGCCGTAGCCCAGCACGAGTCCGGACGCCGACGCGAGGATCGCGGTCATGCGGCCACCTCCTCCGACGCCGCTGCGTCCGCCCGCCGGGACGCGACCCGGCGCCGGGTCCCGGTCGCCACCAACACAAGGAAGAAGATGCCGACGGCGACCAGCGCCATCGTCGCCGAGCCGGCGGTGCCGGCGTGGTAGCTGATGAGCAGGCCGAGCCACACGGAGAACGCCGCGAAGCCGACCGACACCACGATCATCGCCGGGACGGTCCGGGTGAGCAGCGCCGCCGTCGCCGGGGGCCCGACGAGCAGCCCGAACACGAGCAGCGTCCCGACCGCCTGGAACGACCCGATGACGGCGGCCGCGATCATCACCAGCAGCAGCGCGTGCACGAGCCGGGGCCGCATGCCCAGCGTCTGCGCCTTGGACTGGCTGAACGACAGCGCCAGCAGCGGCCGGTGCAGCAGCAGCGCCAACGCGATGACGACGCCGGCCAGGATCGCCTGACCGACGATGTCCGACCAGGTGACGCCGAGGGAATCCCCGAACAGGATGCCGAGCAGGTTGCCGGCGAACGTCCGCGACTTGCTGACGATGACCACGCCGAGCGCCATCATGCCGACGAACAGCAGGCCGATCGCGGTGTCCTCCTTGAGGGCGGTCTGGCGGTGGATGAACTCGATGCCACCGACCATCGCCGCCGCCGCGATGGCCGCGCCGAGGTAGGGACTGAAGTCGAACAGGACGGCCGCGGCGATCCCCGGCAGCACGCCGTGAACGAACGCGTCGCCGAAGAAGCTCATCCCGCGCAGGACGAGCCACACCCCGACCACCGAACACATCACGGCCGCCAGGAGTCCCCCGAGCAGGGCCCGCTGCTGGAAGCCCAGCAGGAAGGGCTCGATCCACCAATTCATGCGCGCAACGCTACTTCAGCGCGTCCGCGACGAGCTTGGCGTTGGTGGTCATCATGCCGGCGTAGGTGTCCGCGCCGGAGCCCTTGGGTCCGAGGCTCCCCTCGTAGAGCGCGACCACCCGGACCGACGTCCCGGCCTCGCGCGCGACCGCCTCCACCAGCTTGGGGTTCACGGTGTTGTTGCTGAAGATCGCCGGCACGTGCTCGTCCCGGATCGCCTTGACCAGCGCCGCGATGGCGCCGGAGGACGGCTCGGCGTCCGTCGACCCGCCGGGCACGACGACGCCGACGACCTCGAAGCCGTAGGCGTCGGCGAAGTAGTTGTAGGCCTCGTGGTCGGTGACGAGGACCCGCCGCTCGGCCGGGATCGTCGCCAGCGTGGCCCGCACCTCGGCGTCCGCCGCCTTGAGCTTGTCCGAGACCTGCTGGCCGCACGTGGCGTAGGCGTGGTCCTGCGTCCGCTCGGCGAGGGCGTCGCCGATGACGGTGGCGGCCTTGGCCATCCGGGCCGCGTCCATGTGGACGTGCGGGTCGTACGCGCCATGGTCGTGTCCGTCGGCGTGTCCGTCGGCGTGCTCGTGATCGTGGTCGGCCGCGTGGCCGGACGCCGCCTGCTTGGCAGCGATCGCTTCGTAGGTTAGCGGGGCGACCTGGGGGGCGACCTCCAGGACGTGCCCGCCGTCCGTCGCGACGCTCGCCAGCGTCTTGCCCAGCCCGCCCTCCAGGCCGAGCCCGTTGGCGACGACCAGCCTCGCCCGCGCCAGCCGCGCGATCTGGTCGGAGCTGACCGCGAAGGTGTGCGGATCGTCGCCGGGCTTCATGAGGGTCTCGGAGGTCGACCCGGCGCAGGTCGTGATGTCGCCCAGGATCGACCCGAGGTGCGTCGTCGTCGCCACCGCGACCGGGCCGCCCGACGCCGGGACGGCGGGGGCCGCCGTGCAGGCCGACAGCAGCAGGACGGGGGTCACCAGCAGGGGGAAAGTGCGTCGCATACCAGCTCCTTATTGAGAACGATTCTCAATAGTAGGTGGGTTGGGCGGCGTCGTCCAATCGGGTCCGGACGCCGTGACGTAGCCTGATCCGCGAGATGAGCGAGTTGTGGCTACCGGCGGGATACCGCGCCCAGACGTGGACCGAGGTCAAGCGGTCCCGGTTCGGCTGCACGCTGGCCCGCGTCGACTCCGAGGCCGACGCCCGGACCGTCATCGCCGAGGTCCGCCAGGCCCACCGCGACGCCCGCCACCACTGCACGGCGTTCGTCGTCGCGGACGGCGACGGTCCGCCTCTGGAGCGCTCCAACGACGACGGCGAGCCCAGCGGGACGGCGGGGACGCCCATGCTCGAGGTCCTCCGAGGCGCGGGCCTGACCCAGGTGGTGGCCGTCGTGACGCGCTACTTCGGGGGCGTCCTACTCGGGACCGGTGGACTGGCGCGGGCCTACGCCGACGCCGTCGCCGACGCACTGGCGGTCGCGCCGCGGGTGACCCCGGACGTCCGCACCGTGTTCACGGTGACGCTGGCCCCGGCCGACGCCGGCCGCGTCCAAGCCGAGCTGATCGGGCACGGCTGCGCGCTGGTGACGGCCCGCTGGGGGGTGTGCGTCGAGCTGGACGTGGCGGTCGCGGACGCCGCCGCCTTCGGTCCGCTGCTGGCCTCCGTGACGAAGGGTGCGGGACGGGCCACGGCGTCCGGGCAACTCGTGGTGGAGGTGCCCCTGCCCGCGTAGGCTGACGCCATGCTGATCGTCACCATGAACGACATTCCCGGCTATCGCGTCGAAGCAGTCCTCGGCGAGGTCATGGGCATGACCGTCCGGAGCGCCAACATCGGGCAGAACTTCGTCGCCAGCTTCCGGGCCATCGGTGGCGGCGAGGTCAACGAATACACCCAACTCGTCTACGACTCGCGGCAGCAGGTGATGGAGCGCATGTGGCAGCAGGCCGTGCAGCGCGGCGCCAACGCCATCATCTCGATGCGGTTCGACACCGGCGACATCGCCCAGGCGTTCACCGAGGTCTGCGCCTACGGCACGGCCGTCGTCGTCGTCCCGATCGCCGAGGGCGACACCGGCGCGACGCCGCAGTCGGTCGCGGACGCCCGGTCGCGGGCACAGGCAGGCGCCGTCCCGCCGCCGCAACCGCAGGCCCAGCCGCAACAGCCCCAGCCGGGCTACGGTCAAGCTCCTTACGGCCAGCCGTACGGTCAGCAGGCCTGAGCGGAGCGCCGGTCGCCGTGACCGGGACTTCGCCCGACCTCAGACAGGCGCGCGGGCATTGGCTCGCGCGCCGCGTGATCGCCTGGCCCGACCAGATGCTTCCGCCGGGGCTGGACCCGGCCACGCTCGACTGGACGCTGCACTGGTCGCCGTCCGGTGGCATCGATCCGTGGGCACCTGAGCCCGTCTCGTGGCACACCGCGACGTTGCAGGTGCTGCCGGGCGGGCTGCCGCGCGCGCTGGCGCGGCGGTACAAGCACCTGGAGAAGTCGGTGGCGTTGCAGGTCCCCGAGGACCTCGATGTCGCGGAGGCGCTGCGCGGCCAGGTGGCCGTCACGGTGCAGCGCCCGTCCGGGCGGCTCGTCCACGCCAGCGGGCTGCAGATCTCCGGCGTCCTGGACGAGGTCTACGCGGACGCCGCGTCCGCCCGGTTGGGTGCGACCTGGACCGACGGCGTCCCCACCCTGCGCGTCTGGGCGCCGACGGCGCGCGAGGTCGAGTTGCTGCTGTGGGATCCGGACGCCGACCTGCTGGCCGATGCCCGACACGTCCCGATGGCGCGGAGCGCGGACGGCACGTGGTCGGTCCGCGGCGAGGCCGCTTGGCAGAATGCGCGCTACCTCTACGCGGTGACGGTGTTCGTCCCGAGTTTCCAGCGCGTCGAGACCAATCGCGTCACCGACCCCTACTCGCTGGCGCTCACCCTGAACTCCACCCACTCGGTGCTCGTCGACCTCGCCGCGGACGATCTGCGCCCCGACCAGTGGCTCACCGCCCAGGCCCCGGCGCTGGCGTCCGCGGTCGACCAGGTGATCTACGAACTGCACGTCCGCGACTTCAGCCGCGCGGACCGGACGGTGTCGGAGTCGGCCCGCGGCCGGTTCCTCGCCTTCACCGAGGACGGACGCGGCACGCGCCACCTCCGGACGCTCGCCGAGGCGGGGCTCAACACCGTCCAACTGCTTCCCGTGTTCGACAACGCCTCGGTCGAGGAGGATCCGGCGTTGCAGCATCAGCCCGACCGCGCGCGGCTGCGCGCGTGGGGGCCGGACTCGACCGAACAGCAGGCCTACGTGGCCCGGGGCGCCCGACGCAAGCCGTTCAACTGGGGCTACGACCCGTGGCACTACCAGGTGCCCGAGGGCAGCTTCGCCACCCCGGAGGCGGCCGACGGACGCGGACGCGTCCGCGAATGCCGCGCGATGATCGGCGCGATCCACGGGCTCGGGCTGCGGGTGGTCCTGGATCAGGTCTACAACCACACCGTCGACGAGGGGCAGGGGCCGGCGTCCGTCTTCGGGCGGATCGTCCCGGGCTACTACCACCGGCTCGACCCCGACGGGAACGTCTGGCGCTCGACGTGCTGCCCCAACGTGGCCACCGAGCACCTGATGGCAGGCAAGCTCATGGTCGACTCGTGCGTGCTGTGGGTGAAGCACTACCGCGTCGACGGGTTCCGGTTCGACCTCATGGGCCACCATTCCGTGGCGAACATGCTGGCGGTGCGGGCGGCTCTGGACGCGCTCACGCCCGAGGCCGACGGCGTCGACGGGCGCGCGGTCACGATGTACGGCGAGGGCTGGAACTTCGGCGAGGTCGAGAACAACGCCCGGTTCGTCCAGGCGACCCAGGGGCAACTGGCGGGCACCCACATCGGGACCTTCTCCGACCGCCTCCGGGACGCCGTCCGCGGCGGCTCCGCGCTCGACTCCGACCCGCGCGCCCAGGGTTTCGGGACCGGCCTGTTCAGCGACCCCAACGACGCCCCGGTCAACGGTTCCGGCTTCGAGCAGCGCCGGGCGCTCGCCCGCGCGGCCGACCTCGTCCAGCTCGGGCTCGCCGGCACGATGCGCGACTACGCGTTCGTGTCGCAGGAGCGCTCGGCGGCGGTCCGGGGCTCCGAACTCGACTACGCGGGGGTCTCCGCGGGGTACACCGAGCATCCGGACGAGGCCGTCAACTACGTCGACGCGCACGACAACGAGACGCTGTTCGACGCGCTGACGATGAAGTTGCCGGTCCGCACGCCGATGGCGCAGCGAGTGCGCGCCAACACCCTGTGCTTGGCGCTGGCGACCCTCGGACAGAGCCCGGTGATGTGGCACGCGGGCAGCGACTTCCTGCGCAGCAAGTCGCTGGACCGCAACAGCTACGACTCCGGCGACTGGTTCAACTACCTCGACTTCTCGCTCACCGACAACGGGTTCGGCGCCGGCCTGCCCCCGGCCCCGGACAACGCGGCGACCTGGCCGCTGATGCGTCCGCTGCTCGCCAATCCCGAGCTCAAGCCGTCGTCGGCCGACATGCGGGCCGCGCACGAGGCCGCCTTGGATTTGCTGCGGGTGCGCGCCTCCAGCCGGCTGTTCCGGTTGGGCGATCCGGCCCAGGTGCGCGCGAAGGTGTCGTTCCCGGTGTCGGGATCGTGGGCGCAGGTTCCGGGCGTGATCGTCATGTACCTCGACGACGACGCCGGCGCGCCCGTCGACGAGCGCTGGCGCGCGATCACCGTGGCGTTCAACGGGACGCCGTGGCCGGTCCGGCAACAGGTCGGCCTGCTGCGCAAGGTCGACTGGGTCCTGCATCCGGTGCTGGCCGAGGGGTCGGACGCCGTGGTGCGCCAAGCGCGCTGCGACGACGGTGTGTTGTCCCTGCCGGGCCGGACCGCCGCCGTGTTCGTCTGGCCGCGCTGAGCGCGGTCCCGCGTCGCCTCCCGCCGGCTCCGGACGCCGCGGCGTCCGCCCCCGGACGCGTCCCGCCGCGTCCCTGCCTTCACAGGCCGCGCCCGCGGCGTCCGCGCCGGGATGCCGAACAACCCCTCGCCCCACGGACGGTGCCGCGGGAGGAGGGGTTGTCGCGGGGTCGATCCAGATCAGACGAAGATGATCTGGGCGCCCTCGGACAGCTCGATGAAGTCCGTGGCGCTGATGATGCCCTCGAGGCCGTCGTACATGTCCTCCTCGGTGAGCCCGTTCATGTCGAAGCTGAGCTTGCAGCCCCACAAGTGACCGCCGGAGGCCACGATGATGTCGAGCATCTCGCGGACGCTGGGGATCTCCAGGGCGTCGAGCTGCTTCTTCATGTACATCGTGGTGCCCGCGGTCACGCCCGGGATGACGCCCAGGATCTGCGGGATCGGCAGCTTGGGCACCTGCGGCAGGTGCATGGCGGTGTTGCCGACCATCGAGAACTTCAGGGCGTCCATCGTGCGCTCGGTGACGAGGTCGAAGCCCCAGAACGTGAAGAAGATGTGCGTCTCCACGCCCTCGCCCAGCGCGGCGTTGGCCATGATGAGGGCGGGGTAGGCCATGTCCAGATTGCCCTTGGACGCGATGAACACCATCTTGCGGGGACCCGCCTCGGCCGGAGCCGCGGGAGCCGCCTTGGCGGCCTTGGCGGGGGTGGCGGACGCCGCGGCGTCCGGCTTGGACGACCCGAAGTCGGGGATGATCGGGGTGTCGAGGATTTCGCTCATGTCAGTTCTCCCTGGTTCCTAGACGCAGCCCTTGGGCTTGGGCAGCCCGGCGATGTACGACATCTTTTTGGCCGGCTTGACGGGGAAGAGCTTGAACAGCTCCTTCATGTCGAAGCCGCCGACGGTGGCGACGCGGCGCAGCGTCGCGGTCTCCTTGCGGGCCGGGTAGTCGGCGCGCAGGAAGCGCAGGACCTTCCAGTGGTCCTCGGTGAGTTCGTCGATCCCGGCGAATCCGGCGAGAACCTTGCCGAGGTCCTCGTCCCACTGGTCGTACTGGGTGAGGAAGCCCTCGTCGTTGACGTCGATCGGACGCCCCGCGATCAGTGTGGTGGGCATGTGTGTCTCCTTAGTCGATGGTCGGGCCCGCGGGCCGCCCCGGCCCCGTGGCGAGTGGTGTTCTGTTGTGTGGCCGCGGGGGCCAGGGTCGCTCCGCGAGTTCCAGCCCCCGCGGCGAGCGGTGACTCAACCCGCTTGCACGAGCGGAGC
>CAYZXQ010000040.1:15984-24217 GCA_964482465.1 uncultured Nigerium sp. | reverse complement strand
TCGGATCGCTCGATCCGGGCCGCCGCAGCCAGAACACGATCGATCAGCGTTTCCCTAGACCCGGGCGCCGCACGTCCGGCAGGGTGGGGCCCGTGCTTCCGGATCGCGAGGTGTGCCTGACCGCCGTGCGGAGCCGCGACGCGCGGTTCGACGGCCGGTTCTACACCGCCGTGTCGTCCACGGGCATCTACTGTCGACCGAGCTGCCCCGCGATGACCCCGCGTGCCGACCGCCTGACGTTCTATCCGAGCGCCGCCGCCGCGCAGGACGCCGGGTTTCGGCGTCCCCGAGCTGGGCCCCGGCGCCGACTGGGACGCCGCCTGCGCCGCGCTCGCCGCCCTGCCGGGCATCGGCCCTTGGACGTCGAACTCGTCGCCATGCGCTCCCTCGGCGACCCGGACGCCTTCCCGGCCACCGACCTCGGCGTCCGCCGCGCGCTGGCTGCCCTCGGCGTGAGCCCCGCCCAGGCCGCACGCTGGCGTCCGTGGCGCGCCGCCTACGCCACCCAGTACCTGTGGGCGACCCTCGACCACCCGATCAACCGACTCCCGGAGGCCCCGTGAAACACCGCATCGTCCCGAGCCCGCTGGGCGACCTCACTCTCGTCGTGACCGACGTCGGCGCGCTGGCCGGCGTCTACGTGCCCGGACACGCCCACCTCCCCGAGCGGCCCGACTGGGGTGAGCGCGACGACACCGTGGCCGCGGACGCCGCCGCCCAGCTCGGCGAGTACTTCGCCGGTGTCCGGACCGACTTCGACCTCGTCCTCGACCCCCGCGGCACCGACTTCCAGCGGCGCGTGTGGGCGGCGCTGCGCGAGATCCCCTACGGCGCCACCTGGACCTACGGGCGGCTCGCCGCCCACCTCGGCGCTCCCGGGGCGGCCCGCGCGGTCGGGCTCGCCAACGGCCGCAATCCGCTCACCATCGTCGTGCCCTGTCATCGGGTGGTCGGGGCGTCCGGGGCGCTCACCGGCTACGCGGGGGGCTTCGACCGCAAGGCGTGGCTGCTCGCCCACGAGCGCGCGCACGGGGTGTGAGGTCAGCTCGACCATGGTTGTGAAGTCGGTCGGCGCCCATGAGCGCGCGTCCGGGGTGTGAGGTCAGCTCGACCATGGTTGTGAAGTCGGTCGGCGCCCATGAGCGCGCGTCCGGGGTCTGAGGTCAGCTCGCGGGGACGGTCCAGACGACGAAGTTGTTCACGTGGTGGCGTCCGACGACGCGGGAGTTCCGATCGCAGGTGATGAGGACCACCGACGGCGTGGCGCTCTCGCCCCAGACCGTCGCGTCGGTGGTGAGTTGCTGCTTGTCCACCGACGCCGTCCGCACGGTTCGCAGCGGTAGCGCCCGGCCGTCCGCGCACGTCACGACCACCGGGTCGCCGACCTTGATCCGGTCGAGCTCCCAGAACACGTCGGGGGTGGTGTTCTGCACGTGGCCGGCGATCACCGCGATGCCCGCGTCCCCCGGCCGCGGCGATCCGGTGTACCAGACCGTCTGGCGGGGGTCCGGGTTGAGCTGACCGCGGCTGTCCAGGCCCTGCGCGATCAGCGGCTCGGCGATCCCGAGCGACGCGACCTCGATTCGGACGGGATCGCAGGGGCCCGAGGGCGTCGGGGTCGCGGACGTCGCGCCCGCGGTGGGGGAGGTCGCGGGCGCGGACGCCGCGGGTTCCGTCGGTGGGCCCTCGGGTGTCGGACGCCACGGCTGGATGAGCGCCAGCCCGGCGGCCACGACGCCGAGGATCACGAGAGCGGCGGCGACGACGCGGACGCCCCTGGCCCGCGATGGTCCGGACGCCGGCGCGTCCGGACCACCCGGCGTGGCTGCGTCCGGAGCGGCGAGGGCCGAGGCGTCCGGATCGCCTGGCGCGGCGTCTGGTGCGGCGAGCGCCGAGGCGTGCGGCTCACGTGGCGTGGGGGCGTCCGCGGCACCCGGCGTGGGGTCTGGTGCGGCGAGGGCCGAGGCGTCCGGATCACCTGGCGTGGCGGCGTCCGGATCGTGGGGGGTGGCGGTGGTCACCGGGGCCGGCGGCGTCCGAGGCTTGCGCCGACCGTGGTCAGCAGTGCGACGCCGAGGAGCAGGGCGGCGGAGGTGGAGTCGCCCCCCACGTCGTCGGTCTGGACCACTGGCCCGACCGGCGGCTTGGGCTCAGGCTTCGGCTTCGGCTCGGGCTTGGGCGTCGGGTCGCAGCCCTGGAGCGCGCCGAGCATGACGGAATCCATGACGAACTGCTTGTACGTGCCGTCCGGGACGACCTTCACCGCGAACGCGAACGCCGACTTGGCCGGCATCGCGTCGATGGTCAGGGTGATCGTCTTGCCGTCTCCGCTGAGCGTGGGCGTCCCGACGCCCGTCGCCGCGACCGTGTACCCGGCACCCGTGAGCGCACCCATGCCTGGCGCTGCGCCGGTGGCGACCGTCACGCCGGCCACGGAGGCGAACGTGAAGCCCTGCGACGCCTTGAACGTCGCGGTCACCTGGGTGAGCGGCTGGTCGGTGGCGCCGTACAGGCGCAGATAGAGGGACTCGCCCACGGGGAAGCCATCGGCGTTGACCTCGCCGCCGTCGCCCGACTTGATGCGGGCGGTGATGTCCGGGGCGCCGAGGGGCCACAGCGTCCGTCCGGCGACGACCTGCTCGCAGGGGCCCTCGGTGGGGGGCGTCGGCACCGTCGGCACCGTCGGCGAGCAGCCCGCACCCTCGGCGTAGGTCGCCGTCAGGGAGGCCGAGATCAAGTAGTGGGACTCGGGCTTGTCGGCCGTGCCGTCGAGCGCCGTGCCCGAGAACCCGATGATGGTGGCGCTGCCGGCGGGGAGGGTGTCCCAGTGCAGGTGGATGGAGCCGTCCGAGGGATAGGTCACGGTGGGCGCGAGGGCCTCGACCTTGTAGACGGGATTGCCGTCGAAGAGCACGTACTTGGCGAGTCCGAGCGCCGCAGCGTCGGTGCCGAGCTTCAAGTTCGTGGAATCGGGCTTGATGGTGACGTCGACGCCGTACATCGGGTCGTCGGTGGCGATCGGCATCCGGAACCCGAGGCTCGTCGCGCTGTTCGCCCAGTGCTGCAGCGCGATCTCGCCGGGCCCGTGGACGGCGGGGTAGTCGTTGCGGGAACTCACCTGGACGAGGTAGCCCTGGTTGGAGTAGATCTCGCCGGTCTCGATGGTTCCGTTGCCGTCGTAGTCCTTGGTGTAGGACTGGGAAAGATCCGTCTTGGCGGACCACGACACCGCGCAGTCCTTCGTGTTGTTCCCCGGTTTCGTGTACGGGTTGGTGGCGTGCGCCGGGGACACGCCCAACCCCACGACGGCTAGCGTCACTGCGAGGATCCACGGGATGAGGCGGGCGGTGCGGCGATGCGCTGGCAAGACCATCGGGGGCTCTTTCGTCGGACAACCCCACCACCCTAGGGCTTCGCCCCTTGTCGCCAACCGTCCCCACCCGTGGGACACGGCCCGGTTCGGGGCCGTCCGGGCGCCCCGATAGAATCCCCCGGTGACCGAGAACACCGCTGCGCCCAGCGCCCCCACGCCACCGTCCGTCTCTGAGCAGATGGCCGTGCGTATGGGCAAGCGCGAGCGGCTGCTGGCCGCGGGCACGAACCCCTACCCCGTCGAGGTTCCGCGCACCCACGCGCTCGCGGGCGTCCGGGCCGCCTGGGGGCACCTGGCCGCCGGCGAGGAGACCGACGCCGTGGTGAGCGTCGCCGGACGCGTCATGTTCGTCCGCAACACCGGCAAGCTGTGCTTCGCCACCCTGCAGGACTCCTTCACGACGGACGCCGACGGCGACCGTCTGCAGGTGATGCTGAGTCTCGCCGAGGTGGGACAGGAATCCCTCGACGCCTGGAAGGCCGATGTCGACCTCGGCGACTTCGTCTCCGTGACCGGCCGCGTGATCGCGAGCCGGCGCGGCGAGCTGTCCGTCATGGCGACGGGCTGGACGCTGGCGTCCAAGGCCCTGCGTCCGCTGCCGACGCTCCACAAGGATCTGTCCGAGGAGGCGCGCGTCCGCCAGCGCTATGCCGACATGGTCGCCCGCGACGAGGCCCGGCAGATGGTGCGCACGCGCGCAGCCGTCCAGCGGTCGATCCGCGAGACGCTGCACCGGCTGGGGTTCTTGGAGGTCGAGACGCCCATCCTCCAGCTCATCCACGGCGGTGCCGCCGCGCGCCCCTTCGGGACGCACCTCAACGCCTTCGACATCGACATGACCCTGCGCATCGCGCTGGAGTTGTCGCTGAAGCGGGCCATGGTCGGCGGCACCGACAAGGTGTACGAGATGGGTCGCATCTTCCGCAACGAGGGCATCGACCGCGAGCACTCCGCCGAGTTCACCATGCTCGAGGCGTACCAGGCTTGGACCGACCAGCGCGGCATCGCCGATGTCACCCAGCAGATCGTCGTCGATGCCGCGGACGCCCTCGGCTCGCGCCAGATCGACACGCCCCGGGGCACCATCGACCTCGACGGCCAGTGGCGTTGGCTGCCGCTGTACGAGGGTCTGTCCGAGAAGCTCGGCCAGCCGATCGACCTCGACACCCCGCGCTCGGTGTTGGTGGACATCGCCGACGCCCACGACGTCGAGGTCAACCCGGCCTGGGGCGCGGACAAGCTCGCCGTCGAGCTCTTCGGAGAACTCGTCGAGAAGGACCTGCTGCAGCCCACCTTCGTGTGCGACTACCCCGCCATCGCCCAGCCGCTGGCCCGTCCGCACCGGGAGCGTCCGGGGCTCATCGAGGCGTGGGATCTGATCATCGGCGGCGTCGAGCGTGGCACCGGGTTCAGCGAGCTCATCGATCCCGTGATCCAGCGGCAGCGGTTCGTCGAGCAGTCGTTGTTGGCTGCCAAGGGCGATCCCGAGGCGATGCAGTTGGACGAGGATTTCTTGAATGCCCTGGAGTTCGGCGCCCCGCCCATGGGCGGGATGGGTCTCGGCATCGACCGCCTGATCATGCTGCTGACCGGCGCGAGCATCCGCGAGACCATCTTGTTCCCGCTGCTGAAGCCGCAGGGATAGTCGGTCCGGGCGCGCGTTGCCCCATGCAGTGGTGAGGCGGATCCGGTCCTGCTCGCATGTGCTGCGGGGTTCTGGGGTGCGCGCCGTTCGTGGTGCGCCGACTTGCGCGGGTCCAGAGCAGCTCGAGTCCGGCGCGTGGTGGTCGGGTGACTTGTGTGACGAGGATGCGACGCGGTTCGGTTTTGGTTGCGTTTGTTGTCGCGGGTCCACAGCAGCTCGACTCCGGCGCGTGGTGGTCGGGTGACTTGTGTGACGAGGATGCGACGCGGTTCGGTTTTGGTTGCGTTTGTTGTCGCGGGTCCAGAGCAGCTCGATTCCGGCGCGTGGTGGTCGGGTGCGCAGTGGGGGTGTCGGTCGTGCACGGGCCGGGTCCGAAAGGATAGGCGCCGGAGTCGACCTGCTCCGGCCCCGCTTTTCAGTGCGGTCTGGGTGCGTGGAGCCACCCGGGGACCGATTCGGTCTGGGCGATGGGGCCGTGAGCGCCGACTCGCACGGTACGGGACGCGGCGTCCGGAGGGTCGGTGGGTGGGGATCCTGGGGGCACGTTCTGTCGTGCCGGGGCGGTCATCGTGTGGAACCCGTCGATATGCGTCCCGGTTGCGCACAATGACGCGGGGGTGGGCATGGGGCGAGGGCTCCTAGGACGCGGCGTCCGGAGGGTCGGTGGGTGGGGATCCTGGGGGCACGTTCTGTCGTGCCGGGGCGGTCATCGTGTGGAACCCGTCGATATGCGTCCCGGTTGCGCACAATGACGCGGGGGTGGGCATGGGGCGAGGGCTCCTAGGACGCGGCGTCCGGGTGCTGTGTTGTCGCTGGCCCGACCTTCTCGAGGCGCGCGGTGTTGGGGAGTTCATGGTGGGGCTGACCTGGGTGCTTGTGGTGGGTGGCCCTCCTTGGACGGTGTCGTGCCTCTTGGTTTGGTGTCTTTCCTCCCGGGAGGAGCGCGCGATTCGGGGAGGGACGTCGCGCGTCGGGGAGGGGTGGGACAGAGGAGGCGGGGGTGGGCGTCCGGAGGGTCGGTCGGTAGGGATCGTGGGGGCACGTTGTCCTGTGCCGGGGCGGTCATCGTGTGGAACCCGTCGATATGCGTCCCGGTTACGCACAATGACGCGGGGGTGGCGGTGAGAGTCCCTTGGAGGGGGCGAGGGTTCCCAGGACGCGGCGTCCGGACGCTGCGTTGCTGGAGCGCAGCGGCGACCAGCCACAGGGATCAGGCAACCGGACGGGCGAACGGCCGAGGTCCGGCCACCCCGAGTGCAGGACGGACCCCTGGGGACCGCTACTTCCAGCGGGGCGGTCAGGCGCGCCACCGCGGCGGCGACCCGAGTGCAGGACGGACCCCCGGGGCCCGCTACTTCCAGAGCGTCGAGACGCCGAAGCCCGCGATCATCAAGCCCATGCCGATGAGGACGTTCCACGACCCGATGTCGGACATCACCGGGATGACGGTGCCGGTGGCGGCGGCGAGATACCACACGATCAGCCACAGCACGCCGAGCAGCGAGAGGGTGACGAAGGTGGGGGCGACCCAGCCGCGGTTGTCGGCGAGCGACGGCGTCCGGCGCCGCTTCTCGGACTGCGTGGCGGCGACTTCCGCCTTGCGGCTGTCCTTCTTCTTCACCTCGGCGGCCTTACGGCCCTTGGACTCCGGCACGAAACCCACTCCTCGTCGGGACAACAATCCGGCTCAGCCTAGCGCGTAGGGTGGGGACGTGCCGAACGAGCCCCGCACCCACCGCACGCCGGCCCGGCGCGCGGCGACGGTGGCCGTGTGCGTGCTGGCCGGCTTCATGATGGCGGCTAGCGCCACCACCTCCCGCGGCACCGACCTGCGCCCGAGCCGCAACACCGATCTCGTCGGGCTGGTGCAGGCTGAGGCGCGCCGCAACGGGGACCTCACCCGCCAGTTGACCGACCTCCGCCGCGAGGTGGACGACCTCACGCGCGTGGAGGCCGACCAAGCGGGCACGCAGACCGGACCGTCGGCGTCCGCGCTTGACGACGCCGCGCGCGCCGCCGCGCTCACGCCCGTCCGCGGACCGGCCGTCACGGTCGTCCTCAAGGACGCCCCCCTCAACGTCAAGCCCGCCGGGGTCGACGACGACCTCCTCGTGGTCCACCAGCAGGACATCCAGGCCGTGGTCGATGCCCTGTGGGCCGGCGGCGCCGAGGCCATGACCATCCAGGGCCAGCGGGTCTCCGCCCGCACCGGCATCAAGTGCGTCGGTAACACCGTCGTGCTCGACAGCGTCCCCTACGCACCGCCGTATGTCATCACCGCCATCGGTAGCCAGCGCTCGCTGGAGAACGCGCTGGCCTCCTCGCACGCGCTCCGCATCTACCGCCAGTACGCCGAGGCCTACCACCTCGGCTGGGAGCAGCGGCGTGAGGCGTCCGTCACGATGCCCGGATACTCCGGGTCGGTGGCGGTCCAGTGGGCGAAGCCGGCCCGCTGATCCGGACGCCGCGGGCGACAATGGGCGGCATGTCCCGGATCCTCGTCGTCGACAACTACGACTCGTTCGTCTACAACCTCGTCCAGTACCTCGCGCAACTCGGCGCCGAGGTCGAGGTCTGGCGCAACGACGACGCCCGGTTCGCCTCGGACGCCTGGGCCGACGGCTTCGACGGCGTCCTGCTCTCGCCGGGTCCGGGCACCCCCGAGGACGCCGGCGTGTGCATCGACCTCGTCCGCACCCACGCCGGACGCCTGCCCATCTTCGGCGTCTGCCTCGGCCTGCAGAGCATCGCCGTCGCGTACGGCGGCGTGGTCGGGCGGGCCCCCGAACTGCTCCACGGCAAGACCTCGCCGGTGTTCCACGACGGACGCGGCGTGTTCGCCGGGCTGCCCAACCCGCTGACCGCCACGCGCTACCACTCCCTCGCTCTCGATCCCGCGACCGTGCCCGACGAGCTGGAGGTCTCCGCCACCACGGAGTCCGGGATCGTCATGGCCGTCCGCCACCGCGACCTCCCGGTCGAGTGCGTGCAGTTCCACCCCGAGTCCGTCCTCACCGAGGGTGGCTACCAGATGCTGGCCAACTGGCTGGTCGCTTGCGGAGACGCCGAGGCGCCAGCCCGGGCGTCCGGATTGGCGCCCTTGATGGCGCTCTGACGGGCTACGGCGTCTGGGCCGTTCTCACCGAGGGCGGCTACCAGGTGCTGGCCAACTGGCTGGTCGCTTGCGGAGACGCCGAGGCGCCAGCCCGGGCGTC
>CAYZXQ010000040.1:0-15884 GCA_964482465.1 uncultured Nigerium sp. | reverse complement strand
GGCGTCCGGATTGGCGCCCTTGATGGCGCTCTGACGGGCTACGGCGTCTGGGCCGGCGTGACGGACGACGACGGCGCAGGCGTCGAGCTGTTCGTCGCCGGCGGCGGGGCCGCGGCCACGTAGACCGTGATCGGGTCGGACTTCACCACCAACGTGTTGTACGGCGGCGATGTCGTGATGACGGTCCCGGCGGCCTGGGTCGACGTCTGCGGCTTGACCTTGACATTCGAGAAGCCGGCATTGGCCAACGCCGACAGCGCGTCCGCTTGGGGCTGGTTCCGGACGTCCGGGATGCGCGCCTTGCCGACGGCGAACTTGATGACGATCTCGGCATCCGCCGTGACCGAGGTTCCCTCGTTCGGGGTCACGGACAACACGGTGTTCGCCTTGGCGTCCGCCGGCTCGTCGGTGGCCTCCTGAGCCCGGGCGTTCAGGAACCCGTTGGTGTTCAAGGCCTTGATCGCCTCGTCCTTCGACTTGCCGATCAGCCCCGTCGGGATCGTCAGCCGCTTGGGACCGACGTTCAAGGTGATCTTGACCGTCGCCCCCGTCTCGACCTTGGCCCCCGGGATCGGGTTCTGGCTCGTCACCGTCCCGACGGTGGAGTCGTTGGCGCCCGCGACCGCTTCGACGACGGGCTGCAGGTTGGCGTCCCGGATCGCCTTCTCGGCGACGGCCTGCTGCAGGCCGTACAGCGGCGGCACGGTCACCTGCGCGGCCGGCTTCTCCCCGGACGTCGCGAGGAGGTAGCCCCCGACGCCGAGCGCCACCAGCAGCACCCCGATGAGCGCGATCCACGGCCAGCGCGCGCGCCTGCGCTCCTCGGGCAGCGCGTTGACGGGCGTGGGGGCCGGTGCGGCCCGGCGGGGACCGGCACCCGTCGCCGCGGGCATCGCGACGGTCGCCGCCGCCGCGGATTCGGGGATGGGTGCGGGCAGCGGCGGCGGGAGGACTGCGGCCACGGGATGCCCGGCCAGCAGGCGCGCGATGTCGTCGCGCATGGCGGTGGCGGTCTGGTAGCGGTCCTGGGGGTCCTTGGCGAGCGCCTTGAGCACCACCGCGTCCATCGCCGGGGTCACCTCGGCGTCGAGCTGGGACGGCGACACCGGGGCCTCGCGGACGTGCTGGTAGGCCACCGACACGGGGGACTCGCCCTGGAACGGCGGGCGTCCGACGAGCAGTTCGTACAGCAGGCAGCCGGCCGAGTAGATGTCCGAGCGGGCGTCCACGGTCTCGCCGCGGGCCTGCTCGGGGGAGAGGTACTGCGCGGTGCCGATGACCGCGGCGGTCTGCGTCATCGTCGAGGACGTGTCGGCGACCGCCCGTGCGATGCCGAAGTCCATGACCTTGACGAGCCCGGAGTTGGTCAGCATGACGTTCGCCGGCTTGATGTCGCGGTGGACGATGCCGGCCTTGTGGCTGTAGCTCAGCGCGTCGAGGACGCCCTGGGTGAACTCGAGCGCGCGCTGCGGCAGGATCGGACGCCCCTCGCGCAGCACATCGCGCAGGGTCCGGCCGTTGACGAGCTCCATCACGATGTAGGGGATTGCGATCCCGGTGCCGGGGTCGAGTTCCTCGCCGGTGTCGTAGACCGAGACGATGTTGGGATGGTTCAACCCGGCGGCGGCTTGGGCCTCACGCCGGAAACGGGCCTGGAAGGTGGAGTCGCTGGCCAGATCGACGCGCAACTCCTTGATGGCGACCTCGCGCCCGAGCCGCATGTCCGTGGCTTGGCGCACCTGCGCCATGCCGCCTCGGCCGATGACCTTGCCGAGTTGGTAGCGACCGCCGAGGGTCCTCGGTTGGTCGGTCATGCTGGTTGCCCTTCCGATCGGGTGCGCGCGCCCATCATCGCATGGACTCGATCACACTCTTGGCGATGGGAGCCGCGAACCGGCCCCCGGAGATTTCGCTGCCGTCGACGCCGGCGTCCTGCACGAACACCGCGACCGCGACCGACGGGTTGTCGGCCCACGCGACGAACCACGCGTAGGGCGCGTACTTGCCGTCGGTGAGGGCCGTGCCGGTCTTGCCGCCGACCCGGACGCCGGCGATCTGAGCCCGCTGCCCGGTGCCGTTCTCGACGACGTTGACCATCATGTCTTGGAGCGCGGCGGCGTTGGCCGGGGTCATCGCCACCGAGAGTTGGTGCGGGCTGCGCTGGCTCATCACGCTCAGGTCGGCGGCGCGGACCCGCTGCACCAGGTAGGGCTCCATGACGACGCCGTTGTTCGCGACGCCCGCCCCCACCAGCGCCATCTGCAGCGGGGAGGCCGCCACGTCGAACTGGCCGATGGAGCTCATCATGAGCTGCGCCTTGTCCATCTTCGTCGGGAACCGGCTGGCGACTCCGCTCAGCTCGGGCAGTTGCGTGGCGTCGAACCCGAACTTCTGCGCCTGGGTCCGCAGCGCCGCCTCGCCGAGCTGCGAGCCGACGTTGGCGAAGGCCGTGTTGCAGGACGTCTGCAGCGCCTGCTTGAGCGTGATCTTGGTGCCGCCGCAGTTGCCGGCGTTGTTCAGGACCTTGGTCGATCCCGGCAGCGGCAGCCCGTCGGGGGAGTCCACCTGGGTCTCCGGCGTCATCCCTGCCTCCAGCGCGGCGGCGCTGACGACCAGCTTGAACGTCGAGCCCGGCGGGTAAATCTCCCGGGTCGCCCGGTTGGACAGCGGCTTGCCCGCCTCGCCTTCCAGCGCCTTGGCGTTGGCGTTGAGCGCGTTCAGATCGTGGGTCGCGAGCTGGTTGGGGTCGTAGGTCGGCGAGGTGACCAGCGCCTTGATCGCGCCGGTCTTGTAGTCGAGGGCGACGACCGCCCCCGGACGGTTGCCCAGGGCCTTGGACGCCGCCTGTTGCGCCCGCGGGTCCAAGGTAGTCTCCAGGCTCGCGCCCTGCGGTCGGGTGCCGGTCGCGGTGTCCACGAGGCGCTGGAGGAACTGCGCGTTGGACGTCCCGGCCAGTTCGCGGCCGTAGAACCGTTCCAGGCCGGTCGCCCCATAGAACGTGTAGGCGCCGGTCACGCCCGCGTACAACGGGCCCTGCGCGTAGCTGCGCTGGAACCCGTACTGGTCGTTGACGGGGGTGCTGGTGGCGATGGCGGTGTTGCCCACCAGGATGTCGCCGCGGTGCGCCCCGAACTCGGCGTCCCGGACGCGGCGGTTGTGCGAGTCCTGGGTCAGCGAATCCGACCGCACGACGTAGCTGTACGTCGCGTTCGCCATCAGCGCCAGGAACAGGCACAGCACGACCACGGAGACGCGCCGGATGGGTCCGTTCATGCGCGCTCACCCCCCTCGTCGCGGACGACCACCTGGGTCGCCTCGGCGTCCGGATTCGGCGTCCGGGCGGGCACGGCCTGCGGATCCGGACGCGGCTCGACGCCCGGCGTCGGGCCCGTCGCCATGACCGGGATCGCCTGCGTCTGGTCCGACGCCAGCACGGCGTACTCGCCCTCCGGCGCCGCCACCTGCGGCCGACGGACCTGGTGGGTGATGGTCATCATCAGCCCCAGCATGACGAAGTTGGCGACCAGCGAGCTGCCGCCCTGGCTCACGAACGGCGTCGTCAGGCCGGTGAGCGGCAGCAGGCGCGTGACCCCGCCGACGATGATGAAGACCTGCAGTGCGAACACGAAGCCCAAGCCGGCGGCCAACAGCTTGCCGAAGGGCTCGGACGCCCCGAGTGCGGCCCGCAGCAGGCGCGTGGCGATGATCGCGAAGCACACGACGAGCGCGCACAGGCCCCACAGCCCCAGCTCCTCGCCGAGGGCGGCGGCGATCATGTCGTTCTTGGCCAGCGAGGTGAGGTAGGGGCGTCCGAGCCCCCAGCCGGTGCCGAACTGGCCGCCCGACGCGAAACCGAACTGGGCCGAGATGATCTGCAGGTTCTTGTCGTAGTCGGAGAAGGGGTTGAGCCACGCGTCGAAGCGGCGTTGGACGTGGTCGAATGCGTAGTAGCCGCCGAAGGCGAGCACACCGATGAGGAGGACGCCCAGGATCGCCCAACTCGGCCGTTCGGTGGCGATGTAGAGCATGACGACGAACAGGCTGAAGAACAGCAGCGTGGTGCCGAGGTCCTTCTGGAAGACGAGGATGCCGAGACAGAACAGCCACACCGCGGCGATGGGTCCCAGGTCGCGGGGCCGGGGCAGGTCGATGCCGAGGAAGCGGCGTCCGGCGAGCGCCAGCACCTCCTTCTTCTCGACGAGGTAGGCGGCGAACGCGATGCTCAGGATCACCTTGGCGATCTCGGCGGGCTGGAAACTCAGCGGACCGGCCTTGATCCAGATGCGGGCGCCGTGGTTCTCGAAGCCGATCCCGGGCAGCAGCGGCGCCACCAGGAGCAGGCCGCCGAGCGCGAACCACAGGTAGGTGAAGCGCTGGAGGCGGCGGTGGTCGCGCAGCAGGAACACCACCGCGAGGTAGCCGACCAGCGAGATCGCCAGCCACATGAACTGGAGGCTGGCCGACTTCAGGCGGTCGGCCTGGTCGAGCCGGTAGATCATGGACAGTCCCAGCCCGTGGAGCAGGAACGTCGTCGGCAGCAGCAGTGGGTCGGCGTACGGGAGCCGCCACCGCGTCACCCCCCACGCGAGCGCGCCGAGCCCGAACCACGCCCCCAGCGCGATGGGCCAGTCCTGGGGCGGCGCGCCGTGCTGGTTGATCCCGGTGAGCAGGTAGCCGGACGATCCCAGCCCCAGCGCGAAGAGCATCATCAACGCGGACGCGACGGTCCGCTTGCGGTACACGACGGCGTCCATCAGCAGTCCTCGGGGGAGGTGACGGGCGTCGCACTCGCCGCCGGGCTCACCTCCGCCGAGGCGCTCGGGGTGGCCCCGGGACTCGCCGGGACGGACGGGGTGGCGGGGGAGGCCGACATGGTCGGGGACGCCGGGGCCGGGGTCACGGGGGCGGCGGTCGCGCGGGCCCGGGCCTCTCGCTGCGCGACGCACTGGGCGGCCTTCTCGCGAAGCTCCTGCAGCGTGGTCTGCGCGGCGCCTAGGCCGGCGACACCGATGGTCGCACGGACGCGTTCGGCGAAGTAGGGCGGCAGATCGCCAATCCGGGTCGTGTCGGTCTGCACGACTTCGTTGAGGGTGAGGCCGAAGATCTTGTCCGGCACTCCGCGGTAGACGGCGACCTGGGCGTCCGCCGGCGCGATGAAGTACTGGGTCTGGGTGTAGGCGTACCAGCCGTAGACCCCGCCGCCGAGCGCCAACAGCGGGATGAGGATCCCCAGGACGATCTTGAGGATCGTCCCCGGACGGCCCCGGCGGCTCGGCGCGTAGCGGTCGGCCTCCGACAGGGGGCCCGGCGCGACGTCGAGGTCGGCGTCGGCGATCCTCGGCAGGCTGGCGGTGTGCTCGGCGCGCGGGACGGCCACAGCCTCGGCGGCGCCCAGCACGGCCGGCGTGCCGGCGGGGCCGTCGGCCACGGCGTCCGCGAGCACGATCGTGATGTTGTCGTAGCCGCCGGCCGCGTGCGCGAGGTCGACCAGCGCGGCCATGGCCTCGTCGCGGTCGGTGATCGACACCACCTCGGCGATGGCGTCGTCCGTCACCAGGCCGCACAGGCCGTCGGAACAGACCAGGAGACGGTCGCCCTCGGCGAGATCGGCCCAGCCCAGGTCGGGGGAATGCGCCGGGTTGCCGTTGAGCACCCGCAGGATGAGGTTGCGGTGGGGGTGCTCGAGCGCCTCGTCCTCGGTGATGCGGCCCTCGTCCACGAGCGTCTGCACCCACGAGTGGTCGCGCGTCAGCCGGGTCAGGACGCCGTCGCGGATGCGGTACGCGCGCGAGTCGCCGATGTTGACCAGCGCCAAGCGGCCCTCGTGAAGGATGAAGCCGCAGACGGTGGTCCCCATGCCCTCGAGGTCGGGATCGTCCAGGACGAGTTCGGCGATCTCGTCGTTGGCTCGCGCCAGCGCCCCCGCCAGGACCGACAGCACATCGGACGCCTCGTCCACCAGCCGGTCCTCGTGGACGATCGTGGCCTCGGCGTCGGGGACCGCGGCGTCGGCGTCCGGCTCCGGGTGATGCCGCGAGGACGCCTCGGCGAGCCGCTCGGTCAGGGTCTGGTCGGTGCGCCGCAACTCCAGGACCGCCACGGTCGAGGCGAGGTCGCCGGCCGCGGCGCCGCCCATGCCGTCGGCCACCATGAGCATGGTGGGGGAGACGTAGGCCGAGTCCTGGTTGTTCTTGCGCACCAGGCCGATCTCGGAGTGGGCGGTATAGGAGAGGGTGAGCGTCACGTCACGACTCCACGACGAGCAGGGTGCGTCCGATGCGGAGCGTGTCGTTGGTGGTGAAGGGGATGGGCGCCGCGATGCGCTCGTTGTTGAGGTAGGTGCCGTTGGTCGACCCGAGGTCCTCGACCATCGGTCCGCGCGGCGTCGCGTAGATACGGGCGTGCCGGGTGGAGGTGTAGTCGTCGTCGAGGATCAACTGGCAGTCGGCGCTACGGCCGATGAGCAGCGACTCGCCCAGCGCCATCGTGAGCCCGGCCTGCTTGCCCTGCGTGATCCGCAGCGTGGTGGGCATCCCCTTGGCCCGGCGCTGCCGCCGCGGCGGTTTCGGCGCGGCCACGGCCGCGGCGGGCGCCCCGGCCGGGACGCGGCGTCCGAACAGATCGGTCCGGATGACGTGACCGGCGAAGAGGATGAACAGCCACAACAGCGCCAGGAACGCGAACTTCAGACCGAGCAGTACGAGTTCAGACATCGGAGACCGGCGACCTCACGAGCAGGCGAGTGTTCCCCATCTCGATGCGGGACCCGTCCCGGAGCGGCGCGGTCTGGACGCGGCGTCCGTCGACGACGATCCCGTTGGTCGAGCCCATGTCCTCGATCTCGATCTGCGGGTTGTCGTACGAGCCGCCCACGGTCACGCGCGCGTGCAGGCGCGAAATGCCGGGGTCGTTGATGCGGACGTCCGCGTCGGTGCCGCGGCCCATCGTGAAGCCGGGCGGCGTCAGCGGGTGCCGGATGCCGTTGACCTCCAGCACCAGCGGCGCGCGTCGGATCGAGGTGACGGACGCCGGCGTGGCGGCCGCGGCGACGGCCTGGCTGTCGACGGTGAACCGTCCGACCGGAAGCCCGGCGTCCAGGGCATATTCGAGCGTCACGGGGCCGTTAAAGACGTAGCCCGCGTTGGCGGCGTAGTCGCGCAATTGCGGGATGATCTCGGCGTTCAGGGTGCGCGAGTAGGGAGTCAGCCGGTCGTAGTCGTGCTGGCTCAGGTACACGGTGAAGTCGTTGGGGACGAGCTTGCGGTCGCGGCTGAGCACGCTGGCCGTCGCGTCCAACTCCTTCTGGAGCCTAGCCGTGATCTCCACCGGCTGGACATCGCCCTTGAAGGCGCGCGCGAAGGCGCCCGTCACCACGCCTTCGAGCTTGCGCTCGATGTTGTCGAAGACCCCCATACGCCCCCCTTCCCGGTGCGGGCTCGCGTTGCGCTCGCCAAGTCCTGCGCTGAACCTACCAACAAGTATCCCCGGGGTGACACGTCCCCCGGGCTGTACCAGCTTAGTCGTCCTGGGCAACTGGGTCCCAGTCGCGCAGGACCGCAACCGCGCGCGGACCTAGGCGGAGCACGTTGCCAGACCGTTCGACCGTGCCCCACATGGCCACGGGGGTGCCCGCGGCGTCCGGGACCGACACCGGCGCATCCGCGGCGGACAGCACCACCCGCAGGGGTCCGTGGCTCAGCTCGAACCAGCCGTCGCCGTGGCGGGTGGCCAGGGGCAGGCCCGGACCGAGCGACTCGCGGCGCAGCCGGATGAGCGCGGTGTGGAAATCGACCAGGGCGGCGTGCCGGGGCAGCTCCGCCTCGGCCCAGTCCAGCCGCGAGACGTCGAAGGTGGCCACAGCCTGCGGGTCGGGGACGACGAGGTCGGGGCCGTAGACATCGCGCCAGCCGTGGCCGTCGAACTCGGCGCGGCGACCGTCCCGGACGAGCACGCCCAACTCGTCGGAGTGGTCGGTGAAGAACTGGAACGGTCCGGTGGCGCCCCATTCCTGGCCCTGGAAGAGCAGCGGCGTGAACGGTCCCAGCAGGACGATCGCGGCACCGGCCGCCGCGACGTCCAGGCCCGCGCGGGCCTCAGGCCGGTCTCCGAGCGCGCGGTTGCCCACCTGGTCGTGGTTCTGGGTGAAGACGGCGAAGCGTCGACGGTCGAGGGCGTCGGGAACCGGCGCCCCCCACAGCCGGCCGCGGAACGTCGAATACCCGCCGTCGTGGACGAACACCCTGGTCAGGGCCTTCTCCAGCGTCTCGGGGCTGCCGAAATCGGCGTAGTAGCCGAGTGTCTCGCCGGTGAGGTAGGCGTGCAGGGCGTGGTGCAGGTCGTCGTTCCACTGGGCGTCCATGCCGTAGCCGCCCTCGGCGGTCGGGGTGACCATCCGCGGGTCGTTGAGGTCGGACTCGGCGACGAGCGTTTTCGGGAGGCCGACCCGCGCCGAGAGTGCGGCGACGGCGTCGGCCAACTCGGCGAGGTAGTGGCGGGGCGAGTCGTCCAGCAGGGCATGCACCGCGTCCAGTCGCAGGCAGTCGAGGTGGTAGTCCGACAGCCAGGCGAGGGCGTTGTCGATGAGGAAGGTCCGGACGCCCTGGGCGCGGTCGGCGTCGAGGTTCACGGCGTCGCCCCACGGGGTGGACTTCGTGTCGGTGAGGTAGGGCGCGAAGGCGCCCGCGTAGTTGCCCGCCGGCCCGAAGTGGTTGTGGACCACATCGAGGCAGACCCCCAGCCCGCGCGCGTGGGCGGCGTCCACGAACCGGACGAGCGCCTCCGGCCCGCCGTAGGGCTCATGGACCGCGAACAGGTCGACGCCGTCGTAGCCCCAGCCGCGGGTGCCGGGGAAGGGGGCAAGCGGCATCAGCTCAACCACGTCGACTCCGAGGGCCACGAGGTGGTCGAGGCGCTCGCGGGCGGCGTCCAGGGTGCCCTCGGGGGTGAACGTCCCGACGTGGAGCTCGTAGAACACCTTGCCGAGGATGTCGATGCCCTGCCACGCGGCGTCGGTCCAGGCGAAGGCGGCGGGATCGACCACCTCGGACGGTCCGTGGACGCCCAGGGGCTGGCGTCGGCTGCGGGGGTCCGGGCGCGGCTCGCCGCCGTCCACGCTCAGCAGGTAGCGGGTGCCCGCCGGCAGGTCGAGGACGAAGTGCTCGGCGTCCGCGCGCGCCATCGGCACGAGGCGTCCGTCGACGAGCGCGTCGGCGCGGGCGGCGTCCGGGGCCCAGAGGCGAATCTCAACCATCGCGCGCGCCGTCCGCGTGCGGGGCCTTCCCTTTCGCCGGGGGTGGCGCCGCCGGCGCCGGGGCGTCCAGCGCCCCCGACACCGCGCGCACCAGCCAGCCGAACAGGCCGCGGGGCGCCTCGTCGTGGACGCGTCCGGACGCCGGCGCGGCCGGGTCGACCCGCTCCAGGACCGCGCAGGGGTACCGCCGCAGCAGGTCGCCCAGCGCCAGGCTGCCGCCCTCGTGTCGCTGGTCGGTCAGGACATCGAGCCAGGTGCCCTCGGGCAGCACGACCGTGTGCTCGGCGAACTCCTCGAACGCCGTGAGCGCCCGGTGCAGCCGCGCGGCCACCGTGACCACCGACTGGTCCTCGCCGCGGGCGAAGCAGAACGCGTGTCCGGTCGAGCTGGGCAGCGGGCGGTACGACGCGGACGCCCCCACGAAGGCCTCCGGACGCCGCCGGCGCAGCCGCAGGATCTCGCGGGTCAAGTGCAGCTTCTCCTCGGCCAGCGTGAGCGGGTCGCGGCGGTCGAGGTAGGAGAGCTGCGTCGCCAAAGAGCCAAAGTCGACCGGACGCCGGTTGTCCGGATCCACCAGGGCGTTCGACAGGGTCTCGCTCCCGGCGTAGACGTCGGCCACGCCGAGGCAGGTGAGCTGGATCGCCTTGCGGCACAGGATCGTCGTCCGGACCGTCTGAGCCGTCAGGTCGTACCAGCCTGCCAGGGCGGCCATCACCTCGGCGTCGGTGTACAGCCCGGTCAGCCACGCGGCCAGGTCGGCCTCGCGGGCGGCGTCCGGGTTGGTCCAGGAGGTCCACAGCTTCTGCTCCCGCGCCGCCTTGAGGACGTACGCCTGTAGCCGTTCGAGCTCGATCGGTCCGCCGGCGGTCCAGGTGCCCGCGAGGGTCTGCCACACGAGGTTCTCGGTGTGGCCCTCGATGTCCTCGACCCGCTCGTGCAGGCGCGTGACGAGTTCGCGCCACTCCGAGGCGAACTGGCTGAGGGCGGTGATCCGCCCGCGGACGTCCTCGGACCGCTTCGTGTCGTGGGTCGTCCCGCATGTCATCGTCGCCGGCCAGGCGGCCGCCGTCGCCCCGAGCCAGCGGTGCAGGTCGTCCGCGGACAGCCCCCACGTCTCGGGCGAGCCCCCGACCTCGTTGAGGCTGACGAGGTGCGTCCAGCGGTAGAACGCGGTGTCCTCGACGCCCTTCGCCGTGACGGCCCCACAGACCTGCTGGAACCGGACGACGAGTTCGTCGCGTAGCGGCCGTTGGCCCTTCGAGCCGACATCGCGTCCCAGCACGAGGTCGACGACGACGTCCATCGTGTCGTGCAGATCGGGGTCGAGGACGCCGCGGGCTCGGTCCGCAGCCGCCTCCACGAGGCGGACGGCCTCCGCGGGAGCCTCCTCCCCGGGCACGACGTAGGCGCGGTAGCGGTCGAACGCCACCACCAGTTCGAGCACGCAGCCGCGGATCCACCGGAAGGTGTGGTCGCGCAGGGCGATGTCGGCGCGGCAGATGTCGTGAGCCAGCCGCGCGATGCGGTGGACCTCGGCGAACAGCGACGTGGTGGCGATCTCCCGCTTGGACCGGTCGATCACCTGGGGCAGCGACCCCGGGATGTCGCCGGTGACGGCCAGCGCGACGCTGCCCAACTCGCCGGCGCCCGCGGGGTCGCACTGCAGCGCGCCGATCCGCCAGGAGGCGTCGTAGCCGGTGGTTCCGGCGACGGGCCAGTCGTCCGGGGTCTGCTCGTGGCCCTCCAGGATCTTCTCGGCGGCGATCCACGCGCCCCCCGTGGCCTCGGACAGGCGCCGCAGGTAGCCGCGAGGGTCCGCCAGGCCGTCGGGGTGGTCGATGCGGAAGCCGTCGATGCGCCCCGCGTGGAACTCGGCCAGGAGCACCGCGTGCGTCGCGGCGAACACCGAGGGATCCTCCACCCGGATCGCGACGAGGGTGTCGACGTCGAAGAACCGGCGGAAGTTGAGCTCCTCGTCCGCGACCTTCCAGTACGCCAGCCGGTAGAACTGGCGCTCCACGCAGGCCGCCAGCGGCAGGTCCTCGGTGCCCGCCCGGCAGGGGAACACGTGCTCGAAATAGCGCAGGACGACCTGCTCGCCGGCGTCCGCCAGGCCGGGGACGACCATCCGCTCGCGGGTGATCTCGCCGCGCTCGAGGACGGTCCCGATGCGGGCACCGAGCACCGGCATGAGGATGCCCTCGCCGTCGCCGTCGGTGTCGTCGAACCAGTGCGCCCAGGGGGATTCGGGCCCCTCGGCCAGGACGTTCCACAGCACCTTGTTGTACGACAGCGGCGTCGGAACCCCCATGTGGTTGGGGACGATATCCACGATGACGCCCATCCCGCGGGCGTGGGCGGCGTCCGCGAACCGAATGAACGCCTCGCGTCCGCCGAGGGCCGCGGAGATCGTCTGGTGGTCGACCACGTCGTAGCCGTGCGTGGATCCGGGCGCCGCCTGCAGGATCGGGCTGCAGTAGAGGTCGGTCACGCCGAGGTCGTCGAGGTAGTCGAGGTGCGCGGCGGCGTCGTCGAACGTCAGATCGGCGCTGAGTTGGAGGCGATAGGTGGAGACGGGCGTTCGGCGTCCGGGGCGCGGCAGGTGGGGGTGGCGGGTCAGGGTCTCGTCGGTCACGGCGGCGGCTCCTTCGTGTGGCGCCGTTCCAAACTATCGGTTCCGGCGTTGGCTTGCCCGGATCGTGGCGGGCGCGGGGGTATCCGCAGGGCGCGCGCGTGCCTATCGTGGGCGCATGGACGTACGGGGAGCGCGGGTGCTCGTGACGGGCGCCGGACGAGGGATGGGACGGCTCTACGCCGAGCGGGCGGCGCGCGAGGGCGCGGACGCCGTGGTCATCTGGGACAGCGACGCCGGCGCGCTCGCCGAGGTCGAGCGCGGGTTGCCCGGGCGGGTGCTGTCGGCGACCGTCGACGTGGCGGACGCCGTCGTGGTCGACGCCGCGGCCCGCGATGTGAACTCGGCCCTCGGCGGCGTCGACGTGCTCCTCAACAATGCCGGAACGATCCGGGGGAACGGGCTGTTCTGGGAGGCGTCGGCGGCGGACGCCGAGGCGATGGTCCGCGTCAACCTGCTCGGCGCCATGAACGTCGCGCGGGCCTTCCTTCCGGGGATGCTGGTCGGGGCCGGTCCGAAGCGGCTGGTCACCATCGCGTCCGCCGCGGCGTTCACCCCGAACCCGCGGATGGCCGTGTACGCGGCGTCCAAGACCGCGGTGGCGTCCTGGAGCGAGTCGCTCCGGATCGAGCTGGAGCGCGAGCGGCACCGGAACGTCAAGGTGACCACGGTGTACCCCAGCTACGTCGCAACGGGGATGTTCGCCGGGGCGCGGGGTCCGCTGTTCACCCCGATCGTGGAGCCCGAGAAGGTGGTGGACGCCGTGTGGGCGGCCATGCTGGCGGGACGGCCCCAGGTGCTGGTCCCCTCGTCGGTGCCGCTGGCGAAGGTGCTGCGCGGCGTGCTGCCATCGGGGGCGTTCGACGCCATCGCCGGGAGGCTGTTCGGGGTATACGGATCGATGGACGCCTTCGAGGGTCGTTCGTCCTGAGGAGGCACGGGTGCGGACGATCGACTGGGTGGACGACCACATCGAACTGATCGACCAGACACTGCTGCCCGGACGGCTCGAGGTGCGGCGCGTCGTCGACATCGGCGATCTCGTCACCGATATCCGGCGGCTGGCGGTGCGGGGCGCGCCGGCGCTGGGGGTGGCGGGCGCGCTGGGCGTGGCATTGCTGGCCCGGCAGGGGCTGGCGGGGGCCGACCTGGCGCGGGCGGCGTCCGACCTCGCGGACGCGCGCCCGACGGCGGTCAACCTGGCGTGGGGCGTCCGGCGCGCGCTGGCGAGGGCGGGTGAGGGTGCGGACGCCGTCCTGGCCGAGGCGCTGGCGATCCGCGACGAGGACATCGCCGCCTGCCACGCGATGGGGCAGCGGGGTGCCGATCTGCTCGTCGAGCTCCTCGGGGACCGGCCGCTGCGGCTCATGACCATCTGCAACACCGGCGGCCTGGCGGCGGTCGAGCGCGGGACGGCGCTCGGGGTGATCCAGACCGTCCACGAGCGCGGCCGGCTGGAACTGGCTTGCGCGCTGGAGACGCGACCGCTGCTCCAGGGCGCCCGGCTCACGGCGTGGGAGCTTCGGCGGATGGGCGCTCCCCATCGGCTGCTCGTCGACTCGGCGGCCGCGTCGCTGTTGCGCCGGGGCGAGGCCGACGCCTGCCTCATCGGCGCGGACCGGATCGCCGCCAACGGGGACACCGCGAACAAGATCGGTTCGTACGCGCTGGCGCTCGCCGCCCGCGCGGCCGGGGTGCCGTTCCTAGTCGTGGCACCGGAGTCGACGGTCGATCCGGCCACCGCGTCCGGGGACGGCATCGTCATCGAGGATCGCGGGTCCGCCGAAGTGGTCTCGTGTGGCGGTGCGGCGACAGCCCCCGAGGGCACGGACGCTTTCAACCCCGCGTTCGACGTCACGCCCGCGGCGTGGATCACGGCCCTCGTGACCGAGCGGCGGGTCGTCCGGACCGACCGGGGCGAGACCGCGGCCTGAGGAGGGGTCATGCTGCTGGGGGACGAGCGCGAGGCCGTCGTGGAAGCCTGCCGGGCGATGCTGCGCGACGACCTCACGGTCGGGACATCGGGCAACGTGAGCGTCCGGGTGGGGGAGTTGGTGGCCATCACCGCGTCCGGGGTCGACTACCGGGGCATGACCGCCCACGACGTGGTGGTGGTCGATCCGGCCGGGCGGGTGGTCGAGGGGCGGGGCGCGCCGTCGTCGGAGTGGCCGATGCATCGTGCCGTCTACGCGGGCTCGGACGCCGCGGCGGTCGTCCACACGCACCCGGTGCACGCGACGGCCGTGGGGCTGCTCGTGGACGAGGTGCCGCTCGTGCACTACATGCTGGGGGCCTGCGGTGGGTCCGTGCCGGTGATCCCGTACGTGGAGTTCGGCAGTTCCGCGTTAGCGGACGCCGTGGCCGCGGTCCTGCCGGGGCGCAACGCCGTCGTGATGCGCAACCACGGCGCCACCACGTGGGGGACGTCGTTGGGGGCGGCGTACACGTCCTCGCTGTACCTGGAGTGGGCGTGCCGGGTGTGGCTGGCGGCCAAGGCGGTGGGAGAGCCCGCCGTGCTGACGTCGGAGCAGTTCGCCGCGGTGGGCGCCCGCGTCGCGGCCTACGCCCGCCCGCACGAGGGGGTGCCGGGGGTGGGGCGCGGGGCCTGAGGAAACGCTGATCGATCATGTTCAGGCTGCGGCGGCCCGGATCGAGCGATCCGAACCCCCTCGATCTGGGCCCGCATGGTCAATACGAGCCCACGATCTCGTGGTTCCGGCTCATCTCGCCCGACCCGTCCTCGCCAAGAACAGCATCAATCAGCGGTTCCCTGAGCCGAGGCTCGCGGCGTCCGGTCAGGGGGCGGTGACCGTGGCGAGCATCGCGAAGTGATCGCTGATCTTCGGGGAGTCTTGGCGGATGCGCTCGTCGCGCGGGCACAGGTCGCGGCTGTAGAAGAAGTAGTCGATCGTCCGGTCCGGCCGGCCGACCGCCGGGTCGTTGGGGAAGTGGGTGTAGTAGGCGGGGTCGCCGCTGTCGACCTGCGCGGTGGTGGGGAAGTGCCGGTAGGCGTCCAGGAGCGGGCGCAGTTCGGTGTCGGGGTTGAAGTAGCCGCGTTGCACCGCGTCCAGGCGCCCGTAGGCGCGGTCGGAGGCCAGCAGGTTGAAGTCGCCCGCGATCAGCCAGGGACCCTCGGCGTCCCGAAGCAGGTCCTCCACGACCCCCACCTGGCGGGTCATCGTGTCGCAGCCCTGGGCGAAGGCGTCCAGGTGGGTGTCCATGACGGTGAGCGGACGGCCGCCGGCGACGGGGAGGCGCGCCGACAGCACGGCCCGGTCGAAGTTGAACGCCACCGTCACGGGGTCGCCGCAGATCTGCGGGAGCCGGTAGCGGGTCGCGGCGTCGATGCGGCTCTTGCTCAAGATGCCGAGGCTCATGTGGACCGGGCCCATGATCTGGGGCAGCGGGACGAACGCCGACTTGTGGTAGTACGCGGTCGCCGTGCAGGGGTAGGCGCCGGCCAGAGCTTGCTGGATCTGGAGGAGTTGGTCGGCGTGGTCGGTCCGGGAGCTGTCGCGGTCGAGTTCCTGGAGCATGACGACGTCGGGGTTCTCGGCGCGGATGACGTCGGTTACCTCGTCCAGGGTGCGGGCGAGCGACTCCGCGCTCGGCCGGGTGTCCGGACCGTCCCCGCGCGGGAGGTCGTAGAAGAACACGTAGCCGCGTCCGGCGAGGTACTGAACGTTCCAGCTGAGCACCCGGACGTCCTGGCCCGAGCGCAGGGCGGGCGCGGTGTCGGGGCAACTGACGTCCGCGGGCTCCACCGGCGCGGGCCGGTAGTCGAGTGCGGAGACCAGTCCCGCCAGCACCAGCGCGAGCGCCACCATCCCGACCAGAAGCCGCCTCAGCCAGCGGAGCCCGCGTCCCATGGGCGGCGAGTTTAGGCGGCGCCGGTGCCGGATCCGCCCAGTTCGGGTCTCCTGGCGTCTTTCGAACTTAACACCGGTCTGGGGAAACGCTGATCAATCATGTTCTGGCTGCGGCGGCCCGGATCGAGCGATC
>CAYZXQ010000039.1:0-24556 GCA_964482465.1 uncultured Nigerium sp. | reverse complement strand
TGCCGCGGCGCGTCTAGTCCTGGCGAGCCGGATGGGCAAACGCAGTGCCGCGGTCGCTCCTGCCGACTGCCAGCGTCGTCCACTTCGTCATCGGTAAGTCAAGCTGTCGCCGTCGGCCTCTTCGCGCTTGCGCTCATTGCCGACGAACTACTTGGGCGATTGCGTATAGCGCTGCAGCGCACTCGTCCGACAGGCGGCTCCAAGCCCCCTCCCCAGTCGACCAATGGCCAGTCGAGCCCGAAGCGGGCCAAGGACTTGATCCGCCCAATCTGGGTACTGCACGCCCGCTGATCGAGCGTCGGGCTTGAGTCTGCTCCGGATGGGGGAACGACGAGTCGCCCTCCAGGCACCCAGATCGGCGCCCCAGGGGTGCCACTGGCACGTCCGCTTGTGCCGCGAGCGGCTAGTCCATCAGCGGAACGTCCAAGTCATAGGCCAGGACGATGGCCCGGGCCAGGTCGGGCTCCTGGGCGTCCGTCAGGAAGCCGATGGTCTGGCCCAGCCGGTCTGACGGGATCGTCACGACGTTGTCCAGCGACGCCACCGAGGCGTGATCGAGGCCGTTGTCGGGTCCCAAGCGGAGTTCACTGGAAAGTCCGCGGATCGTGGACGTGATCGGAGCCACGGTCACCTTCGTCATTGCCGGCCGCGCCAGAGCCCTGGTCAGAACGAGCACGGGCCGCGACTTGTCCAGATGGGCGATGCAGATCTCGCGCACTCCTCAGGCCTCGGGAATCCCCTGACCAGCGCTCCAGGTCACCAGCGCGTCCAAATCCTCGTCCGGCCCTGACGCCCGCAGGATGGCGGCGTCGGCCTCGGCGGCCTGACGGCGCGCCTCGCGTTCCACGGCACGCGCGACCAGGGCGGCGCGGCTCGGTGCAGCGCCCGAGGCGACCGCCGTGTCCAAGAAAGCCACCATGTCGTCGGGCAGTCGGACAGCGATCTGAGTCGTCATGCGACAATCATACCAAGAGCCATCCCAAAACGGGATGTCCGCCCATGCCGCCGGTCGCTCACTCCCAAAAGGCAGGCATCGTGTCGTGAGACATCTTCGGCGACCCGACCGCACAGGTTCCGACCGACTTCGCGTCGGCTGTCGCCATGGCACGGACGTAGTGCTCCTCTTGGCTCTCATCGGGCTCACGCCGGGTCCCTGTCACGGCTCTTCCCGATCCTTCCCAGTTTCCGAACCATGCCGAGATTCTCAAGATGTGGAGGGGCGGGCACCTTGACTGACCGACGGCCAGTCATACACTGGGCACTGACCGACGGTCAGTCAGAGGAGGACGGATGCCGCGCGTCACCAAGCACCCGGACGTCCGGCGCGACGAGATCATGGACGCCGCCCTGCGGCTGTGCATGGACATCGGCTACGAGGCCATGTCCATCGAGCAGATCACGACGGCCGTCGGCGTGGCGAAGGGGACGTTCTACTACCACTTCCCCTCCAAGACCGCACTGCTCATCGCGCTGGTCGAGCGGTGGGCCTCCGACCTCTTCGAGAGCCTCGAAGGCGTCGCCCCCACGCTCTCCGGGACCGGCGCCGAGCGATTCCGCGACCTCATGGAGGTGGCCTCGCAGTGGAAGGTGGCCCGACTGGACGCCGCGCTGGCGTCCGTCCCCCTGCTCTACAAGCCCGAGAACCTCGAACTGCGCCACCGGCTGTTCGACACGTGGACCCTCCGCCTGCGCGACCTCTTCCTCCCCCTGGTCGACCTTGGCCACGCCGACGGCAGCTTCGACGTCGACGACCCCGCCGCCACGGTCGACGTCGTGCTGGCCATGATGGTCGACGGCACCGCGCGCCTGACCGACCGCGCGTTCGCCGCCGCCACCGAGGACGACTATCTGCGCATCCTCGTTACCGGCACCCCCGCGCTGATGAGCGCCGTCGAGCGGGTCCTGGGCGCACAGCCCGGCACGTTCGCCCTGCCGGCCGACTACACCGAGATCTACCGGACCATGCGCGAACCCTTCCTGGCCGCCCTCCACGGCACGGCCTCCCCCTCATCCGCCACCCCCACGGCCCAAGGACACTGACATGAAGCGCCGCATCATCACCATCGCCGTCGTCGCCGCCCTCGCGCTCGCCCTGGTGGGCGGGTGGTGGTGGTCGGCGCAGGCGGCCCGGACGGTCGTGGTCCCGGCCACGGCGACGGTCCAGACACTCCAGGTCACCGTCAACGCCAAGGGCACCGTCACCCCCAGCGCCCAGGCGAACGTGACCGCCCCGGCCAGCGGGACGCTGGCGTCCGTCGCCGTCACCGACGGACAACACGTGGACGCCGGGCAAGTCCTCGGCACCCTCGACCTCGCCCCGCTCGACCAGACCGTCGCCCAGGCCGAGGCCCAGCTCGCCGCCGCGCGTGCCATGCCGACCGGCACCGACCGGCTCAACGCCGCGCGGAACGCGGCCATCCACGCCGCGCAACTCGCCCTCGAACAGGCGCGCGGCAACCGCGGCAAGGCCGAACTCAAGGCGCCCGTGGCCGGGACGGTCCAGTTCACGTCGCTGTCGTTGGCCCCCGGCATGCCGGCGCTGTTCACCACCGCACCCGGGGTGGCCGTCACCCAGGGCATGACGCTGTTCACCGTTGTGGATCCGGCGTCGCTGCGCTTCGACGCCCAGGTGGACGAGACCGACATCGCCGGCATCAAGGCCGGACAAACGGCGTCCGTCACCCTCGACGCCTTCGCGGGCCAGCCGCTGACGGGCAGGGTGCAGTCGATCCGTCCGGTGGCGGTGACGACGGCCACCGGCGGCGTCGCGTTCACCACGGTCGTCGCGGTCGATCCCGCCGGACGGACCCTCATGAACGGCATGACCGGCGACGTCGACATCGCGACGGCCTCGATCCCGGACGCCCTCGTGCTGCCCGTTCAGGCCGTCGTCTCCGACGGCGCCAAGCGGTCGGTCTGGCGGATCGCCAACGGCGTGGTCCACCGGACCGACGTGAGCGTCGGTCCCGCGACCGACACGCTCATCCAGATCACCGGCGGGCTGGACGCTGGCGCCCAGGTCGCGACGACGAACCTCACCTCGCTCACCGAGGGGGCGAGGGTCGATGTTCGGGCGTAGGCGCGCGGGTGCGTCGGACGCCGTTGCTCCCACGCTTGCGGACGCCGCCCGGCTCGATCCGTCCGACGCCGCCACGCACCCGGCGGACGCGACGGCGTCCGGACCCGCCATCGTGGAGACCACCGATCTCGTCAAGACCTACGGCGCCGAGCCGAATGTCGTCCACGCGCTGGCAGGGGTGAACGTCACGGTGCAGCTAGGCGAGTTCGTGGCGGTCATGGGACCGTCCGGGTGCGGCAAGTCGACCCTGCTCAACCTGATCGGCGGGCTGGACACGCCCACGTCCGGGCGCATCCGCATCGACGGCACCGACATCGCCACCCTCGGCGACGAGCAGCTCACCACGCTGCGGCGCCGGCGGTTGGGGTTCGTGTTCCAGTTCTTCAACCTGATCCCGGTGCTGAACGCGACCGAGAACGCCGCGCTGCCGCTCACGCTGGACGGGGCGCCGGACGCCGACGCGCGCGCCCGCCAGTGGCTGACGCGGGTGGGGCTCGGGGATCGGCTGGGGAACCGTCCGGACCAACTGTCCGGCGGCCAGCAGCAGCGGGTCGCGGTGGCGCGGGCGCTGTCGACGGATCCGGCGTTGGTCCTGGCCGACGAGCCGACGGGCAACCTCGACTCGGCCTCCGCCACCGAGATCGCCGAACTGCTCGCCACCGTCGCATCCGAGTGGGGGCGCGCGGTCCTCATGGTCACCCACGACCCGCGGATCG
Organism: uncultured Nigerium sp.; assembly: GCA_964482465.1. GTDB lineage: Bacteria > Actinomycetota > Actinomycetes > Propionibacteriales > Propionibacteriaceae > Propioniciclava. The sequence goes on along the minus strand of CAYZXQ010000039.1, from coordinate 20,761 downwards.
CCAGCTACGCCGACCGGCTCGTCCTCATGCGGGACGGCGCCATCGTCGACGACCTCCGCCTCGACGGACGCCGCGAGGCCGCTCGCGACGCCATGGATCGCGCCGGGTTGCTGTGATGTCCGGACCCGCCACCCTGCCGCGCCCGGAGTCCGCCGGGCCGGCCGAGCACGCACCCACGGTCCGGGGACGAGGCGGGCGGCGTCCGCACGCGGTGGCGTCGACCCTGGCGTGGCGGTACCTGCGCGGCCGCGGGCTGCGCTCGGCGTTGACGACGCTGGCGGTGGGGCTCGGGGTCATGCTGGTGTTCGGCCTCAACGGCATCTCGCCGGCCCTCATGGAGGCGTTCACGCGCTCGATGATGTCGGCCGCCGGACGGATCGACGTCACCGTCACCAGCGCCTACCGGCAGCCGTTCGGCACCGACGTGCTCGACCTCGTGACCCGCACGCCCGGGATCGCCGCGGCGTCCGGGGAGATCCAACGGCCGACGCCCGTCCTCAAGGACGCCGACCTGCCGGGGGCTCCCGGCATGGTCAATGTCGTCGGTATCGACCCGGCGAAAGCGTCCGGGGTGCGCGACTTCCCGCTCGCGCAGGGTCGCGCGCTGGCGTCCGGCGACGGGGACGTGGCCGTCCTGGCCGGCGACCTGGCCGGACGCCTCGGCGTCCGCGTCGGCGACGACCTCACCCTGCCGAGCGCGACCGGCACGACCACACTGACGGTGGTCGGCTTGCTGAACGCGCCGTCGGTCCCGGGCCAGGAGCAGGTGTACGTGCCGCTCGCGGCGGCGCGGTCGCTGTTCGCGCTCGGCAACCGGCTGACGGTCGTCGAGGCGGCGATGACCCCCGGCGCGGACCGCGCCACCGTCGAAGAGACGCTGCGGCGGACGCTCGGCGAGAAATACACCGTGGGTGGGCTGTCCTCGAACGGGACGCTGCTCGCGAGCATGCAGGTCTCGGAGTTCGCGTTCAACCTGTTCGGAATCTTCGCCCTCGCCACGGCGGGTTTCATCATCGCCAATTCGTTCCGGACCGTCATCGCCGAACGCCGCCGCGACATCGGCATGCTGCGCGCCATCGGGACGCCGCGGCGGGTGATCGCGCGGATGTTCCTGGTCGAGTCGCTGCTGCAGGGCGTCCTCGGGACGATGCTCGGGCTCGGACTGGGGTGGCTGCTCGCGGCCGGGACCTTCGCCGCCCTGCGGCCGATGATGGCGAACTACCTGCGCATCGAGATCGGTCCGCCGAAGTTCGAGCCGCGGACGTGGGTCCTGGCGATCGGGCTCGGGCTGTTGGTGACGGTCCTGGCGGCGGTGCTGCCGGCGCGCACGGCGTCCCGGATCACGCCGCTGGAGGCGATGCGTCCGCCGGTCGGCGAGGCCCAGCGGCGCCAGACCGGACGCCGCGCGTGGGCAGGCGTCGCGCTGATCGCGGTATCGGTGTTCCTCTTGGCCTCGCGGCAGCCGACGCCGGTGGCGCTGGGGTCGGTGCTGTTCCTCGTGGCGATCGCCCTGGTCACGCCCGCGATCGTGAACCCGCTGGCGTCCGCGTTCGGGTCTGCCATCGAGCTGGCGTTCGCGCGGGAGGGCGCCATCGCGCGGTCGAACCTCCAACGCAACCCCGGCCGGTCGGCGACCACGGTGACGGCGGTGATGCTGGGGCTGGCGTCCATCGTGGCCATGCTGACCGTGGTGACGTCCATCTTCGGCGGGTTCATGCGCTACATCGACCGCTCGATGGGCTCGGACTACCTGGTGGTGCCGGGGTCGATCGTCCTGCAGGAGGGCAACGTCGCGGCCGGTCCGCGCCTTGGCACCGAACTGCGGCGGGTGCCGGGGGTGTCGGCGGTCGCGTCGCTGCGGGTGGCGAACGGCAAGCTGAACGGTCGCGACGTCCAGGCCATCGGCATCGACCCGGCGACCTACCCGAAGGTGGCGTCGCTGGAGTGGAACGGCGCGTCCTCGGACGCCGCGTTCGGGCAACTCGCGTCCGGACGGTGGCTCATCGCCAACGGCATCTTCGCGTCGCAGGCGGGGTTGGTCCCGGGGCAGGCCGTCGCGCTGGAGACGCCCAATGGACGCCGCACCTACTTCGTGGCAGGCATCGGCAACGACTACCTCAATGCCAAGCTGGCTACGGTGTACGTCTCGCAGGACCTGCTCGCCCGCGACTTCGCCACGACGTCGGATCTGATGTTCCTGCTGAATCGCGCCCCGGGTGCGGACGCCGCGGCCGTCGGCTCGGCGGTAGCTCGGGTCGTCGAGGATTACCCGGCGTTCAGGGTGCATTCCACCGAGGAATGGCGCGCCGAGCAGCAGAAGACCTTCAACGGGACACTGGGCATCTTCTACGGGCTGATCGCCGTGCTGGCGTTGCCGAGCCTGTTGGCGCTCATGAACACCCTGGCGATCTCGGTCCTCGCCCGGACGCGCGAGATCGGCATGCTGCGGGCCGTCGGCGCGACCCGCCGGCAGGTCCGGCGGATGGTGATGGCGGAGTCGCTGCTGCTGACGCTGATCGGCATCGCGTTCGGTGTCCTGAGCGGGTTGTGGCTGGGCTACGCGCTGGTGGTCGCGATGTCGAACGTCGGCTGGGAAATGCCGTGGAGCTTCCCGTTCGACGGTGTCGTCGCGACGATCGTGGTGGGGTTGATCTTCGGCGTCCTGGCGTCCGTCGCGCCCGCGAGGTCCGCGGCGAAGCTGAATGTCGTGGACGCCCTCCACCACGAGTGAGACCGTGCCGTCACCCTCGCGACGATCCGGGGAGGGTCTGGGCGATCCGGGGAGGGTCCGCACCGGGCCCGGACACTCCCTCAGCGACTCCGCCGCGGCGACGAGGGCGGCGCCGAGGGGACCGGTGCCTACTCCGTGACCAGCGCGTAGGCGGACACGCGGCGGATGCGCTGGCTGGCGATCCAGGTGACCACCCACGCCACGACGACCACGCCGAGCGGCACGCCCAGGACTTGCACGGGTTCGGCCACGGCGTCCACCTTCATGATCCCGACCCCGCGCAGCAGCGCCTGGAGCAGCGGGGCGAGCCCGAGGGCACCGGCGACGGCACCCAGGGCGGCACCTAGGGCGACGGGCGGTAGGTAGGTCCAGCGGGTCTGGCGCGCGAGTTCGGCATGCGAGAAGCCGACCGCCTTCTGGACGCCGAGCGCCCGCCGCCCCTGGACCAGCATCGTCGTCACCACCAGCCCCACGACCAGCCCGACCACGAGCGCGGTGAACGCGCTCACCACGCCAGCCAGCGCCGGAACCGCCGACAGGTACCCCGACAGCTCCACCAGGACCGACTGCTGGGTGTCGGTAGCGGACGCCACGTCCGCGCCCATCCCGTCCTTGATGGCGGTCACGACCGGGCCGATGCCCGTGCCGGGCGCGACGTAAACGGCCACCTTGTCGAAGCGGAAGTCGGGCTCGACCTGCCGGTACGCCTCGGTCGGGAAGATCGCGAACCGGCCCATCCCGCGTCCGCCCGAGGCAAGCCCGGTCAGGAGGAAGCTCCGCTGGCCGCCCGGGACGTCCACCGTCCACATGTCTCCGACGCGCAGCCCGGACGCCTCGGCGAGCGGCGCCGAGAGCGCGACCTCGTTGTCGTGGCGGGGCAGGCGCCCGGCGTAGACCGGGTCGTCCCGCCAGGCGCTCGGGTCGTCCACGACGAGCAGGACGAGGTTCGTCCCGTTGACGGTCGTGCCGTGGGCCAGGCTCGGGAACGCCTTGGCCACCCCCGGCACCCGGGCGAGACGCTCGGCGAGCGCGTGCGCGTCGACGCCCGGACGAGCCGTGACGGTCACATCCTCGATCTCGCCCACCATGAGCTTGATCGTCGCCGCGGGCGAGCCCACGAGCGTGCTGGTCATGCCGAACGCGAAGACGGCCGCGAACGTGGCGATGGCGACGGTCGTCAGGATCACCGCGCTCTGCCGCCACCGCTGGACCGCCTCCTGCGCCCCAAGCGCCGCCGGCAGCGGCAGCCGCGTCGTGGCCAGCGGCAGGGGCGTCCGCCGGAACGAGTGCGTGGCGGTCCCGCCGCGCAGCGCCACCACGGGCGGAATGCCGCGGACCCGCCCGGCGGACAGTGCCGCCACCAGCACCACGAACGCCGTGAGCCCGCCCACGGACGCCGCCAGAGTGCCCATCGAGAACGGCACATCCCACGTGATCCCGCTCTGGGTACGCATGATGGTCGCGACGCCCGGCAGCACGAGGTAGGACACCCCGACCCCGGCGGCCGACGCCAGGACGGTCGCGAGCGCGAACGGTCCCACCAGCGCCCCCACGATGGCCCCGGTGGTGAACCCCTGGGCACGCAGCACGCCGAGAGACGTCAGCTCGGTCGCGATGGCGTTGCGCAGCAGGAACCGCATGACCACGACCGCGACCCCCGTGATGACGGCCGCGAACGCCAGCAGCATCGCCGAGAAGATGCCCGCGCTCATGGCCGCGCCGGCCTTCATGAGGTCGGCGTTGATGTCCCACGGGATCGACGCGGCGGGTTCCTGCGTGCGGACGCGCGCGAGGGCGTCCGTCGCCTCGGACGCACTCGCGGCGTCCACCTTCAGCATCGTCACCGGCACGAAGTCGGCTGCGGCGAACGCCGCGAACTCGTCCGCGGGTAGCCCATACGCGAACAGGCCGTAGCCGGGCGTGCCGCCGTAGGTGTCCTCGACGAACGCCTGGATGTGGAAGGTGGTCGTGCCGGTGGGCGTGTTGAGGCGGAGCGCGTCGCCCAAGCGGTAGTTTCCGGACGCCTCGAGCACCGCGGGCGCCCACACCGGATCGGCGACCGGGACGTCCGTCCGCGAGATCACCGTGCGCTTGCCCAGCGTGACGGGCGCATCGAGGTCGTACACGAACGCGAGCGCGGTCAGGTCGTTGTCCCCGTAGAAGAGCGTCGCCAGGGCGAGTTTGCCCTCCAGGGTGTCGAGCCGGCGGACGCCCGCGTCCGCACGCAACGCGTCGGTCACCCGCTCGTAGCCCGGCAGGTGGGCGAGGATCGCGACGGCGTCCGGGGCCTCCCAGGCGGCGGCCTTGGTGGCCACGTTCGTGCTGTAGCTGGTGACCAGGAGCAGACCGATGTTGGCCAGGAAGCCGGCGAGCAGGGCCATCGCAACCATGGCGACGAACTGTCCGGGACGCTTGCGCAGCTCGCGCCGGACGAGCAGGGCGAGGGCGCGCATCGTCACCACCCCAGTTCGGCAAGGAAGGCTGCGGTGCGGGCGGCGCGGTCGGCCTCGGGGGCCGCGCGGTCCAGCGCGAGTTCGCCGGTGATGGCCCCGTCGCGCAGGTAGAGGATCCGGTCGCCGCGAACCGCCGACTTCAGATCGTGCGTCACCATGACGATCGTCTGGCCGCCCCGGTTGACCTCGGTGAGCAGGTCGAGCACGAGGCGTCCGTGCTCGGAATTCAACTGCCCGGTGGGCTCGTCGGCGAACAGGACCGCCGGCTCGTTCATGAGCCCCCGGACGATCCCGACCCGCTGCGCCTCACCCCCCGACAGCATCGAGGGGAACTTGCGAGAGTCGGCCTCCGACAACCGCACCAGCTCGAAGAGCCACTCGGCGCGCTCGCGGACGGCCCTCCGGTCGCGCGATGTCAGCAACCCGACGGCCATGACGTTATCTAGCGCGCTCATGCCGTCGAGCAGATAGATCTGCTGGAAGACGAACCCGCAATGCTCGCGGCGGAACCGCGCCAGCCGGTCCTCGGAGTGGGTGGAGATGTCGATGCCGTCGAACGTGACGCGGCCGAGGGTGGGACGATCCATGCCGGAGAGGGCATACAGCAGCGTCGACTTCCCGGCACCCGACGGGCCCATGATGACCGTGAACGAGCCCCGCGCGATCGCCAGATCGAGGTTCTTGAGCACGTGCTGCTGGGTGCCGGCGTTGCTGAACGTCTTGCTCAGCTTGTCCGTGACGATGACGGACGCCGCGGCAGGCTGCGTGGTCGGGTGCGGTGACATGGGGGTCCTTTCGCTCGACTCCGACCCTAGGCCGGGGGCGCCGACGCGCCGCGAACGGAATTCCTACGTTTCTCCGACATCGCACCGGACGCCGGGCGGGGCTCCTGCATCGCCGGCCAGGACCTGCCGGTCCGGTCCGACTCCACCTCCGACATCGCACCGGACGCCGGGCGGGGCTCCTGCGGATGGGCGAACCCGGCGGGACGGGCGGCGTCCGGAGTGAACATGGGGGCCCAGATCGAGGGGGTTCGGATCGCTCGATCCGGGCCGTCCTCGCTATGAACAGCATTAATCAGCGGTTCCCTAGGCAAGCGGGATCCCGAGGGTGACCGCGAAGCCGCCGGGGTCGTTGGCGGCGGCGATGTCGCCGCCCATGCGCTCCATGAGCCAGGCGCAGGTGTAGAGCCCCAGGCCGTGCCCGGGGACATCGCCGACGTTCGAGCCGCGGACGCCGCGTCCGAAGATCGTGGTCAGCTCGGCGTCCGGAACCCCCGGGCCGGCGTCCGCGAACCGCACCTCGAGCAGGGGACCGGCGAGGCGGGCCGTCACGTCGATGGGGGTGCGGGCGTACTTGTAGGAGTTGGCCAGCACGTTGTCGACCACCTGGGCGAGCCGCCGCGGGTCGGCGTGCACCAGGCACGCGGGCAGGTCGCCCAGGCGGACGAGGCCCGCGTGGTCGGCGGCACGGATCAGGTCGCCCACGCCGCTGGAGGCGATGTCCGTCGGGGTCACCGTGAGGGCGGCGAGCTCGGTGCCGTTGGCCTTGAACAGGTCGCCGACCAGGGCATCCACGTGGGCCGCCTTGGCGGTGATGACGTCCAGGCGCTGGGCGGTCGCGGCGTCCGGGGCCTGGGAGCGCAGCAGTTCGGCGGTCGCGGCGATGGTGGCGACGGGGGTCCGGACATCGTGGCTGAGCTGGGCCATGAGGGACCGCTTGGACTCGACGGCGGCCCGCTCGCGCTCGCGTGCGGCAGCGAGTTCGCTGCGCATGAGGTCGAAGCTCTCGGTCCAGGCGCCGAAGACGTTGCGTCGGTCCATGGCTAGCGGGGCGTCCAGGTCGCCCGCGGCGACGCGGGTGGCGAAGGACTCCAGGTGGGCGAAGGGGCGCAGGATGCGCACGTTCGTCCAGGCCAGGGTGCCGGCGGCAACGAGGGTGGCGGCCAGGATCGCGATCGTGGCGGCGGTGGCGCCGTCGCGGCGGGTGGCGGCGTCCGCGGCAGTGAGGTCGTCCACGACGTAGGCGGTGGCGACGACCTGTCCGGAGACGACGACGGGAGCGACCATCGCGCGTTGTCGCGCGGCGGTCAGGGAGTCGGCGGGCGGGGTGGCGGCATCGGTGTAGCGGACGACGCCCGTGGCGTCCACGAGGGTGATCTCGCCGTCGAGTCGGGCGAGCGCGGCGGCGTCCGGGGACGGCCAGGACCGCTGCGCGACATGAACGACGTCGTTGAGGAGCGCCACGTTCGCGGCCGGCGCGGGCCGCAGCGCGAACGCCCACGTGGCGGCCACCCCCGCAGCCGCGAGGAGGACCAGCACGAGGAGGGGCGCGATCAGACGCCTCACGTGACGTCCTCGAAGAGGTAGCCGCGGCCCCACACCGTCTTGATGTAGGTGGGCTGGTCGGGGTCGGGTTCGATACGGGCGCGCAGGCGGCGGATGTGGACGGTCAGGGTGCCCTCGGAGGTGAACGGCTCGCCCCACACGGCGTCGATGATGTCCTGCTTCGTGGCGACGCGGCCGCGGTGGCGGAGGAGGTGCCGCAGGAGGCGGTCTTCGAGGGTGGTGAGGTGGAGTTCCTCGCCGTGGAGCCAGGAGCGTCCGGAGGCCTCGTCGACGCGGAGGCGTCCATCGTCGAAGTCGGCCGTGGGGTCGGCCGGGACGCTGCGGTCGAGCGCGCGCCGCACCTTCGCCAGCAGGACGGCCAACGAGAAGGGCTTGGTGACGAAGTCGTCTCCGCCGATGGAGAGGGCGAGGATCTGGTCGTCGTCGCTGCCGCGCGCGGAGACGAAGATGATCGGCGTCGCCGCCGTCGCCCGGACGGTCCGGCAGAAGGAGAACCCGTTCATCCCGGGCAGGCCGACGTCGAGGAGGATCACGCCCGCGGTCGTCCGGCGGAGCGCGACAAGGGCGTCCTCGGCCGTGGCGAAGCGGCGGGTCGAGAGCCCGAACGCCTCCAGGTACTCGGCCGTCGCGGCGGCGAGTTCGGGTTCGTCCTCGACGATGACGACATCGACGTCCATGGGCCCCCTTTCGCACCCGGCTGGGCCCCAGTCTGACAGGGAACCGCGGCATGTCCGGGGCGCGCGTTCGGAGCGTCGTGCCGAGTCCACCGGCGCGAGAGGCGTCCGCGAGGCGGGAGCTGGTGCCACCGCCGCGCGAACCTCTGGATCCCCCCGGTGCGTCCGGAGGGATCCATCCCCACGAGGCCGTTTGCCGCTTCTCGTTGCGCATTCACACGAGTTACCAAGCTCTGAAAGGAATCGGGAAGCGGCAAACGGCCTCCGAAGCATGTCGAGGGGGTCGACGTGCCATCATTCTGACCCGAGTCCCGATCCGTGGGCGCGCGTCCTCTCCCAGAAAGCCCAGGCAAGTGCGCCACGCAGGTATCCAGGCTCCGCATGCGGTCGTGATGGTCCGCCCCCACCACTTCACTCCCAACCCCGAAACCGCCGTCGACAACGCCTTCCAACTTCCCCGCCCCGAACTCACCTCCGACGCCCTCGAAGCCCGGGCGCTGGCCGAGTTCGACCAAGCCGTCCGGATCCTCATGGACGAAGGCGTCCGCGTCCACGTCTTCGACGACCTCGGACACGACACCCCCGACTCCGTCTTCCCCAACAACTGGATCTCCACCCACCACGGCGGACGCATCGCCCTGTTCCCCATGCATGCCCCCAGCCGACGCGCCGAACGACGCCCCGACATCGTCGAACTGCTCAAGCGCGAGTACCGCGTCCAAGAAGTCATCGACTACTCCGGCCTCGAAAACGACCGCCTCTACCTCGAAGGCACCGGCGCGATGATCCTCGACCACATCGAACGCGTCGCCTACGTCGGCGCCTCCAACCGCGCCGACCCCCTCATCCTCGAACGCTTCTGCACCCACTTCGGCTACGAACCCATGGTCTTCGCCAACGTCGACCCCGACGGACGCCCCATCTACCACACCAACGTCATCATGAGCATCGCCACCGACTTCGCCCTCATCTGCACCGACGTCATGACCGACCCCGACCGACGCGCCGAGATCGTCGCTCGCCTCGAAGACTCCGGACGCGACGTCATCGACCTCACCTGGGACCAGATCACCGAATTCGCCGGCAACGCCCTCGAACTCTCCGGACGCCACCGCCGCCGCATCCTCGCCCTGAGTGAGCGGGCCGCCAACGCCCTGACCCCCGCCCAAACCGCCACCATCGAACGCAGCGCCAAGCTCGTCCCGATCCCGGTCCCCACCATCGAACTCGCCGGCGGCTCCGTCCGCTGCATGCTCGCCGGGATCCACCTCACCCGGCGCCACCACGGGTAGCGGTCGCCTCAGCGCATGAGCGCGTGGCGCAGCGCGTCGAGCAGGTGCCCCTGCCCGAACGTGAAGCCGGTCTCCAGCAACTTGCGCGGGGTGACGCGCTGGTCGGTGTCGACCAGTTCGTCCTTACCTTGGCGTCCGAGCAACAGCGCCGGACCGAACCCCGGCGTCGGCACCACGGACGGACGGTGCATGACCTGGCCGAGGGTGTCGGCGAAGTCCTGACTCGTCACCGGACGCGGCGCGACGGCGTTCACCGGACCCTCCAGCGCGGGGGTGAACAACGCGTGGACGTAGGCCCGAGCCACGTCGTCGAGCCCGATCCAGCTCATCCAGTGGCCGGGGGCGGTCATGCGCCCGCCAAGCCCCATCGAGAACAGCGGCACCATCGGCTGCAGCGCGCCGCCGCCCTCGCTCAAGACGATGCCCGTCCGCAGGAACGCCACGCGCACGCCGGCGTCCGCGGCCGGCTCGGCCGCCGCCTCCCACGCCCGGACGACCTCCGCGAGGAACCCCGTGCCGGACGCCGACTCCTCAGTGAGGATCTCGTCCGGACGCCGCGCGCCGTAGAACCCGACAGCGGACGCCTGGACCAACGTCCGCGGACCCACCCCGGACGCCAGCGCCCGCGCGATCGACTCGGTGCCGGCGACCCGGGACGCCAGAATCTCCTGCCGATGCCGGGCCGTGAACCTGCCGCTGATCGACTTACCGGCGAGGTGGACGACGGCGTCCGCGCCCGCCAGCGCCTTCGGATCGATCCGTCCGCCGGCGGGATCCCACGTCGCCTCGTCGGCGCGGGTGGCCGGACGCCGCACCAGCCGCGTGACGCGGTGGCCACCGGTGGTCAGCAGCGCCTCCACCTGCCGCCCGATGAGCCCGCTGGCGCCGGTCATGACCACCGAGACCGGCTCGGAGCCGAGCCGCTCGGCCAGCGCGAGATCGTCGCGGAGCTGCCGTTCGCGGAACAGGAACAACCCGTCGAGCTGCATCTCGAACAGGGCCTCGTCGAAGCCCGTGGGCAGCCGGACCGGAAGGCTCCAGGTGACGCGGTCGGTGATGACGGTGGACCCGGCCGGACCGTCCTCGAACAGGTGCTCGTGCCGCCAAGCCCGGAACGGACCGCTGATCTGCTCGTCCACGAACCGCTTGCCCGGCACCAGCTCGGTGTGCCGGACCCGCCACGGCGCCCCGACCGGACGCGCCAGCCGCCCCCCGGGCACGGGGACGCTCGCCATGAGCCCCGCCACCAGGGGATGCGTGATCCGCAGGTCGACCTCGGAGCCCACCTCGATGCCGTTGGTGGCGCCGCTCACGATCTCGGCCATGCCGGGCGGCATCAGGCGCGTCAGCGCCCCGGGGCGCTGGTGCCACGCGAACACCTGCTCGCGCGGGAACGGGTAGCGGCTCACGCGCTCGAAGACCGGCATCGCTCCTCCTGACCAAGGACGCCTGCGTCCCCTCCGGCGATTCTCGCACGTCCCCGCGACAGTTCCGGGCGCGGGCGTCCGAAGCCGGACGCGGAACGCCCCTTTAGTTAGCCAAGCTAATGAGTTAGGCTCGCGAGTCGTGTCGATGACGCGCGATTCCCTGCCGAGCCTGGCCAACGATCTGCGCATTGCCTGCCAGCGCGTCAGCCGCCGCGTCCGCTTCGACAGCACCCACGAGCTGCCGCCCCACCACGTGGCCGCGCTCGGGTGGCTCCGCGACGTCACCCGCAGCCCCGGCGAACTCGCCGCGCTCGAGCAGGTCAGTAGGCCCAGCATGACCCGGACGGTGAATTGCCTTGTCGCGGCGGGCTACGTGGCCCGCGCGGACGATCCGGCCGACGGACGCCGCCAGGTGCTGTCGCTCACCGACGCCGGACGTGCGGTCCTGCGGCGGACGGCGCGCAACCGCGACGACTGGATGGTCCAGCGGCTGTCGGGACTGTCGGCGTCCGAACTCGCCCTCTTGCGCGCCGCGACCGAGCTGCTCGACCGGGTGGTCGCGCCGTGAGCCGGACGCGGGTTCGGACGCCGACGTTCGCGTCGTTCTCCATCCGGAACTATCGGCTGTTCTGGTGGGGCGGCCTGATCTCCAACATCGGCACCTGGATGGCGCGGATCGCGCAGACATGGCTCGTGTTGACGGTCCTGACCGACAATTCGGCGACCGCCGTGGGCTGGGTGACGGGGCTGCAATTCCTGCCCATGATGCTGCTCGGGCCGTGGGGCGGGGCGCTCGCGGACCGCTTCCCGAAGCGGCGGCTGCTGCTGGCGACGCAGGTTGCCCTGGCGGCCAACGCGGCGATCCTGGCCGGGCTCGTGCTGACCGGGGTTGCCGAACTGTGGCACGTCTACGCGCTCGCGGCACTCCAAGGCGTCGTCGCGGCGGCGGACAATCCGGCGCGGCAGGCGTTCGTGTCGGAGATGGTCCCGCCGAGCCTGCTGCCCAACGCCGTGGGGCTCAACAGCGCGTCGTTCAACGCCGCCCGCCTCATCGGTCCGGCCGTGGCGGGGGTGCTGATCGCCGCGTGGGGCGTCGGTCCGAGCCTGGTGGCCAACGCCGTCAGCTTCCTGCCGGTGATGGGGGCCCTGCTGGCGCTCCACGAGGCCGACATCTCGCCCGCGCCGCTGCGTCGTGGCCGAGGGTCTGTCTGGGAGGGCGTGCGCTACGTGGCCGGACGCCCCGACCTGCAGATCGTCATGTTCATCGTGTTCGTCCTGGGGACGTTCGGCTTCAACTTCCAGATCACCAACGCGCTGATGGCGACGAAGACGTACGGGATGGGCGCGGACGCCTACGGACTCCTCGGGTCGGTGATGGCCGTCGGCTCACTGACGGCCGCGCTGCTGGCGGCGCGGCGTCCGGAACCACGACTGTCCGTGCTGTTGGGGGCGGTCGCCGGGTTCGCGCTCAGCATGACCGCCTTGGCGCTCGCCCCGTCGTATGGGGTGTTCACGCTGCTGCAGGTGCCCATGGGGCTGACGGCGCTCACCGTGATGACCACGGCGAACGCGTCGGTGCAGTTGGGCTCGGAGCCGGCCATGCGCGGGCGCGTCATGGCGCTCTACATGACGATCTTCCTCGGCGGGACGCCGCTGGGCTCGCCGCTGATCGGCGTGATCGGCGACGCGTGGGGACCGCGGTGGACGATCCTCGTCGGAGCCATCGCGTCCGCGGTGGTGTTCGTTGCGGGCGTGGCGTTCGCGCTGTGGCGCCGGAACTGGAAGGTTCCGACGTGGCGCGAGCTCGTCGGGCGTCCGGAGCCGACCGTCCTCGATCCCGACGGCTGACGTCAGCCGCCGTAGGCGCTCAGGATGTAGATGACGACGAAGCCGAGGAAGAACATCGCGCCGAGCGCCACCGACTCCTTCTCTTCGTGCGCCTCGACGAGCAGCTCTTCGACCACGAGGTAGAGCAGGGCCGCAGCCCCGATCCCCAGGACCGCCGACATGACGGTGGTGTCCACGCCGCCGAGCAACGCCGCGCCGCCGATAGCGCCGACCGCCGTCATGAGCCCCAGCACCGCGCAGGTGAGCACGGCCTGGCCCTTGGACATGCCGTTTTCTTGCAGTTCGGCGGTCACGCTGAGCCCGAGGAACAGGATCTCGAGGGTGAGCGCGATGGTCAGGATGATGCCCTGCTGCGACCCCAGCCGGACGCCGAGCCCCACCAGGACGCCGTCCAGCAGCAGGTCGATGACGATGGCACCGAGCATGCCGATGGGGATCGTCCGAGCGGCGGCCTTGGCGACCTTGCCAGCGACGATGTTGGTCGGACGCCGCACCGCAGCGTCCACGCCCTCCTTGGCCTCGACCAGCGCCTCACCCAGGCCGGCGTTGACGTGCGCGGACGCCGCCGCCTCCTCCGCCCGTCGCCCATAGGCACCCAGCGCCAGGACCAGCGCCGCCCCCAACACGAATCCGAGGACCGCCCACCAGACGTGCCCCTCCGCCTTGAGTTCGGGCATGATCTCGCCCACCAGCGCGGCGGTCACGACACCGGCCGCGAAGTGCTGGACGCCGCTCACGAACCGGGGACCCGGCGGCCGGACGACCGAGATGATCGCGCCGATGATCGCGGCGGCCACGGGGAAGGCGACGAGGATGGCCGCCTGGGCCACGAGGTTCATGACCGCCCCCGCTGGGGCTTCTCACACGCGTAATTCACGGCGTCAGCGTAGGGCCCCCAAGGGCCCGAACCGTTCATCTGGACGCCGGTGGGCCGCCGTTCAGCTCGACGGACGGGACAACCACCTCCGGACCGTCGCGATCCGGGCCTCTACCTGCTCGGTCGTGGCCTGCGCCAAGGGCGGTCCCCCGCACTCCCGACGCAGGCCGGCGTGGACGTGGCTGTGCGGCGTCCCCCTCGTCCGCGCGTACTGCGCAACCAGCGAGTTGAGTTCCTTGCGCCGCCCCTCCAGCGCGCGGTGGAGGGCGACGGCGTCCCGCTCCACCCGCTTGGTGCCCGGCTCGCGGCGCGCGGCCTTGTCGTGACGGGCGACCTGCCGCCGCTGCCGCTCGCGCAGCAGGTGGACGACTTGCTCGGGCTCCAGCAGTCCCGGCAGCCCGAGGAACTCGGCCTCGTCCTCCGATGTCGGGACGGCGTGCATCCCGAACGCCTGCGCGTCGAACAACACGTGGTCGAAGGCGGCGTCCGAACTCACCGCCTGGAATGTCCCCAGCAGGGCGTCGGACGCCCCCTCGCTGCGGTTCGCCTGCGCCATCAGGGCCTCGGTTTCCGCCCAGATGTCGGCGGGGGCGTCCGCGACCGGACGTCCGAGCACGTGGTCGCGCTGCCGCTCCAGCGATGAGGCGTGCGCCAGCACGATCGGGACCGTCGGCAGGAACACCGTCGCGAGTTCGCCGCGCCGCCGCGCGCGGACGAACCGTCCGACGGCCTGGGCGAAGAACAGCGGCGTCGAGGTGGCCGTCGCGTACACCCCGACGGCCAGCCGGGGCACATCCACGCCCTCGCTGACCATCCGGACCGCGACCATCCAGCGGTCCTCGGACGCCGCGAACGCCTCGATCCGCGCGGACGCCCCCGCGTCGTCGGAGAGCACCACCGTCGGTTTCTGCCCGGTGACGGACGCCAGCGTGCGGGCATACGCGCGGGCGGCGGCCTGGTTGGATGCGATGACGAGACCGCCGGCGTCCGGAACATGCCGACGCACCTCGGTGAGGCGACGGTCCGCAGCCCGCAGGACCGCGCCGATCCACTCCCCGGCGGGGTCCAGGGCGGTCCTCCAGGCCTGGGAGGTGAGATCGCGGGTCAGCACCTCGCCGAGGTTGGCGGACAGTTCGTCGCCGGATTTGGTCCGCCACCGCATGGGTCCGCCGTAGTTCATGAACACCACCGGACGCACCACGTGGTCGCGCAGCGCCTCGGCGTAGCCGTAGGTGTAGTCGGCGCGGGAGATGCGCTGACCGCCGGGACCGTCCACGTACGTCACGAACGGGATCGGATGATCGTCCGAGCGAAACGGCGTACCCGTCAGCGCCAACCGCCGGGTCGCGTGGGCGAACGCCTCGCCGACCGCCTCGCCCCAGCTCAACGCGTCGCCGGCGTGGTGGACCTCATCGAGGATGACCAGCGTCGGGAACCCCGCCACGAGCGCCTGGTAGTGCCACGGCCGCGCGGCCACCCCCGCGTAGGTGACGGCCACCCCGTCGAACTCACGGGACCGGCCCCGGCGCGACCCGCCCAAGCCCGGGTCGAGCTGGATGCCGACCTTCGCCGCGGCGTCCGCCCACTGCACCTTGAGGTGCTCGGTCGGCGCGACCACCACCACCCGCCGGACCACCCGAGCGTGCAGCAACTCCGCCGCGACCCGCAGGGCGAACGTCGTCTTGCCGGCGCCCGGAGTCGCGACAGCCAAAAAGTCCTGCGGGGCGGCGGTGAGGTAGCGGTCGAGGGCGTCGGCCTGCCACGCGCGCAGCTTCGCCGACGTGCCCCACGGGGCGCGCTGCGGGAACGCCGGTCCGAGCCGCTCGAACGCCGAAGCGCTCATGCCTGCACCCGTCCCCGGGCAGCGGCGGACGAAGCGGGGTGGGCCATGGGACCCCCGACCCTAGCCCATGCTGCGGACGCAGCGGCGTCCGACACCCGCACCACATCGGTGGCAGGGGGCCGCTCGCCCGCCGCCATCCTCGCTCACGCCCCCAACATCCGATCCCCGGGCGCGACCTCAGGCGAGCCCCAGAGACTCCAGCAGGCGATCCAGGAGCGGGACTTGCCCGTGAGTGAGTTTGCGGCGGGCATCGTCCAGATCGAACCAAGCGGCGCGGTCGACCTCCGGGAACGTCTTGACCACCCCGGACCCCCGCGGCCACTCCAGCTCGAATGTGTTCGACGCGACGAACGTCAGCTCAGGATCGGCGGCAACCCCGAAGCCCCACACGAGTTTCCCGGACGACAGCTTCACCTCGCCCAGGTCGAGCAACTCCCCCGCGGGCGCCGGCACCCCGACCTCCTCGGCGAACTCGCGGCGGGCGGCGTCCGCGGGCTCTTCCTCGCCGGGGACGTACAGGCCCTTGGCGAGTGACCACCCGCCGTCGTCGCGGTGACCCCAGAACGGTCCGCCCATGTGCACGATGAACACCCGGACGCCGCCGTCCTCCAGGACGTAGGGCAGCAGCCCGGCGCTTCGTGGTGCCATGCCCCCATCGTGGTCCCGCCGACCGGGGTTGTCCACGCGGCCCGGCCACTGGACCACGCGCTCCGTGCCGTCCGCGGGACCCGTCCGCCCACCCGCCGCGCCCGATCCGTCCGCGCAGCCTGCCCGCCGACCCCCACCGGGCCGTCGGCGAACCCCGCGTATGACCGCCAGCCCGGACGCCGCTGGACGGCACGGGCGCGGCGCGGCACAGTGGGCACATGACGAACCCGGACGACACCGCGGCCACGCCGGTCGACCCGAAGGCCCAGATGCTCGCAGCTCTGGAGGCCAAGAAGAACGCGCGGCACAAGCACGCGGACGGCACCTCGGCGTCCGGAAAACAGGGCGGCCAGCAGGGCAAACAGGGCGGCAAGCGGCAGTTCCGCCGCAAGGCCGGCGGCTGATCCAGCCCCCGACATGGGGTGACGCGGTGGGCACCCCCCCGTAGGCCCACCGCGTCATCTGTAGGGGAGTCTAGAGACATCGCATCTCATCCGTCGGTCCCCATTTCGTGGGACAAGCGGCGGGGGCCGTCCTGCGCTAAGGAAGGCAGCGACACCGACAACGGGCGATGCCAGAATGGCCCTATGCCCTACCCCATGCATGTCGCGATCATTGACGATCACCCCGCCATTCTCAGTGGCGTCGAGGGCGGCTTGCGGCACAGCTTCCCTCACGCGGAGCCCGCCAGCCTGCGCACCGTCGCTCAGGCGCTCGACGCCGGACACGACTTCGCGGCGGTCCTGCTGGACATCCAGCTCGACGACGGCACCGACCCCGCCCAGAACACCGCCCGGCTGGTCGCGCGCGGCTGGCCGGTGTTGCTCTACACCCAAGAGACCCGCCGCTCGGTGGTCGCGTCGTGCCTCAAGGCGGGGGCGCTGGGCATTGTCGGCAAGAAGGACACCCTGGACGATCTCCTCGCCGCGCTGGCGTGCGTCCTCGACGGCGAGCCCTACCTCAGCCCCGAATGGGCGGCGATCCTCGACGAGGACGCCGCGTGGCGCATCCCCAACCTCACCGACCGCGAACAGGAGGCCGTCCGGCTGTATGCGCTCGGCCTGCCCCTGAAGTCCGTGGGACGCCGCATGAACGTCTCCCCCGACACCGCCCGCGAGTACCTCCTGCGCGCCCGCCGCAAGTACGGCGAGGTGGGGCGTCCGGCCGACACGCGCACCGACCTCTACATCCGAGCCGTCGAGGACGGCCGCCTGCCCTCGCCGACGCCCTTCTGACGAGGGCGGACGCCGTGTCCTCAGCCTCGCTCCAGTCCCAGTTGCAGCGTCCGCTGCTCACGCTGGCGACGCTGATCGCGGTGGCGGGCTGGATCGAGGCGGCCGTCGGGACCCAGGCGTTCGGCTCGGCGTTCTATCCGGACGCCGTGTCGCTGGCCGTGCTCGCGGCGTGCGGACTCTGCGGTGCGGCGGGCGTCGTCCAGGCGCTGCGCGGCGCCCCGTCGCGGTCGGGCGTGACGGCGTTCATCGTGCTGGGGTGCCTCGTCGGCGTCGCCCACCTCGCCCTCGGCGACCGCCTGGCGCTCGCCCCCGTGCCGCCGCTGCTGGCGCTCACGACGGCGGCGGTCATGATGACGCCGCTCGTGCGCGGCTCTGGCATCTCGACTGCCCTCGTCGTCGCCTGGGCCGTCCTTCTGGTGGCGGTCCGGACGCCCGCCGCCGGGATTCTCGACGCGGCGATGCTGGGTGTCATCGCGCTGACGACGGGGTTCACCGTCATCGAGGGGCGGGCCTTGGTCCGGCGGACGGTCCGGCGGGTCCAAGAGACCGCCGACCAGCAGTGGCTGCTGCAGGAGTCGATGATCCGGTCCGACCGGCGGGCGTACGAGCGCACGCGTTGGAGCGCACTCATCCACGACAAGGTGCTGGGGGTCCTGCAGTTGGCCGCGCGCGAGACGATCGTCTCGCCGCACACCCGGGATTTCGCCGGCGACGCGTTGGCTTCCCTGCGCGGCATCGACCGCTTCAAGCCCCAGGCGTCCTTCGCCGAGGAGGTCGGCGCCGCAGCCCATCGCCTCGGCCTGCGCCTCAGCCTCTCCGAGGCCGGCGAGCCGCCTCCCCCTCTGATCGTCTCCTCGCTCGCGGACGCCACCATCGAGGCGATGACGAACGTCAAGCGTCACGCGCAGACGGACGAGGTGGAGGTGCGGCTCACCCAGTCGCCCCAGGCGGCCCGCGTGACGATCACGGACTCCGGCGTCGGGTTCGCGGCCGGCCAACGGTCGCCCGAACGCGCGGGGATCCGGGTCGGGATCGAGGCGCGCATGCGCGTCGTCGGCGGCGCCGGGAAGGTCATTTCGACCCCGGGCCACGGGACCACCGTCGCGCTCACCTGGGCGCAGGACGAGAGCGTGCAGGCCCCGGACGCCGTGACGTTCCGCCGCCGGTCGCTGATCCAGATCGCCAGCCTGGTGGGCATCGCCACGGCGTCCCAGATCGGACTGGGGTTGCTGCGACTGGTGCACAGCACAAACCCGCTTGTCACCCTCGCGTTGATGGCGGCGCTCGCCGTCGCCACCCTCGCGACCCTCGCCCTGCCCGCCCGGGCCTGGATGGCGGTGGCGGTGTCGGCCGTCCTGGTCGTCGTGGCCGGGTGGGGCGCGGTCAACCTCGCGAGCACCTCGCCGTTTGACGCACGCTACTGGTTCGCGCCGGCGTCCGCGACCGCGGCGGCGATCCTGTCGTTCCGGTTCCGGCCCTGGGCGGGCCCGGCCCTCCTGCTCGCCATGGCCGCCGCCACCGCGGTGGGCGGCGAGGTGGCCGGGGGACCCATGGCCTACCAGGTCATCGCGGGCTACCTGCCGCCGCTGGTCGCCGCAACCTTGGGCGGAGTGCTGCGGTGGGGGCTGAACGTCGCGACCGACCTCGCCAACGCGGCGGCCCGGGAGACCGGCGAGTTGCGCGTCCGGCTCGCGGGTGCCGAGGTCGCCGAGGCCGAGGCGACCGACCGCCGGGCGCGCCTGGAGGACGATGTCACCCCGATGCTGCGCCATATCGCGCGGGCGGCGCTGCTCGACGACGCGCAACGGGCGCGGATCGTCCGGATGGAAGCCCGGACGCGGGACGCGCTCGTCGCTCCGCCGTTGGTGCTGGAGCAGGTTCCCGACGCCGTGGAGCGGGCCCGGGACCGTGGCGTCCGCGTCGATCTCTTCGGACGCGAGGGGGGCGATCCCGCGGACCTCGGGATGTTCCGGGCCATGCTGGCGCGGGTGCTGGACGCCTGCGCGGACGGGACGTCCGTCCGGGCGCAGTGGGCGCCCACCGAGGACCGTCAGGGCTCGATCACGGTGGTCGGGAGTCCGTGGACGCGGCGTCCGGACACGGCCGCGGTGATCGGCTGGCCGTTCGCCGGGCTGGAGTGGAGCGAGGACGAGGACTCGCTCGTGGTCGAGTTCGGGCGGCGTCCGGAGGGGACGGCCGCGGGCTAGTCTGGACAGATGTTCCGGGTGTCGCACCTGACCATGCCGATCATCGTCGCGCCCATGGCCGGCGGACCGAGCACACCCGCGCTGGTCGCGGCGGCTGCGGACGCCGGCGCGTTGGGGTTCCTCGCGGCGGGCTACCTGTCGCCAGACGCCCTCGCCGGGCAGATCGCCGCGACGCGCGCGCGGACGAGGGGTCCGTTCGGGGTGAACCTGTTCGTCCCGGGGGACGACGTCGACCCGGAGCTCGCGCTGGGTTTTCGGCAGCGTTTGGCCCCGCTGGCGAGACGCTGGGGAGTCGAACCGCTGCCGCTCCCGAGCCCGGACGACGACGGCTGGGCGGCGAAGCTGGCGCTGGTCGAGGCCGACCCCGTGCCGGTCGTCTCCTTCACATTCGGGCTGCCGCCCGCCGAGGTGGTCGCCCGGCTGCACGCCCGCGGGACGGCGGTGTGGGCGTCCGTCGCCTCGGTCGCCGACGCCGCCGCTGCGGCCGACCGCGGTGTCGACGCGCTGGTGACGCAGGGCGCGGAGGCGGGCGGGCACCGCGCGACGCTCAGGTGCGCGGACGAACCCCTCGACGTGGGCACCCTGGCCCTGGTGCGGGCGGTGTGCGCGGTCACCGACCTGCCGCTCGTCGCGGCGGGTGGGGTTGCGGACGCCGCGGGCGTCCGAGCGGCGCTGGACGCCGGGGCGGCGGCGGTCCAGTGCGGAACAGCGTTCCTGCGCTGCCCGGAGGCGGGCACGTCCGCGACGCATCGGGCCGCGCTCGCCGATCCGGGCTTCGGCGAAACCGTCGCGACCAGGGCATTCACCGGTCGTCCGGCGCGTGCGCTGGCCAACGCCTGGACCGTCCGGTTCGCGGACGCCCCCGCCTCCTATCCCGGCGTCCACCAGATCACCCGTCCGATCCGCGCCGCGGCGTCCGCAGCGGGAGACGCTCAGCACGTCCATCTGTGGGCGGGCACGAACTGGCGGATCGCGACGGACGCCCCGGCGGCGGACATTCTGCGGGGCTTGTCGGAGGGCTCTGACTAGGGAACCGCTGATTGATGCTGTTCTTGGCGAGGACGGGTCGGGCGAGATGAGCCGGAACCACTCGATCGTGGGCTCGTAGTGAACATACGGGCCGAGATCGAGGGGGTTCGGATCGCTCGATCCGGGCCGCCGCAGCCAGAACATGATCG
>CAYZXQ010000038.1:23610-24746 GCA_964482465.1 uncultured Nigerium sp. | reverse complement strand
TGCTTCGTCGCCGACCTGCCCGGCACCGACGGTGCACTCCGGCGGCAGGTGCTGTACGTCGGCAAGAGCGTCAACCTCCGGGCGCGCGTGCGCAGCTACTTCACCGCCGCCGAAACCCGCCCCCGCATGGACGAGATGGTCCGCATCGCGACGGGCATCGAGACCACCGTCTGCCGCACCCCGCTGGAGGCCGAGGTGCTGGAGTTGCGACTGATCGCCGCGCACGCGCCCCGCTACAACCGGCGTTCCAAGTTCCCCGAGCGGCAGCACTGGTTGAAGCTGACCCGCGAGCCGTATCCGCGCCTGTCGCTGGTCCGGGCGGTGGGCGACGATCAGGCCGCCTACTTCGGTCCGTTCGGCGCACGGCAGTCCGCCGAGCAGGCGCAGTTGGCGCTCTACGACGCGTTCCCGATCCGGCAGTGTTCGGCTCGGCTGTCGGCCCGGCGTCCGGCGACCCCCTGCGCGCTCGGCGAGATGGGCCGCTGCGCTTCCCCCTGCGACCATTCGATCTCGCCGGTCGACTATGCCGAGGTCGCGGACGCCGTCCGCGCGGCCTGGTCGGTGGACATCCGGCCCGTCCTGGGCGCCAACCGGCGCCGGCTCGCCACGCTCATCGCCCAGCAGCGCTTCGAGGAGGCCGCCCAGATCGCGGTCCGGCTGGAGACTGTGGCCCGCACCGCTACCCGGCACCATCGCCTGCGCGCCCTCGCGCGGTGTGCCCAGATCGTCGCCGCTGCTCCGGCGTCCGACGGCGGCTGGGACATCCACGTCGTCCGCTGGGGTCGGCTCGCGGCGTCCGCACATGCCCGTCCCGGAGAGTCTGCGCCGACCGTGTCCGCGGACGCCGTCGCTGCGGCCGAGGCGGTGCGGCGTCCGACCCCGGGGCTCCCTGCGGCGACCATCGAGGAGGCCGAGCGGGTGGCCGCGTGGCTGGAACGTCCCGGCGTCCGGCTCCTGGAATGTGACGACGAGTGGGCCTGGCCGCTGTTCGGCGGGGTGACGGTCACCGATCTCCCGCGCCACGTCCTGGGGGAGGTGAGCGCCGTGGATGTCCACCACCTCGGGCCCCTGACGTGAGGGCGCGACCGGGGCACGACGACACGACGCGTGCTCCTCCCTCGGGGGACGCGGCTACC
>CAYZXQ010000038.1:21915-23510 GCA_964482465.1 uncultured Nigerium sp. | reverse complement strand
CGGCGTCCGACACACCCGAGGCGTCCGGCCCGCAGTCGACAGGTCGGACGCGGACACGCCCGCACCGCGCGTGCCGAGTCACGCAGTGATGCGTTCGCGGAGGGCGAGCACGGTGATGGCCCGCCCTGCGCGAGTGCCGAGCCAGGCAGCACACGTCCCGAGCCCCCGGCACGACGACCGGGCACTCGGGACGTTCAGCGTTGCCCTCACAGGGAGGGGGTCAGCTCTCGGTCACCTCGACCGACTCGATGACGACCGGCTCGACCGGACGGTCCATGCGGCCGGTGCGGACGCGCGCGATGGCGTCCACGACCGTGCGGCTGGCCTCGTCGGCGACCTCGCCGAAGATCGTGTGGCGGTAGTTGAGGTGCGGCGTGGGGCCCACGGTGATGAAGAACTGCGAGCCGTTGGTCCCGGGACCGGCGTTGGCCATGGCCAGCAGGTAGGGCTTGCTGAACTTGAGGTCGGGGTGGAACTCGTCGCCGAACTTGTAGCCCGGACCGCCGGTGCCGGTGCCCAGCGGGCAGCCGCCCTGGATCATGAACCCGTCGATGACCCGATGGAACGTGAGTCCGTCGTAGAAGTTGCCGGTCGTCGGGGCGCCGGTCCGGGGGTCGCGGTACTCCTTCGTGCCGGTTGCCAGCCCGACGAAGTTCGCGACCGTCGTGGGCGCCTGTTCGCCGAACAGGGTGATCACGATGTCCCCGTGGTTGGTGTGGAGGGTTGCGGTCTGCGCCACGCTCGGATCCTTTCTCGTCAAGGCGCCCCCATCATGCCAGAACGTTTCCCGTCTCCGTTCCGCGGTTTCGGTGGCCCAGGTACCGTGGAACGCACGCGATCACGCGACACACAACCGAAACGGAGGACACCGTGGATCGGAAGGACATCAAGCGCGTCGTCGGTGACACCACCCACGTCGCCCAGGAGAAGGGCAAGGATGCCCTCGCCCAGGCCCAGCAGTACCTCGAGCAGGCGGGCGACTACATCGCGCCCCGTGCCCAGGAAGCGCTGACCCAGGCCCAGGAGTTCGTGACCCCGCTGGCGCAGGACGCCCGCAAGAAGGGTGCCGCGCTCGCGGCGCACACGATGGACACCCTGCAGCCCAAGCTGGAAGACGCCCTCGACAAGGTCTCCCCCGCCCTCGAGGATGCCTACGCCAAGCTCGCCCCGGCGATCGACGCCGCCGCCGAGAAGGTGCAGAAGGAGGTCCTACCCCGGCTGACCGAACTGCTGCACGAGGCTGCCGAGTTGCCGGTCGTCGCCGAGGCGTCCGATCGCGCGAAGGCCACCGTCGCCGCGCTGTCCGGCGAACTCGTGGTGCCCGAGAAGAAGAAGGGCAACAAGGCCGCCACGGTCGCCAAGGTCGTCATCGCGGGCGGCCTGCTCGCGGGCGTGGTCCTCGCGATCAAGAAGTTCCTGGAGCCCTCCGATGCCGGCTGGCAGGCCCACGAGCCGAGCTCGCCCTACGTCCCGACCGCCGCCCGGACCGTCGTGGACGACGTCGAGGAGTCCTTCACCGAAGCCAAGGCGAAGGTCGCCGATGTCGCCGAAGAGGCTGCCGACAAGGCCTCGGACGCCGCCGACGCCGTCGCCGA
>CAYZXQ010000038.1:0-21815 GCA_964482465.1 uncultured Nigerium sp. | reverse complement strand
GTCGCCGAGAAGGTTGCCGACGTCGCCGAGGGTGATGCCGCCCCTTTCGTCGATAGCCCGTACGGCGCCGGCTCCTATGTCGGGAGCGAGCCGCCCGCGGGCTTCGTGATCAAGGGCAACGAGCGCTCGATGAAGTTCCACGTCGTCGGCAACGGCGGCTACGAGCGCACCATCGCCGACGTCTGGTTCGACAGCGAGGACGCGGCACGCGCCGCGGGCTTCACCAAGGCCCAGCGCTGACGCGAAGCGACGACGGGGGTCCGGCCATAGCGGCCGGGCCCCCGTTCGCACATTCTCGAAAGAAACTTCCCGATCGGGTGTAACAATCGGGCCCTCTGCGGGGCCTTGTGGGGTGAGAGCACTCAACCCGGAGGTTTCCCATGGCCGAGATCACCCTCGCCCCCGCCGCCCCGTGGGTCGCGGCGGCCCCGTTCCGCGCCCACCTTCGTCACCTCGTCGACGCGACCGGGCTGCCCTGGCAGGTCATCGTCGTCGCCGCCGATGTCTCGCTGTCCCTGGGCGACCACCTGCTGCACGGCCGCAACGGCCGTCCCCTCAAGCGCATCGCGCGCCCCCAGGCGGCCCGACTGCTCGGCGTGACCGAGGCCTCCGCCCGCGCGATGTCGCGCGCGTGGGTGTCGTCCCGGCCCGCCGAACGGCTGGTCGCCCACCTGGTCGGCCGCGGTTGGTCGGCCGAGGCGATCGCGGACGCCGCGGGCGTCGACCGGATGACCGTCCAGGCGCTCGCGGCCGGTACCGCCGAGCACGTGCCTTCGCTCGCGGACGCCCGCCTCCGAGCCTTGCTCGCCTCCCTCGACCGCGCCGCCGCCTAGACTCCCCCCATGCCGTGGCTCCCCCCAGCCCTCGCCCTCGTCGTGGCCCTGCTGACCGCCTGGGCGTCCGGCCCCGTGCTGCGTCGCCTCCCCGAGCCTGGTGCCGATCCCGCGGACGCCGACCTCGCGGCCAAGCCGCCCTACCGCAGCCTGGCGACCCTGCGCCTGGCCTTCGGCGTGGCCGTCGCGTCCGCGGTGTCCGGGGCCGTGGCCTTCCTCACGTCGCCGCCCGACGCGTGGCTGGCGTGGACGGCGCTGACCGTCCCGGCCGCGCTGGCGGTAGCGGTCGATCTCCGAACGACGTGGTTGCCGTCGCCGCTGGTCCGCGCGAGTTGGGCGGTGGCGGCGGTCGGCGCCGCCGTGGCGGCGGTGGTCCGGCACGACCCGGCCGTCCTGGCGTGGGCTGCCGCGTCCGCGCTCGGCCTGTGGCTCTTCTTCCACCTGGTCTGGCGGTTCACCGGCGGGATCGGCTATGGCGATGTCCGGCTGGCCGCCACGATCGGCGCCGTGACGGGAGCGGTAGACCCGCGGCTGGTCCTGCCCGCGGCGTTCCTCGGGACGGTCGCGGGCGCCCTTTGGGGAATCGTCCGTCGGGTGCGGCGCGGCACGGACGCCCCGTTCGCCTACGGTCCCGCGCTGTGGTCGGGACCGTTCTGGGCCGCGGTCCTCCTGACGCTCACCCCGGGGTGAGCGTCGCGGCCAGCCAACCCCGTCCGCAGGTATCGCGGCAGGCAGGTCACGACCAGGGAGACGCTGCCCGGCGTGCGACCATCGGCCGTGCGGGGTGTCCACTCCGCAGGCAGCTCACGCCCGGGTGAGCGTCGCCACCAGACAACCCTGTCCGCAGGGATCGCGGCAGGCAGGTCACGACCAGGGAGACGCTGCCCGCGTGCGACCATCGGCCGTGCGGGGTGGTCCACGCCGCAGGCAGCTCACGCCCGGGTGAGCGTCGCCACCAGCCAACCCCGACCGCAGGGATCGCCCCAGACAGGTCACGACCAGGGAGACGCCGCCCGGCGTGCGACCATCGGCCGCGCGGAATGTCCACTCCGCAGGCAGCTCACCGCCGGGAGACGCTGCCCGCGTTCGACCATCGGCCGCGCGGGGTGTCCGCTCCGCAGGCAGCTCACGCGCGGGTGAGCGCCGCCCAGCGGTCCAGGGTTGCGGTCGCGGCGCCCGAGTCGATGGCCCGTGTCGCCCGATCCCGCGCCGCCGCCATCTGGGGCGCCAGGGGACCGTCCAGGTCCGGACCGTCGTAAGCCAGCAGGGCCGCAGCCGCGTTCAACTCCACGATGTCGCGGACCGGGCCGCGCTCCCCTGCCAGGACCCGGCGGGCGATGTCCGCATTGTGGGCGGGAGTGCCCCCCACAAGGTCCGCGAGGGTCGCGCGCGGGATCCCGAGGTCAGCCGGGTCGAGCGATGTCCGCACGACCCGCCCCTCCCCGATCACCCACAGGTCGCTGGAGGTGGTCGTGGTCAACTCGTCGAGCCCGTCGTCGCCGTGGAAGACCAACCCCCGGTTGCCGCGGGACGCGAGGACGCCCGCCATGAGTCCGGCCATCCGGACGTCGGCCACGCCGACGGCCTGGGCCGCCGGACGAGCCGGATTGGCCAGGGGGCCAAGGAAGTTGAACGACGTCGAGATCCCGAGTTCGCGCCGCGGGACCGCCGCGTGCCGGAGCGAGCGGTGGTAGTGCGAGGCGAACAGGAACACGATGCCGACCTCGTCGAGAATCGGGCGCTGCCGGTGGGGCGGCAGGTCGAGCACCACGCCCAGCGCCTCGAGGCAGTCGGCAGTCCCCGACATGCTGGAGGCGGCCCGGTTGCCGTGCTTGACGACCTTTGCGCCCGCGGACGCCGCCACGATCGCCGCCATCGTGGACACGTTCACGGTGTTCGCCCGGTCGCCGCCCGATCCCACGATGTCCACCGCCTGCGAGGGCAGATCGATCGGACGGGCGGCGTCCAACATCGCGTCGGCAAGCCCGGAGAGTTCGTCGACGGTCTCGCCCTTGGCCCTCAGGGCGACCATCAGCCCCGCGATCTGCACGGGGGTGGTGTTCCCCGCGAGGATCTCCCCCATCGCCCACCGCGCGTCTCTCGGCGAGAGGTCGCGTCCGGCGACGAGGTTCGTCAGCAGGTCGGGCCAGGTCCCGACCGTCACCTGGCCGCGCCCGCGGCCAGCCGCGTCCGGAGCAGGTCGGCCGCCGCCATCGGGAGCCGTCGCGGATCGATCGGGTACGGCACGACGGCCTCGGCACGCGACCAGGTCGCCAGCCAGGCGTCCGCGACCCGAGCCACGAGCAGGAGCACGGGGGCGCAGTCGGCGTACTCGTCCTTCAACTGGTAGGCCAGCCCGAAGCCGCCGGCGGGGGTCGCCTCACCGTCGAGGATGACGAGGTCGAAGCCGCCGGCGTCCAGCGCCTTGATGACAGCGGGCTGCGTGGCGCACTCGAACACCTCGATCTCGGGGAGATCGGCCGCCACCCGGCGACCGAGGGCCAGCCGCACCTCGTCGCGCACGGCGCGGTCGTCGGAGTACAGCAGGATCCTGGCCTTGGGATCGGGAGCCTCTTCGCTGTGATCGGATGCCTGGTCGCTCATGCTCGTCCTCGCTTCGAGTCGTGATCTGACAGGCATCGTAGCCACTTCCAGCCTCCCCGTGGGCGGGCGTGGACGGCCATACCGGGTGGGGGTAGGCGACGACTGGGTAACAATGCGTCCGAAACTGTCCGCAAAGGGGGACGCGCACGTGACCTCTGTCGGCGTGAGCAGTAATAATGACCCCGTGGCAGAGACATCGAAGTTGAGCACGGCCCCCGCGATCCCTCACGGGGCACTCCATGAGATCGCACCGGCGCGACTCAGGGGCATCAAGGGCCGTCCCGACATGGTGGCCGTCGGCACGATCGTGTGGTTGTCCAGCGAGCTGATGTTCTTCGCGGCGCTCTTCGCCGCCTACTTCTCGCTGCGCAACGTCACGACGGCCATGGCCAAGCCGGGCGAGCAGACCATGTGGCAGTGGGGTTCCGATCATTTCATGACCGAAATGTTCGGCATCCACGCGCCGTGGTTCTCCATCGCGAACACCACCATCCTGGTCCTGAGCTCGGTGACGTGCCAGCTCGGGGTCCACGCGGCCGAGCACGGACAGGTGTCGCGGCGCGGCGGCCTGTTCGACGTGAGCAAATGGGGCCTGCGCGAGTGGTACATCCTGACCTTCTTCATGGGCGCGGTCTTCATCGGCGGCCAGGCGTACGAGTACGGCAACCTCATCACCGAGGGCTTCGTGCCGTCCACCAACGCCTATACGTCGGCGTTCTTCCTCGCCACGGGCTTCCACGGCCTGCACGTGCTGGGCGGCCTGGTGGCCTTCCTGCTCATGCTCGGCCGCACCTATCTGGCCCGCACCTTCACTCACGAGCAAGCCGTTCACGCCGTCGTCACGTCCTACTACTGGCACTTCGTCGACATCGTGTGGATCATCCTGTTCACGGTCATCTACCTCATCCGATGAGTCGTTCCGTCGCTAATCCGAAAGGCGCAATGATGCGATTCCTGTCCACCAGGCGGCGGCACCCGGCGGCACGCCCGCTCATGCTGGTCTTCGCGCTGCTGCTGATGGGCTGCTTCTACGCGGCCCTCAGCCCGGCACCGAAGGTCGCGGCAGACACGGGCACCTCTGCCCAGGTCGCCCAGGGTAAGGCCCTGTTCACCGTCACCTGCTCGTCCTGCCACGGCCTCAACGGCGAGGGCGTCAAGGGCGCTGGCCCGTCCCTCGTGGGCGTCGGCTCGGCGGCGGTCGACTTCCAGATGGCGACCGGTCGCATGCCGATGGCCAAGCCCGGAGCCCAGGCCCCCCGCAAGGTCAACACCTACACCGCCGAGGAGATCGCGTCGATCGCGTCCTTCGTCGCCACGCTGGGCCCCGGCCCGTCGATCCCGAAGTCGTCGGCGTACGACTACAGCCAGATGACGCACGAGCAGATCGCGCTCGGTGGCGAGCTGTTCCGCACCAACTGCTCGGCGTGCCACAACGCGGCCGGCAAGGGCGGCGCGCTCCCCGAGGGCAAGTTCGCTCCCCCGCTCGACGGCGTCGAGCCGCTGCATATCTACGAGGCCGTTCGCACCGGCCCGCAGCAGATGCCGGTCTTCTCCGCCGGGGCCATCCCGGATTCCGACCTCGCCGCCATCATCGGCTACCTGAAGCACCTCGAAGAGGCGCCCGGTGTCGGCCACTCGCTCGGCGGCATCGGCCCGGTCACCGAAGGCTTCTTCGGCTGGATCGTCGGAATCGGCGGCCTGTGCCTGTTCGCTGTTTGGATCGCTTCCCGAGGAGCTCGCGCGAAATGAGTCATGACACCAACCTCGTTCCGGCGACGGATTCCGAGCGGTTCCCGGTCGACAACCCGGGCATCGAACACCACGTAGAGCGGTACACCGACGCGGACGCCGCGGCGGGCAACCGCGCCTACCGCCAGGTCCTGTTCATCTTCGGCCTCGTCCCGCTGCTGGCCCTCATCAACGTCGTCGTGTACTTCGCGGTGCCGAGGACGGCCACGATGGAGCTCTTCGGCGAGCCCATGTTCGTCCAGCTCCTGCTCATGGGGCTCACCGGTGGCCTCGCCGTCCTGCTGATCGGCGTCGGCGCCATCCACTGGGCCCGCCAGCTCATGAGCGACGTTGAGATCTCCGAGGAGCGTCACCCCGCCGCCAGCAGCCCGCAAGACCACGAGGAACTGTTCGCCAAGCTCAGCGCGGGCGTCGCGGACTCCGGCGTGTCGCGCCGCAAGATGATCCTGAGCGCCCTGGGCGGCGCGCTGGGCATCATCGCCCTCCCGCCGGTGGTCATGCTGCTCGACGCCGGCCCCTGGCCGACGGACGCCGTCCGCAAGGAGACCCTCGAGAAGACCGTCTGGGCCGAGGGCGTCCGCCTCGTCAACGACGTCAACTACAAGCCGCTGCGCGCGTCCGATCTCGAGATCGGCCAGCTCGTCAACGCCGAGCCGGAGAACATCACGAAGCTCCATGGCGCCGAGTTCCAGATCGCCAAGACGAAGGCCGCCATCGTGATCGTGCGCATGGATCCTGCCTCGATCAAGATCCCCGAGTCCCGCAAGGACTGGCAGGTCGGCGGCATCTTGGCCTACAGCAAGATCTGCACCCACGTCGGCTGCCCGATCTCCCTGTGGGAGCAGCAGACGCACCACCTGCTCTGCCCCTGCCACCAGTCGACCTTCGACCTCGGCAACTCGGGCGTCGTGGTCTTCGGACCGGCCGCCCGGTCGCTCCCCCAGCTCCCCATCACAACGGACGCCGAGGGCTACCTCGTCGCCCGGAGCGACTTCACGGTCCCGGTCGGCCCGAGCTACTTCGAGCGCGACTCCCGGCACGATTACAAGGACGGTGACCAGTAATGGCCAGGCCCGCTGACATCTCGGTCACGTCCGAGGTCACCAAGACCAACGCGGCAGGCACGGCCAAGCCCGCCGCTTCGATGCCCGGCATCGCCCAGTGGGCGGACGAGCGCATCGGCCTGGCCCGCCTGGGCAAGGGCCTCATGCGCAAGGTCTTCCCCGACCACTGGTCGTTCCTGCTCGGCGAGATCGCGCTCTACAGCTTCCTCGTGCTGGTGCTGACCGGCCTCTTCCTCACCATCTGGTTCAAGCCGTCGATGGCCGAGATCGAGTACGAGGGCAGCTACCAGTTGATGCGCGGTCTCCCGATGTCGGAGGCGTTCGCCTCGACGCTGGCGATCTCGTTCGACATCCGCGGTGGCCTCCTGGTCCGCCAGGTCCACCACTGGGGCGCCATCCTGTTCGTCGCCGCGATGACGATGCACATGCTGCGCATCTTCTTCACCGGCGCCTTCCGCAAGCCCCGCGAGATCAACTGGCTGATCGGTATCGGCCTGTTGAGCATGGGCATGGTTGAGGGCTTCTCCGGCTACTCGCTCCCCGACGACCTGCTGTCGGGCACGGGCCTGAGGTTCGCGGACGGCATGATCCGCTCGGTCCCGATCGTCGGCACGTGGGTGGAGTTCTTCATCTTCCAGGGTGAGTTCCCGGGCGACATCTTCATCTCTCGCCTCTACATGGTGCACATCCTGCTGCTGCCCGGCCTACTGCTCGGCCTCGTGTCGGCGCACATGGCCATGGTCGTGTACCACAAGCACACCCAGTTCCCCGGCCCCGGCCGCACCGAGAACAACGTGGTGGGCTACCCGCTGTTCCCCGTCTACATGGCCAAGGCCGGCGGCTTCTTCTTCGTCGTCTTCGGCATGCTGATCCTGATGGGCACGTTCCTGTCGATCAACCAGGTGTGGGTCATCGGCCCGTACAACCCGGCGCAGGTCACCGCGGGTAGCCAGCCCGACTGGTACATGGGCTTCGCCGAGGGCGCCGTCCGCATCATGCCGGGTTGGGAATGGCACATCGGCCCGACCACCTGGTCGTGGAACGTCTTCCTGCCGGGCGGTGCCCTCATGGGCGTGCTGTTCACCGTCCTCGCCGTGTGGCCGTTCGTCGAGCGGTGGCTGACCGGCGACAACGCCGAGCACCACATCCTGGATCGGCCGCGCAACGCCCCGACGCGCACCGCCCTCGGTGTGGCCGGCATGACGGCCTACGCCTTGTTCTGGCTCGCCGGCGGCAACGACATCATCGCCACCCACTTCAAGGTGTCGCTGAATGCCGTGACGTACTTCATGCGGGCTGCGGTCTTCATCCTCCCGGTGGTCGCCTTCATCGTGACCAAGCGGCTGTGCCTGAGCCTGCAGCGCCATGATCGCGACCTGGTCCTGCACGGCTCCGAGAGCGGCATCATCATGCGCAGCCCGGTCGGCGGCTACTCCGAGCCGCACGTTCCGCTCAGCCACGACGAGGCCTTCACGCTCACCCAGCACGAGCAGCTCGCGCCGCTCAGCGAGTCCCCGGCCGTGGACGGCCGCGGCGTCAAGCGCAAGGGCGGCAAGGGCGTCACCGCCCGCCGGGCACGCCTGTCGGCGTGGTTCCTGGGCGAGGACGTTCCCAAGCCCACCCGCGCCGAGATCGAGGCCGACCATCACCACGAGGCCCCCGAGATCGAGCACTGATTCTCCCGCCGCTCCTGCCCGCTCCTCCGCTTGGAGGGGCGGGCAGTAGCATGTTGGGGTGCGTTTCACCACGGCGAAGCCGACCCACGACCTGACCTACGACGACGTCTTCATGTCCCCGAATCGCTCGTCGGTGCGGTCCCGCATGGACGTCGACCTCACCAGCCGCGACGGCCTCGCCCTTCCCTTGCCCCTGGTCGTCGCCAACATGACGGCCATCTCCGGACGCCGCATGGCCGAGACGGTCGCCCGTCGGGGCGGCGTCGCGATCATCCCCCAGGACCTTCCCGCGAACGTCGTGGCCGCCGCCATCGCCCGCGTGAAGGGCGCCCATCCCGTCTTCGACACCCCCATTCGCGTCTCCCCCACCAGCTCCGTCGGGGACACGCTGGCCCTCATCCCGAAGCGCGCGCACGGGGCCGCGCTGGTCCTGGAGGACGGGCATCCCGTCGGGCTCGTCTCGCGCCGGGACGTCGAGGGCGTGGATCGGTTCGTCCAGGTCCACGAAGTCATGACCAACGACCTCACGCTCGTGAGGGCGTCCGACTCCCCCAACGACGTCTTCGACGCGCTCACCGAGCGCCGCCACAAGATCGCCGTTGCGGTCGGTGACGACGGCCGTGCGGTCGGCGTCCTCACCCTCAAGGGGGCCATGCGGTCGGCGATCTACGCGCCGGCCCTGGACGCCGCGGGCCGCCTCCGCATCGGGGCCGCCGTGGGCATCTCCGGGGACGTCGCCGGCCGCGCCGCGGCCCTTCTGGAGGCCGGTGCGGACGTCCTGGTGATGGACACCGCCCACGGCCACCAGGACCGCATGCTGGAATCCCTGGCCGCCGTGCGAGGGGTCCGCGACGACTGGGCGCACACCCACGAGCGGGTGGCGATGGTCGCCGGCAACGTCGTGACCTCCGAGGGCACCACGGACCTCATCGAGGCCGGCGCGGACATCGTCAAGGTGGGCGTCGGCCCCGGCGCCATGTGCACGACCCGGATGCAGACCGGTGTGGGCCGCCCGCAGTTCTCCGCCGTCCTGGATTGCGCCGAGGCGGCCCAGGACGTCGGCAAGGCCATCTGGGCCGACGGCGGCGTCCGCCACCCGCGTGACGTCGCCCTAGCGCTCGCGGCGGGCGCCGGTGCGGTGATGATCGGGTCGTGGTTCGCGGGCACGCACGAGTCCACCGGACCGCTCCTGACGGACGCGCAGGGCCGCGCCTACAAGGAATCCTTCGGGATGGCGTCCGCGCGCGCCGTGCGGGCACGCACGGCCCAGCAGTCGCTGTTCGAGCGGGCTCGGGCCACGCTGTTCGAGGAGGGCATCTCCAGCTCGCGGATGTACCTCGACCCGGAACGGCCGGGCGTCGAGGACCTCATCGACTTCATCACCTCCGGCGTGCGGTCGTCGTGCACGTACGCCGGCGCCCGTACGCTCTCGGACTTCCACGCCCGCGCGACCGTGGGCGTCCAGTCCCGCTCGGGCTACGAGGAGGGCCGGCCCCTCCACCAGAGCTGGTAAGGGCCGTGCCCGGGCCGGACGGCCACAGACGCACTGCGGGCCCCGGACATCGGTCCAGGGCCCGCAGTGCAGTCAGAAGGCGTCTCAGTGCTTGTAGGCGCCCACGTAGAACTCGTAGCACCAGCCGCAGACGGCCCAGATGCCGATGCCGGCGCCCAGCAGGGTGATCCACCAGCCGAAGACCGGACCGAGCAGCATGATCGCCGCCACGAGCGCGGCCCAGAACGGCCAGATGCTGCTGGGCGGGAAGAAGCCCAGGGCACCGGTGCCGTCGATGATCTCGGCGTCCGCGTTGTCCTCCCAGCGCAGGTCGAGCTTGCGGCCCTGGACGCCCAGGTACCCCGCGACCATGGCCGTGGTCAGCATCGTGAGGGCCAGCACGGTGGTGCCGATCCACTCGAGGTGTCCGCCCGACATCGTGTAGGTGACGATGCCGTAGATGGGCGTCACGATGGCGAAAAAGATCACCATGAAGAGGAACAGCCTGGTTTCGACCTTCACTTCGAAGCCTCCTCAAGCGCGCTGGTGCGGGTGGCGCCCACCGTGTGGGACGCGCCGTGCCCGTGGTCGGCCAACTCCGGGTGGTGCAGGTCGAACGCCGGGGCCTCGGAGCGAATCCGGGGCAGGCTGGTGAAGTTGTGCCGCGGCGGCGGGCAGGAGGTCGCCCACTCCAGCGAACGTCCCCAACCCCACGGGTCGTCGACGGTCACACGCGGAGCCGTCTTGTGGCTCTTCCACACGTTCCAGCAGAACGGAAGCATGGAGATCGCCAACAGGAACGCACCGACGGTCGACAGCTGGTTGAGGAAGGTGAAGCCCTCGCTGGACAGGTAGTCGGCGATACGGCGCTGCATGCCTTCGACGCCCAGCCAGTGCTGCACGAGGAACGTCAGGTGGAAGCCCACGAACAGCAGCCAGAAGTGCGCCTTGGCGAGCTTCTCGTCGAGCATGTAGCCGTAGAACTTCGGCCACCAGAAGTAGAAGCCGGCGAACATCGCGAACACGACGGTGCCGAACAGCACGTAGTGGAAGTGCGCGACGACGAAGTACGTGTCGGACACGTGGAAGTCGAGCGGCGGGGACGCCAGGATGATGCCGGTCAGGCCACCGAAGAGGAAGGTCGTGAGGAAGCCGACCGACCACAGCATGGGGCTGTCCATGGAGACGGAGCCGCCCCACATGGTGCCGATCCAGTTGAAGAACTTCACGCCCGTCGGGACGGCGATCATGAAGGTCATGAACGAGAAGAACGGCAGGTTGACGGCGCCGGTCACGAACATGTGGTGCGCCCACACCGCGATGGACAGGCCACCGATGGACAGGGTCGCGGCCACCAGGCCGATGTAGCCGAAGATCGGCTTGCGGCTGAACACCGGCAGGATCTCGGTGATCAGACCGAAGAACGGCAGCGCGATGATGTAGACCTCGGGGTGACCGAAGAACCAGAACAGGTGCTGCCACAGGATGGCGCCGCCGGTAGCGGCGTCGAGGATGTGCGTGCCGAGGCGACGATCCGCCTCAAGCACCAGCAGGCCGGCGGCCAGAACCGGGAACGCGATGAGGATCATCATCGACGTGATGAGGATGTTCCACGAGAAGATGGGCATCCGGAACATCGTCATGCCCGGGGCGCGCATCGTGGTGATCGTCGTGATGAAGTTCACCGCGCCCAGGATCGAGCTCAGGCCCAGCAGGTAGAGGCCCATGAGCCACAGGTCGCCGCCGACGCCGGGGCTGTGGATGGCGTCCGACAGCGGCGTGTAGGCGAACCAGCCGAAGGACGCCGCACCGTCGGGGGACAGGAAGCCCGAGCAGGCCATGAGGGACCCGAACAGGAACAGCCAGTAGCTGAACATGTTCAACCGCGGGAACGCGACATCGGGCGCACCGATCTGGATCGGCATGAGCGCGTTCGCGAACGCCGCGAACATGGGCGTCGCGAACATCAGCAGCATGATCGTGCCGTGCATCGTGAAGAACTGGTTGAACGTCTCGTAGTGCATGTACTGCAGGCCCGGGAACGCCAGTTCGGCACGGATGGCCAGCGCGAGCAGGCCGCCGAACGCGAAGAACGCGAGGGCGGTCCACACGTACATCTGCGCGATCACCTTGTGGTCGGTGGTCGTCATGAGCTTGACGAACAGCTTGCCGCGCGAGCGGGGGCGCGCCTTCGCGCCCGCCGGCATCGTGACCCGTGCTGTGGTCATGGGATCAGCCCTCCTTCGTGGCCGGCAACGTCGGGCCGGTGGACGGGAACGATGGGATCGTGACCTCACCGGTGCTGCCCTTCTCCGCGAGCCCGCGCAGGTGGGCGTAGTACTCGGCTTCGGGCACCACGTGGACGTTGAACACCATGGCGGCGTGGTAGGTGCCACACAGCTCGGCGCACTTGCCGAGGTAGGTGCCTTCCTTCGTGGGGGTCACATCGAAGCTGTTCGGGTGGCCCGCGATCACATCGAGCTTGAAGTAGAAATCGGGGATCCAGAACGAGTGGTCGACGTCGGCCGAGGTCAGGTTGAACCGGACGGGCTTGTTGACCGGCAGGTACAGGTCAGGGATGCGCTCCAGCGTGCCGGCCTCGTGCACCACGGACCCGACCTTGGGATCGTTGGCCTCCATGTAGTTGAAGGTCCACGACCACTTCTGCGCCACGACGTTGATCGTGTGCACGGGCTTGGTCGTCTCCTTCGCCAGCACGCCGTTCTGCGCCTGCACCGTGAAGAAGAACAGCACGCCGATGATGAGGAACGGCACCAGCGTGTAGAGGATCTCCAGCGGGATGTTGTACCGGTTCTGCTTGGGCACCTCGTCGTCGGACTTGCGGCGGTAGCGGAAGACCACCCAGCCGATCAGGCCCCAGACGAAGACGCCGATGATCATGGACGCGATCCACGCGCCGTTCCAGAGGTTCCCGATGAAGGGGGCCCGGTCGCTCGCGGCCTCCGGCAAGCCCCAGCGGGTCCACTGCTGAGCCGTCTCCTGGCTGCAACCGGTCAGCGCCAACGCGCCGAGCCCTCCCAACGTCGCGAGGGCCGCCCGGGTCACAGGCTTGAATGATGTCCGACCCACGTCACGCCTTTCCAAAGATCTTGGGCTCGTCCGCCCTTGGGCGAGCAGAGCCTTGGTGCGTTGTTCCTGCGGCGCAACACTAACTTAAAGCGCCATCCCGCCGCTTCCCCTGAAGCGGCGGGATGGACACCTTGTCTAGGAAAATTGTCCGTTCTGTGACAACCCCATGGGGGTATCGGCTCGGATCAGTGGAAGCTGTCCCCACAGGCGCACGAACCCTGGGCGTTCGGGTTGTCGATCGTGAAGCCCTGCTGCTCGATCGTGTCCACGAAGTCGATGGTCGCGCCGGCCAGATACGGGGCGCTCATCCGGTCGGTGACGACCTTGACGCCGTAGTACTCCTTGGTCACGTCGCCCTCCAGGGCGCGGTCGTCCAGCGCCAACTGGTACCGCAGCCCCGAGCAGCCACCGGGGGCCACCGAGATGCGCAGCACCAGGTTGTCGTCGGCCTCGTTGGCGACCAGGTCGGTGACCTTCTTCGCGGCGGCCTCCGTGAGGACCACGCCGTCGAGCTGCTGGTCGATGCTCATGAGTGTTCTCCTGTGTGTGTCGAGACGTCCGTCACGTCAACGCGGACGACGGGCGGGCCTATTCCCGGCTGAGTGGCCCAGTGTAGGGGCCGAACTCACCACGTCCAGCTCGCCGCCGCCCCGCGAGCGCGTTCGGTGAGTTCGGACGCCGTCACCTGCGGTCCGCCGCCCAGCGCGTGGGCCGACTCGATCCCGAGAGTGCGGAGCTCCCGCCCCGACACGAACGCGTCGCGGGCGAGCACGACACACGGACGCTCCACCCGTCCGGCGACCGCCGCCACCTCGGTGACGACTTCTCCCCCGCGGGCGACGGCGTCCAGCGACTGGCAGCCCGTCACGACGACATCGGCCGCGGACGCCGTCCGCTCCAGTCCCGCGACCTGAGACACCAGCGCCGGCCCCGAGGTGAGCCAGCCCCCGAGCGCCACGACGGCCAGCGCGGCACCGCCGGCGGCGCCGAGCCCCGGGGCGTCCGGAACCCCGAGGACCCCCGCCAGACGGCCGAGGGCGGCGTCGGTGGCCAACAGGCCCGCCGGGTCGACCACGCCGCTGGCGTAGCCACGCCGCGCGGTCAACCCGCGCAGGCCCAGCAGCAGGTCGCCGAGCTGGTCGGCCGGGACCACCCCCACGAGTTCGGTGTCCCCCAGCAGCGCCCGCGCCGGTGCCAGGTCCATGCGCGTCAGCCCGGTCAGCCCCGCAACTCCCGTCGTCAGGTCGACATCGGCGACCGCCCCCAGGCCAGCCAACAGGCCTGCGCCGCCGTCGTGCGCCGTCACCCCGGACAAGTCCACGACGACCCGCGCCGGACGGGCGGCGAGGGCGTCCGCGAGCTGGCGCCCCCACGCGAGGGTCGAGGCGTGCGGGTCGATCGCGACGGCGTCCGCGACCCCACCGGACCCCACGACGACCGCGGGGTCCCCCAGCGCCGCCAGGGCGTCGGCGAGGTCGGCCCCGGACGCCCCCAGGGGGACGACCGCGACCTGCACGCCCGGACGCGCCGCGACGAACGCGCGCGCCAAAGCGGCGCCCGCCTCCGAGGAGGAACAGGCGCCGATTCGGTCCGAACAGACGAGAACCCGCACGTCAGCCCGGGATGAGGCCCTGGCCGTCGGGGCTGTCGGGCCCCTCCAGCCACGCGCGCAACTGGGACAGGTCGGCGTCCGCGTACGGCAGGATCAGATCGGACTCCAAGAGCAGATCCGGCTCGACCTCGACGCCCTGCGTGCGGACGGCATCCAGCAGCGCGGCGAGGGTGCGGGCGGTCGTCTCGGCGTCGCCCTGCTCCACGGCCGCCTCGAACTCGGCGTCGATCTCGTTGAGCACGTCGAGCAGTTCGTCGTCGACCCGGAACTGCCCCTCACCCAGGATGCGGACGATCATGGCTCACCCTTCCGTCTGGCCGCCGGCCGCCTGCTGGACGACCGGGGCGGCCTGCGCCTGGACCGGCGTCGCGGCGATCTGGGGCGTCGCGGCCGCGGGACCGGAGCCCACCTGCAACTGCGACTTGAGCGCGGCGAGCTCGTTCTCGACCTGCGAGGAGGAGCTGAGGGCGTCCAGCTCGCGGGTGATGTCGTCCTTGACGGTGCCCGTCGGGTCGTCCAGGGCCCCGGACGCCAACAGCTCGTCGATGGCGCCCGCGCGGGCCTGCATCTGAGCCGTCTTGTCCTCGGCGCGCTGGATCGCCAGGCCGACGTCGCCCATCTCCTCGGAGATGCCCGTGAACGCCTCGTTGATGCGGGTCTGCGCCTCGGCCGCGGAGTAGGTGGCCTTGATGGTCTCCTTGCGCGTCCGGAAGGCGTCGACCTTGGCCTGCAGCCGGTTGGACGCCCGGACGAGCTTCTCCTCCTCGGCCTGGAGCTGGGCGTGCTGGGTCATGAGGTCGTCGAGTTGTGTCGCCAGCGCCGACTTGCGGGTCAGCGCCTCGCGGGCCAGATCCTCGCGGTTCATCTCGAGGGCGCGCTGGGCCTGGAGCGTCAGCTTCTTCATCTCGGCGTCGAGCTGGTTGGCCTGGAGTTCGACCCGCTTGCGGCTCGTGGCCACGTCGGCGACGCCCCGGCGCACCTTCTGAAGCAGTTCCAGCTGGCGCTGGTAGGAGTAGTCGAGCGTCTCGCGCGGATCCTCCATCTTGTTCAGGGCCTTGTCGGCCTTGGCGGAGAAGATGAGCTTGAGGCGGTCGAAGATTCCGGCCATGGTGTGCGTCCTTCCGTGGTGGGTCGCGGCCCAGCCTATGCGCACGGGCGTCGACGTGGCAGCCCTGAGCGCTGCCACCCACCCCGAGAGTCCCCCGATCGTCGGTCGGGGTGGGCCGGACGGGGCGAGGGGGCGTCCGCTGACCTACACTGACGCGCGTACGCCGCGCCCTTCGAACAGGAACACCATCGTGGGATTCTTCTCCTCCTCCAAGCCCCAGCCCGAGCCCGAGCCCGTCGTCGAGGCCGACCCGCACGCCGGCCCGCAGAAGAAGACGGCTCCGACGCCGACCCGCAAGGCGGCCGAGGCGGCCCGGCGCGAGCGGCTCAATCCCACGCTGAGCCCCAAGGAGGCCAAGGCGCGGGAACGGGCCTCGGCGGCCAGCCAGCGCGAGCGCTCCTACCAGGCCGTCGAGAACCGCCCCGAGCGGCAACTGCTGCGCAACGTCATCGACGCCCGCTTCAACATCGGCGAGATCGCGATGCCGGTGCTGCTGGCCATC
Source organism: uncultured Nigerium sp. (assembly GCA_964482465.1). GTDB lineage: Bacteria > Actinomycetota > Actinomycetes > Propionibacteriales > Propionibacteriaceae > Propioniciclava. The sequence goes on along the minus strand of CAYZXQ010000038.1, from coordinate 6,085 downwards.
GTGGCGTTGAGCTTCATCCCCGCAGCCGCCCCGCTCCTGCCGTACGCGATCTACTTCACGTGGGCCTTCGTGGCCCTGATGGTGCTCGACACCTGGATCATGTGGCGCAAGTTCAAGAAGCTGGCCGCGGAGCGGCTGCCGTCCGCGTCCAAGAAGGGCCTGGCGTTCTACGGCTTCAACCGGCAGCTCTCGTTCCGCCGCTGGCGGACGCCCGCCCCGCAGGTCAAGCGCGGCGAGGCCGTCTGATGTACCGCTGGGACGCCGAGACGGACGCCGACACGCGCGTCGAGCTGGGACTCGACCAGCAATTCGCCACGCAGGCGGACGCCGAGGCCTGGCTGTCCGCGTCGTGGGAGGACCTGGCCGAGGCCGGACTGGACGCCGTGACCCTGTACGAGGGCGACCGCGTGATCTACGGCCCGATGGGGCTCACCGCCGGCTGACCCCGAGCGACGCGCAGCCGGGCAGGGGCGTGGCGGGGAGCGCGCAGGCGCCATCGGGGCGTCGGCGCGGTGCGTCGACCGGGGGCGGGTCGGTCAGGCCGCCAGGTCCGTCGGGTCCGCCGACGCGGTCGATGCGTCCCGGCGGCGCAGCTCGCCCCATGCGAGCACCGCCCCGAACCCGGCCACGACCAGCCCGACGCCGCCCACCACCGGGCGGGCCTGCTGCGCGGTGCGCCAGCGCTCCTCGTAGGTCTGCGTGCGGGTCCCCACGGCGTTCGCGCACACGTCGCCGGGACGCATCACGGCGTCCCTACACACGATGACCGGGTCCGCGCCGAGCGTGAGCGCCCACACCACCGCGGCCAGGCCCACCAGGACCAGCACCACGTGCACCCAGACGCGCCGCATCAGGACTGGCGCACCTGAGGCGTGACGAGCGGCAGCTTCTCGACGGTGAACGGCTCGACGCGGTCCCGCACCACGACGGACACCTCGGCGCCCGGGGCGTACTCGGGGAGCAGGTAGGCCAGCGCGATCCCGAGGTTGAGCGTCGGGGAGAACGTGCCGGACGTGACCATGCCGATCTCGGTGCCCTCGGCGTCCACGACCGACATGCCCGGACGCGGGATGGCGCGTCCGGCGGCCTTGAGACCGCGCAGGCGGCGCCGCGGCCCCGCCGCACGCTGGGCACGGAGGGCGTCCGCGCCCCAGAACTCCGGCTTGTCCCACCCCACGGCCCAGTTCAGGCCGGCCTCCACCGGGGACAACTGGCGGCTCAGCTCGTGTCCGTGCAGCGGATAGCCCATCTCGGTGCGGAGCGTGTCCCGTGCGCCGAGCCCGGCCGGCAAGGCCCCGAGCGGCTCGCCGGCCGCGACGAGGGCGTCCCAGACCGCACCCGCGGCGTCCGGCGGACAGAACACCTCGTAGCCACGCTCGCCGGTGTACCCGGTGCGGCACACCGTCACCCGGACATCGCCGAGGGAGCCCTGGCGGTAGTGCATGTAGGGGAAGTCGGGATCGAGGCCGGCCGCGCGCAGCAACTCGTCGCTCTGCGGCCCCTGGACGGCGATGATGGCGTAGTCGTCGTGGTGATCGGTGACCTCGATGCCGTGGGGCGCCTTGCCGCGCAGCAGGTCGACCACGACGGCGTTGTTGGCGGCGTTGGGCACGAGGAAGACCTCGTCCTCGCCGATGAGGTAGGACATGATGTCGTCGACCACGTGGCCGTCGGTGGTGCAGCACAGCGTGTACTGGGCTTGGCCAGGCTCGATGCGGCGCAGGTCGTTGGTGAAGCAGGCGTTGACGAAGTCGAGCGCCCCCGGGCCGGCGACCCGCGCCTTGCCGAGGTGGCTGACGTCGAAGAGCCCGACGGCGGAGCGGACCGCCTTGTGCTCGGCCACCACCGACGCGTACTGCAGGGGCATCGACCACCCCCCGAACTCGCCGAACCGCGCGCCCAGCGCGACATGCCGATCGTGAAGCGGGGACACCTTGAGGTCTGCCATGAGGCGAACCTACCGCAGCCCGCCGCTGGGGGCGCGGGATATTCTGGCGTCCGTTCGCGTGAGAGGAGCCCCTTCGTGACTACGTCGATCCTTCCCCCCTTGGCCGCCACGGCCGCGGTCCCGGCCGACACCGATGTCCTGGTGGTCGGTCTAGCCACGGCGTCCGACGGCCCCCTGCTGGTGGGCGTCCCGGACGACCTCGGGAAGGCGGCCTCGGCCGTGTTCCCGGCGCCGCTGCTCGCGGTCGCCCAGTCGCTGGGGGCGGACGCCAAGGTCGGCACGACCGCGGTGGTGGCGCTGCCGACCGTGCGGCTCGTCGTGGTGGGCGTCGGGGACGTCGACGTGACCCCCGAGCGCATGCGGCGGGCCGCGGGCGCGGGCGTCCGGGCCGCTGCGGCGCTGGCGGGCGACGGGTCGGTGTCGGTGGCGCTCAGCCTGGACGCCGTCGAGCCCGAGGTGGTCCAGGGCGTCGCCGAGGGCGCGCTGCTCGGCGCTTTCGTGCCCGCGAAGGTGGGCGCGGCCCCGGCCAAGCAGCCGATCCGGGCGCTGTCGCTGGTGGCGAGCGGACGCGAAGCCAAGGCGACCGTCGGGGCGGCCGTCACCGTGGCGTCCGCGGTCGTCCGGGCACGCGCGTGGGTGAACGCCCCCGCCAACGAGCTGTACCCGGAGACGTTCGCCGAGGCGGCGCGCGCGATGGCCCGCGACGCCAAGATCGACGTCGAGGTGCTGGACGAGAAGGCGCTGGCCAAGGGCGGCTACGGCGGGCTGCTGGCGGTCGGCGGGGGCTCCGTCCGGCCGCCTCGGCTCGTGCGGCTCTCGTACGCGCCGCGCGGCGCCAAGACCCACCTCGCCCTCGTGGGCAAGGGCATCACCTTCGATAGCGGGGGCCTCGACCTCAAGCCGGCCGAGGGGATGTACACGATGAAGTGCGACATGGCCGGGGCGGCGGCGGTGCTGGCGGCCGTCCGGGCCATCGCCGACCTGCGCCTCGGCGTCCGCATCACCGCCTACGCGGCCATGGCGGAGAACATGCCGTCGGGCACGGCGTACCGCCCCTCCGACGTGCTCACGCTCTTCGGCGGGACGACCGTCGAGAACGCCAACACCGACGCGGAGGGACGCCTCGTGTTGGCGGACGCCCTCGCGCGCGCCGTCCAGGACTCACCCGACCTCATCGTGGACGTGGCCACGCTCACCGGCGCGTGCATGGTGGCCCTCGGGGAGCGGGTCGGCGGCCTCATGGCCAGCGACGACGCCACCGCCGACCGGCTGCTGGACGCCGCGGAATCCGCCGGCGAGGCGTTCTGGCAACTGCCGATTCCGGAGGAAGTCACCGACAACCTCGCCTCGGACGTCGCCGACCTGAAGTCGTCCGGGACGTCCCGCTACGGCGGCGCCCTGACCGCCGCGGCGTTCCTGCGCTCGTTCGTCGGCGACGTGCCGTGGGCGCACCTCGACATCGCCGGCCCGGCGTGGAACGACAAGGCCGCCTACGGCTATGTGCCCAAGGGCGGCACCGGCATGGCCGTCCGGACCCTCGTCGCGCTCGCGCGGTCGCTCGCCTGATGGGGGCCGTCAAGTCCCTCACCACCGACGTGGTGGTGGTCGGCGCCGGCGCGGCCGGCCTGCTGGCGGCCACCGCCGCCCGCGAGGCGGGCTTCGAGGTGACCTTGCTGGAGGCGACCTCGGTCGTCGGGGGGTCCACCGCCACCGACACCGGACACGTGTGGTTGCCCGGTCACCCCTTCGGCAAGCAGGACACCGAGGACCCCGCCGACGTGACGGCCTACCTGGACGCCGCCGTCGGGCCCGTGACCCAGGCGTCCAGCCGCGCGCGCCGGGACGCCTTCGTCGCGTCGTCCCCCGAGGTGGGGGCGTGGCTGCAGCGCCACCAGGTCGCGCTCGCGGGCGTCCGCAACCGTCCCGACCTGCATCCGACCGCCCCCGGGGCGCGCCAGACCGGCCGCGTCGTGGCGAGCGGGCCGGTGGATCGGCGCGCGCTCGGCCCCTGGGCCGACCTGTTGCGGATCTCGGGCTACGGCCTGGAGATCGCGCCGCGCTCGCCGCGGGGGCTGCTGCGGGCCGCCCAGGCCATGGCGCACCGCGTCCTCAGCCCGTCCCGGCAGCTCGTCGAGGGCGGCAGCGGGCTGGTCGCCCAACTGCTGCTCGCCGCCACCCGCGCCGGCGTGACGGTGTGGCTGGACGCCCCCATGACCGACCTGATCGCCGGCGAGGGTCGGGTGGCGGGCGTCCGCGTCCACCGCGAGGGGGCCGACGTCGAATTGCTCGCCAACGCCGCGGTGATCCTCGCGTGCGGCGGGTTCGAGGCCAACGACGACCTGCGGCGCGAGCACCTGCCGCTTCCCACCGAGGCGGCGTGGTCGGCCGGCTACGTCGGCAACACGGGCGAGGGCATCCTCGCGGCGTCCCGGCTGGGCGCTCCGCTGGTCGCGATGGACGACGCCTGGTGGACGCTCGTGACGCTCTTCGAGGGGGTGCCGTTCCGGATGACGCTGGAGCGGAGCCTGCCCCACGGGATCATCGTGGACGCCGCGGGCGACCGCTTCGTCGACGAGGCCGGCCCCATGCCCGAGATCGGCCGGCACCTCTACGAGCGCAACCGGCGCGTCCGGGCGGTCCCGAGCTGGCTCATCGTGGACAACCGGCATCGCCAGCGCTACCCGCTCGGGCCCTGGCTGCCCGGCAGCGCGCCGGGACGCGACGACAACACCCTCGTCCGCGCCGACTCCCTGGACGAACTCGCCTCCGACCTCGGCATCGACCGCGCCGGCCTGATCGGGACCGTCGTCCGGTTCAACCAGTTCGCCCAGAAGCACAAGGACACCGACTTCGGGCGCGGGTCGTCGGTCACCGACCGCGCCAACGGCGATCCGACGGTCCGCAAGAACCCCAACCTGGGCTCTCTGGAGCGGGCTCCGTTCTGGGCCGTCCCGCTCTACCCGGGCGACACCGGGACCAAGGGCGGCGTGGTCGTGGACGCCGACGCCCGCGTCCTCGGCGCCGACGGCGAGCCCCTTCTGGCGGGGCTGTACGCCGTCACCGGAACCGCCGCGTCCCTCTTCCCCCGAACCGGCACCGGCCACGGCGCCGCCCTCGCATCGGCCCTCGTGGACGCGCACCGCGCGGTGTCCGCGATCGCCTCCGGCAGGGTGGGCAGTCCCGGGTAACACCGATAGTCTTGCTGCGCACCTCGCAGCACGGCCAGACCGACGAAGGAGTCCGATCAATGTCGACACCCGTTCCGCTTCCCGCCCTGGGTGAGAGCGTCACCGAAGGCACCATCTCCCGCTGGCTGAAGCAGGTCGGCGACACCGTCGCGGTCGACGAGCCGCTGGTGGAGGTGTCCACCGACAAGGTCGACACCGAAGTCCCCTCGCCGGTCGCCGGGGTCGTGCTGCAGATCCTGGTCCCCGAGGACGGCGTGGCCGATGTCGGCGCCGTGCTCGCCATCATCGGCGACCCGTCCGAGGCAGGCGGCGCTCCCGCCGCCCCGGCCCCTGCGGCCCCGGCTCCCGCGCCCGCTCCTGCGGCTCCTGCGCCCGCCGCTGCGGTGGCGGACGCCGCCCCGGCGGCTCCCGCGGCGCCTGCGCAGGGCACCGAGGTCGTGCTGCCCGCGCTGGGTGAGAGCGTCACCGAGGGCACGATCTCCCGCTGGTTGAAGCAGGTCGGCGACACCGTCGCGGTCGACGAGCCGCTGGTGGAGGTGTCCACCGACAAGGTCGACACCGAGGTCCCCTCCCCCGTCGCGGGCACGCTGCTCGAGATTCGCGTCCCCGAGGACGGCGTCGCCGATGTCGGCGCGGTCTTGGCCATCGTCGGCACCGCCGGCGCCCCCGCAGCGCCCGCGCCCGCCGCCCCTGCGGCCCCGGCTCCCGCGCCCGCTCCTGCCGCTCCCCCGGCTCCCGCTCCTCCGGCCCCGGCTCCCGCGCCCGCCCCGGCGGCGCCCGCGCAGGGCACCGAGGTCGTGCTGCCCGCGCAGGGCACCGAGGTCGTGCTGCCCGCGCTGGGTGAGAGCGTCACCGAGGGCACGATCTCCCGCTGGTTGAAGCAGGTCGGCGACACCGTCGCGGTCGACGAGCCGCTGGTGGAGGTGTCCACCGACAAGGTCGACACCGA